>JAFSMR010000038.1 GCA_017447805.1 Kiritimatiellia bacterium | reverse complement strand
TGGTACGAATTGAAAATTCTATGCCCCTACTTTCATATCGCGGGCAAGTTGGCCCGCGATAAAAAGTTGTCCCAAGTTGTTCAAGTTGTTTTCATTAACCTCTCCAACTCCAACTGAACACCTAAACTATCTAAACAGCGCCGATGGGCGCTAGTTTAGATATGGATTTGTGCGGCGCTCTGCGCCAATCGTGGTCGTGGCGCCGTGGCCGGGAATTACCTTAATCGCGTCATCAAGCTCCAAAAGTCGCTTGAGCGATTTCGAAAGCGTAGCGAAATTGCCGCCCGGCAAATCGGTTCGGCCTACCGAGCCGCAAAAGAGAGTATCGCCGGAAAAGAGAACACCTTCTTTTTCCATAAAAAAGCAGACTCCGCCGGGGGTGTGGCCAGGCGTTTCGATAACCTTGACGAAATCAGGCCATGCGCCAGCGACGACATTGCGCGGCTTTTTGATTCTCGGGTAATCCGGCGGATATTGGTTCAAGGGGTGAGTAAGAATCGCGACATCCCTTTCGTGGATATATACCTTCACATCTGGCCAGATGCTTTCGAGATAAGGCACGGCGCCAATATGGTCGAAGTGCGCATGCGTAAGCAGGATGCCCGCGAGGGGGCGCGCATGTTTCCTCACGAGCTCGGCAATACGCTCGCCTTCTGCGCCGGGGTCGACTACATATATTCCATCGTCGCTAGTTATCAGCGACGAGTTCACTTCGAAAGTGCCAACACTGATTGTTTCTATATCCATAAACATTTCGCGCATATTTTATCATTTTTCCCTCCCCCAAGTCTACTGAAAAATGCTATAATATTCGACGCATGGTCGAAGAAAACATACAAGTTCACTGGAGCTCCTCGGTCGAGGCTCTGGCGGAGGAATTTTTTGCGCGCCGGGAGCGCGAAAAATGGTGCTCGCCTTTTCAGAAGAAACTAGTGCTTGTAGATGATACCGCAAGCGCGAAATGGTTGACTAGATTTTTCTTGCAGAGAAAAAATCCACCGCGGAGGGTTTTCGCGAATTTCTCTTTCATTCCCGTTGCGCAGTTCATAAACGATTGGCTGTTTGGTTCGACGAATCGCAAGGCGAGCGCTCATCCATACTCAAAGGAGGTTTTGGAGTGGAGAATATTTTTCATTCTCGAAGAAGCCATCGCCAAGCCCCACCTCGCTCGCGATCTAGAGGAGCTAGTGAAATATACGCAAGGCGACGAGATACTTGCGCGCAATCTTTCATCTAGACTCGCGCGGCTATATGATGAATATGTTACTTCACGATACGAGATGCTGGAAGATTGGGCTCTAAATAAAGTCGATGGCGGCTGGCAAGGCGCGCTTTACAGGCGCCTCGTAGAAGAAAACCCGAATACCTATTCTCGTCTATATCGCGAAACGCTTGATGGGAAGAATGGCGAGAGCGCGCAAAATTCTTCTCTCGAGCGCTTCAAGCATATCGATATCTTCGATGTTAGCGCGCTTGCGTATCCATGGCTCAAGTTCTTCGAACTGATGGCAAGAAGAGGAACGAAGATCGATTTTTGGTCCTTCAACCCATCGCTCGACACTCCTTGGTTCTCGAGGGAATATTCATTCGACGGCGACGACAAGCTGATATACAAAATGGCGAAAGGTTGTGCGCCTACACTCGAAGCGCAGTATGATTTATGTAGCGGCAATATAGACGAAATTGCGGCGAGCGGCGCAAGCGAAGAAAAAAAGCTTCGCGCAAACGATATCGAATTTCATATCGCCTGCTCGAGCGCAAGAGAACTTGATGCAATCCGGAATGGCGTTATCGATTTTCTCGCGAAAAATAAAGATGCCACGCCCAAAGATATTCTTATACTCTTCGCCGGATGGGAAAAATATTCACCCCTCATAAAAAGCGCGTTCGATAATCTAGAGGAAGGCATCGCTTTCAGATATCAAGTAGATCAAGATGCGCCAAACGCTTCGCCTATTCAAGACGCTTTCTCGAATCTTGTACAATTAAGCGATTCTCGCTTTGAAGCTTCGGCTATTCTTTCATTCGCCGATGTGCAAGCCGTTAGACGAAAATTCGATATAGAAAACGAGCACGTGAAAATTTTCCGCGAGCTTGTGAAAGAAGCGAACATCCACTGGGGCTTTGACGATATGGGGGTCGCAGATGCAATTGGAGCAAAAGATGAAGATTCCCTATCTCACCTTCCATATACTTGGCAGCGCGGATTGGATCGGCTACTTCTCGGCGAACTTTGCGGTGAAACAGATGGTGAATTGATTGAAGCAGGCGGGCTTGGTCGCATCTTGCCGACTCCTTACATCGAAAACGAAAAGGCGCGCGCCGCAGCGATTCTCGCAAAGCTCGTCGATGCGCTAAAAGATGCAAACGACACGCTCTGCCCGAACATGCGCCATACCATAGAAAAATGGAAAGAAATTTTGCTGCGGCTTCTCGATACGTTCTTCCTGGCAAAGTCGCAAGAAGAGGAAAACGAAATTTCCGCAATCCGCAAGGCGATTGCCGAAACTGCCGATAATATTTCGATGGCTCTCGAATTCTCGAATCGCGAAGAGAGCGAAAAAATATCGGCGGCTGTTTTTTCATGTGCGCTCTTGGAGAAAATAAAATCTTCCCCATCGAAGAAAAGCGAGGCGCTTAATGCGATTCGCTTGGCGCCGTTAAAAGCCGCAAGCGCGTATGACGCAAGATTTGTGTGGATCGCTGGTCTTGATTCAGATAGCTTTCCGCGCGATACTCCGCGCCCCTCTTTCGATTTGATTGGTTCCAATCCTTTGAAATTCGATTTTTCTCTTGCCGATAAAGATTCCAACACTCTTCTTCGCGCCATACTTTGCGCGAAAGAAAAACTTGTCCTAAGCTATGTCGGCAAAGATGCCAGCGGTGAAGCGCTTACGACTAGCATGCTCGTAGATAATATACTAGAATGGATTGGCGAAGATAAAATCAAAACATACAACCATCCACTTTCTTCTAGCGATACGCAATATTTTATCGAGTCAAGTCCCCTTCCACCAAACTATTCCAAGGACGACTTCGCCGCATGCAAAACTTACAAGGAATCTTTAGAGAAGAATTCTTCGGCTAGCGCTATAGCGGAAGAGAAAAATTTGTGCGCCTTTGAAAATACCGGACCTCTCGATTTGAACAATATACTCGAATTTCTCTCCTCCCCGAGTAATTATGTATGCAAAAGGCGTCTAGGGGTATTCCTTGAAGATTTGAAGTGGTCGGCGATAAACGATTCTGAAGCCATCGAAGCAAAGCTGCCTTACAAAGATAAGATACTTATCGAAAAAGGACTATCGAACCTTGCGACAAATCCCGAGGCGCTTGTAGAAACCGGGCGAGCATCGAGCGTTAAAGACGCTGATGATATTAGAGCCGTGTCAGCAAATTCCAAAAACGCCAAGAACATCGAAAAATTCAGTTTTCCAATAGAACTAGAGGAAAACGAAAAAATTACTCTTGACGCAAGAGAAATCTTCAAGAACGATCTTGAATCCAAGCCTTGCAAAATTTCGATTGATTCGCCAAGTCCCATAGATAGCGATCGGCAGGTCGAGGTAACTGGGCACATAAATCTTTTTGAAATTTCCGGCCACGCTTTTTGCGTAGATTATTCTCGTCTATCGCTAAACGATTCTACAAAAAATGGTGAAGAATATCGCAAGGATGTTGCGAAATCAATCGCGCGACATATCGCAGGACACGCCGCGGGCCTGAAATTCTTTTCTATTCTCATATATGGCGCAAACGCCAAAGCCGAGGTGATATATCCCATAGAGAAGAGTGCGGCGCAAGATAAATGGAATAATACTATTCTCAAAATTCTACTCTCTCCCCTGCCAGGCGATATTCCAAATTTATACATAGATGTTTCGCAAGATGCGCTCGAGCCTGAGATATTCGCCGGCATTCGGGAATGTGTCCAAATCAAAGAGCTTCCACCTCCGAGAGCGAAGAAAAAATAGTGTTTAGTCGTAGTCGTAGTTTGTAGTCGTAGAAAGGATTTGTTAATTTGTTCATTGGGAGGGTCGCAATTTATTGCGACCGTAGGAAGCCAAGCCCACCGGCGGACTGAGGGGCGATGAGCCCTACCTCTGAACAGCGCGAAGCGCACTGAACGCGCCTCTAGGCGCATCAGAATTCAGAAATGACGCCTAGCATATCTTTCAGCGCGGCGATTTGAGAATTATCGCCGTAAGCTAGAACTAGATCGTTCGGCGCAAAAACCCAACCGGGTCCGACATTTCTATTCAGCTTTCCATCGCGAATTACTCTTACTACATTGGCGCCTGTCTTTGCGCGAATATTGAGCTGGGCAACAGAACAGCCGATTGCCGGTGAAGTTTCCGGCACGCTTATTCTATGCATTAGATCGGCAGGAACAGCGAGGACGAATGAATTTTCCGGTAGCTCCGGGTGCTCATGGCGAAGATGCTCGTCGGCTTTCATCGCTTCCTTGATTCGACTCGAAGCTTTCGAGAACGAGCGCGCGAAGAAACGCCAGCCGAATATGAGCGCGAGCAAAAGTATTACGCCTATCACCAGTTGCTTATAAGGTTCTTGCGGCGCGAGGTTGATATTTATCATCGTCATTTGCGCGAACCAAAGGAGCACTGTTGCGACTTGGACAAAAAGTCTAATGGCGTATTTGAGTGCGCTTTGCCAGTTTGCTACGCTCTTGCCGATAATGACATCCGCGAGCGCCTCGCCCAGGGAGCGCGAAATTTTTATGATCGGCGCAAGAACAGCGACCATGAAAAGATTGAAAACAAGAGCAAACACGAATTGTTTATGGGCATCGAAAAATTCCGAAACATTCGCCCAATTGCGTCCCGCCAAAAGCGAACAACTTATTGCGACGGCGAAATTGAGCACGAAGAACATGACAACGAGGAAAATCGAATTGCGGATTTCGCGCGCGAGCTTCTTGCCTTTCTGCGTTTCGCTATAGCGCTCGATCGCTTCGCGATAGCCCTGGAGAGCAGACTTTATCTTTGGGGGACATTTGCGCTCCATGAAATCGCCGAAGGGTTCGGATAGTTTAAGGAGAATCGGGTTTACGAGAGTAGTAAGAATCGAAACCGCAACTACGATTTGATACATCGGGGTTGCACTATCGCCGGTAGCGACAGTATATAGAAGCGCAACCATAAAGGCGAATTCGCCGATCTGCGCTAGTCCCATGCCTAGCTGCACGGCAGTTTTGATACGCTGGCCGCAGAGCAAAGCGCCGAGGGTGCAGTTCAAGAATTTGCCGGAAATTACGATTCCCGATAGAAAGAGAATTTTTGGAATGTGATTCATGCATTCCGCAGGATTGACCTGCAAGCCGATCGAAACGAAGAACACTGCGGCAAACATCGACTTAAGAGGAACAACAAGCCTCGTCAAGCGATATCTTACATCGCTTGTCGAGCCGATTACACCAACGAGAAACGCGCCAAGCGCCAGAGAAAATTCAAACCTGTATGCAATATACGAAACGAAGAAGCAGCAACCAAGAACAGTAAGCAATAGCGCTTCATCGTCGCCGCGCTTCGCAACAGATTTGAGCAGGCGGGGAACAAAAGCGAAGCCGACAAGAAGAGTAGCGACGAAAAAGATTCCGAGGCCCCCCATCGAAAGCCCCATGGCGCCTACTGAAAGCCCCCTGCCGTTTGCTACGCCCGTAATCAAGGCGATCAAGCCGACGCAAAGAATATCTTCGCAGACGGATGTCCCCATTACGAATTTCACAAAGGGTCTATCATTCCATCTCAATTCGCCGATGATTTTCGCAAGAAGCGTAGTCGCAGAATCGCAAATTGCGGCGCCCAGGAAAAGCGACGGCACCATTCCCCAACCAAAAACTTTAGTTCCTACCGTATAGCCAATCCATGTCATCAACACGACATCAATCAGCGCAACCGGCAGAACTACGCCTTTCATGCGGCTCAAGTCGCTTGTGGAAAAACCAAGCCCCATCGAAAACATCAAAAATACGATGCCAAGCTGTCCAATAGTCTGAACCGAAGCTTCATCTACGATAAAGGGTCCGCCCCAAGTATAGCGACTCAATATAATACCAGCAAAGATATAACCTAGAACCTTCGGCCATTTGAATCTATCGAAGACGACCGCCACAAAGCCTGCGACAGCCATAAGCATTGCCAGATTCTGGAAAAATACACCTTCGCTCATTGTGCTTTGCCGCGCGCTCTTAAGATATTCTTCTTGATTTCGATACTTCCTTCGGTCAAGCCTTCTTGATCGGCCTTGCCCTTTACTTCAAGCATCTTTATGAAACCTGCGACATCTTCTTCCACCTTGAATCCGAAAACCGCGGTGCCTTGGCTTTCTTCATGTTTGGCGGCCTTGAAAATTTTCTGCTCTTCGCCCTTATTGGCCCATAAGGCAACTTCGTCGAATTCAAGCTTTCCTGCGCCGCTTTTCTTCGCGAACTTTATCGTATAATCGCCGGGCTCCTTGAAAGAGCAATCTACGCCATATTGAATGATGGCCGAAAATTCATTTCCTTTGAAATCCCCCTTGTGCCATCCCCAATAGACGCTGAGGGGAGGCTCGCCGAGAATATTCAGCCAACCAATCGCGCTTGTTCCCCATAATGTTTCTTCGCCGAGTTTCAAAACATCCTTCAGTAGCTTCTTCATCTCTTCGCGCTTTGATTTTTCTTCCCTATAGAGGGCGAACTTCGCCATATAGAGAGATTGCACTTGCTCGGTCGAAAGATGTTTGGTTGGCTTTGCGAATTCTTCGGCGATATACGCCTCGCCCCCGGCGAAATCTTTTTGATTCTTGAACGCTGTCGCTTTTGTTACGATATCGATTCCGTCACCCATCGTAAAGCGGCGCTGCCAGCCGAGTTCGTCTTTCGGGTCGTATCGCTTGAGCGCGGCAAACACATCTTCGTGAAATCCTTTTGCGGCGACTCTCTTCAAGCCGCCGACGAAAGGCTCCATCTTCTCAAGGAACCTGCCGCAGTCGTCGGCGCTTTTCAATTCTGATTTCTTCGCCGCCTCTCTCGCGTTTTCCGCCTCGAGGATCTTCTCGAATATTTCCTTTTCGCTCATTGCGCTAAGCGCCTTGGCGCCTACTTTGTTTTCGAGCACGAGGAAACAATTCCCTTCTTCGGAAATAACAAATATGGCGGGGATTTTCAGCGTACCGGGATTCTGTTCGGCTTTTGTCGATTCTTCATCGATATATTCAAACTGGTATTTGCCGCGCGCCTCTCCCTTTTCGAGATTTTCCAATTTCGCTTTTACACGGCGCGAGCCCTCGCTCCAGTCCTTGCCGTAGATTAGCCGGATTTTGGAGGCAGCTTCGCAAGAAAGGCTTACTATCGCCGCTAGAATTATCGATGCTATGAACTTGATGTTTTTCATTCTTCTCTCTCTCCAAAATTTCGGTTTTCAAGCCAAAGGGGGCTATTGAAAGCCCCCTTGGTTCGAATCGCAAATATTACTTCACGATTTTTCTGCCGCCCCAACCGGCGGAATTCTCGTTGCCCTTGGCCTTCTCGTGGGGTCTGAGCGAACGGACGGCTTCACCGGCCTGCCACATTTCAGAATCGTGCATCGCCTGGAGCTTTGCTGCCATCTTTTCTTTGTAGTCGGCGCAACCGGTATCCTTGATTACTTCCTTGGCTTCCTTCATCGTCTTCACGCTCTTGTAGAGCTTCTTGAAGACGGGCTCGGTAGCCTTGCGGAAGAATGGACGCCACTTGAGCGCGCCATGCTGCGCGGTCTGCGAGCAGTTGGCATACATCCAATCCATGCCCTTTTCATCCACGAGACGGATGAGCGACTGCGTAAGCTCTTCGCAAGTTTCGTTGAAAGCTTCCGAGGGGCTGTGACCATTCGCGCGAAGAGTATAGAACTGCGCTTCCATTACGCCGGCAAGCGCACCCATCAAAATTCCGCGCTCGCCAACGAGGTCGCTCGTCACTTCATTCTCGAATGTCGTCGGGAAGAGATAGCCGGAGCCGACTGCGATACCGATCGCTTTCGTAACGGCTTCCACATCCTTCGCCTTCATGCCGTTGGGGATGAATGCGTAGGACGAATTGATTCCCGCGCCCGAGAGGAAGTTACGGCGAACAGACGTGCCCGACCCCTTCGGCGCAACCATCACGAGCCCGACGCCCTTCTTCGGCTTGATTCCCGTGAGCTTGTTGTAGACATAACCGAAGCCGTGCGAGAAGTAGAGATACTTGCCGGGCGTGACAAACTTTTCGATCTTCTTCCAAACCTCCGGGCAGCTGCCGTCAGAAACGAGCATCATGATGATGTCGCCCTTCTCGGCCGCTTCTTCGAGCGAAAACAGGGTCTTACCCTCGACCCAGCCATCATTAAGAGCTCTCTTCCAGGAGCTGTTTGCCTTCGCGCTCTTGCGCTGGCCTACGATTACATTGATTCCATTATCGCGCATGTTAAGCGCCTGTCCAGGGCCCTGAATTCCATAGCCTAGAACGGCGATTGTTTTCCCTTTAAGGATCTCCTGCGCCTTCTCGAGCGGGAACTCCTTGCGGGTCACGATATTTTCAGCAACTTTTCCGAACTTGATTTTCATCGTTTTCTTCCTTATGGAACTATATTTTACCATTTTTCCGCGGCGAATGCTAGTACCCTTTAGTATACTTTTTTATTCTGGCGGAACGTTCATTCTCTTAGAGAGTTGTCTTTTGAATCGTAAATACGGCGGAAATTTATTCTATATATATCATCAATGGCAATAAACTCGCGCCCATTGTACATCGTCGAGGAAATGAAATTCGTAGCTGTCGCCTCTTTTAAAGCCTCTGCGATAAGTTCCGTGCAGTATAGCTTATTCGTCTCGCTCATATCGAAGAACGGGTCGAAAGGCACCCTGATGCGCTTATGAACAGCTTCGGCCAGCCTCTCTGGAACGCCGCTATCTTCGCCATCCCAACGAAACACGGCGCACTCCAGCGAGTTGGCCCTTTCGAAAAAATCTTTCCACATTTCTTTATGGACGAACCCCAGCCCCGTTGAATCATCGGCATCGGCATGGATGAGAAGCGCATTCTTCTTATCCTTCGAAACTTTCCATACTACACCTACATGCGAAAAGCGTTTCTCGCGAGTAGATACATCCACAAAATATTTCGTCCAAAATCCTTGACCGCGCCGAAACACCAAATCGCCCTTGCGCAATTCTACGGGAGGTTCGCTCATCCATGATAAAGACTCGCCCGCCGCGGCAAAAGCCGCAAGCGGGGCGAGTATCAGCAGTGCAGTTATATTGTGTACTGCCATCTAGGGTGTTACTTCTTGAGGTCAAACTTCCACTTGCCGTCGACCTTCTTGGCATCGAACGTTTCGGTTTCTTCCTTGCCGTCCTTGCCCCCTGTGATCTTTACCTTGACCTTGGCGGTGTCGCCATCGATCTTCTCTTCGACAACTTTGAACTTCGTGCCTTCCATTTCCTTCTTCGCTTCATCGCCGGCAAGCGCAAAGAGAGCTGCTACGCCTTCTGTGCAGTTCGCCTTGAGGAAGTCGGCATCAGCTTTGCCATCACGGAGACCCTCGAGCACGCGGACGACTACCGCGCCAGGAGTGTTGCGGTTGCAGCCGGTGACGGTGAACATTGCGCAGGCGCAAAGCGCAATTGCGAGAATCTTTACGATTTTCATTTTCTGTCAGTTCCTTTGTTAATGTTGCCTTTAGGTTGGTTTTACCGGTACCCGGCAAAGGCATCCGGGAGCCAGTGTTCTGTTTTCGTCGGGTATTGTATCATTTTCTGCGGATTCGCGCTAGGGGTATTTTAATTTTTTTATTCTACGGCAAGGCTAACCCAGCCCGGGATGTAGCGCTCGGCGCCAGGTACCGTTCCTATCCAATCGACATCCGGTACTTCGCCATAGATATCTTTGTAACGAAACGCAAACTCGCCGGCGACAAAAAGGAAATTGCAACTCTTCCTTAAATCCGCAGGAACCTTATCCGGCGCGAATGGCGGGGAAATGAAAACGAGATCCTTCGCTCTAGGCGCTCTTTTTTTGCGCCAAAGTTCCAAATACTCCAGCGCAAGATCGCCGGCGACGAGAAGCTTCGTCGTTTTCTTCGGCAGCGCTTCGAGATTTCTTGCGTACCCGATCGGTTTCTTGTATTTTGTCTGATACAAAAAGTTGCGAATCTCTTTAGGCGCATAACCCCAGCCTAGAACATTTCCATCATCGGCGATCCAGATATCTGCCTTATCGCCGTTCAAGATAACAGTATCGCCCTTTTCTACAATAGCTATTTCGCCTGGATTCAAGTCTCTTGCGCCAAGCATATATAGAAGCGCAACTGCGACAAGCGCTATGCCGAGAGGGGCCCCCGACCATTTCACAAAAAACATATCGCGCCTGAAATTAAGCACAATTGCAACGCCAAGAGAAAGGGTCGGAATAATCCAAAGAGTCCACGAACTGAGAATCGGGTTGAACATGGCGCCTACTGCGAATGCCGGCGCAAGCGCGCATGCAATCAAGCTCGCCGCGCTTGACGCGGCCGCGAAAGTCTTGGCGCATGGTAGGGCGCGCCGCCCCGCGGCCGCCGACTCAGCGCATGGTAGGGCGCGCCGCCCCGCGGCCGAAAAGTCTTTGCGTATCAAGAAAAGAAACGGGAAAATTATTGCCGCCACCCATCCGGCGACCCAGAAGAATCGCCCGATCCAGCTCAATTTCGCCATTATTTCAAAATGCGAACTAATCAAAGTCCAAGCGAAGAATCCGCTCGTGAGATTCTGGTACCAATCGCCAAATGCGAGCCCAGGCCTTGTAAAACGCCAACCCCAAGGGGCATCTACGAGCATCCTCGGAACTTCGCGCCATACTTCAAAACGAATCTGATTGCTTTCTTCCCCAAGCCATTTGCCGAACAAACCAAGCGCCCACGCCAAGGCGACTACGCCAGCTACAGCTAAAATCACCACCTTGAAATATTTGCGCCGTTTTTCTTTCTGAAGCATCGCAACTTTTGCTATAATAATTGCAAGCGTTCCTGCGGCAAACCCCAAAAGAGCGCCTCGCGATTTCGTCGCAAGCATCATCGCGAAAAATATCGCGCCCCCCAAAGCCGAAACAATAAGACAAATTTTTCTTCTTTTCCAGAAAGCCGCAAGTAGCGCGAAAAACACCAATGCGATTTCCGCAAGTAGCATTGCAGCGCGATTTGGATTTCTGTAGAACGGCGAAAATCTACCCGCCCAGCGGCCAGCTTTGTTCAAAGGATGGGCTTGGTCGTTTGTATCTTCATCCCACATTGGCGTTATCGCGCCAGAGTATTCAATATCTCCACCATCGATTTCTATGCGATACGCATTGCCTTGCGATTTTAATTGATGCGGCTTGCCTTCCTTGTAACGAAATTCGATATTCTCTTTTCCGTAAACTTCGCGCGGCGGAATTACGCTGAACGACAAACCTTCTTTAAACGCCCGCCAACCACCTGCGCCATCGTATCTGTCAATTCCGCCGCGCCGGCGAAATTCGACCATTCCATATTCAGGTTCGTATAGCCTGTAAAAATTCGCGCCATCCATTGGCGCGAGATAACTCCTCGCGAAACGCCCCGCGATTTCTTCAATGCTCAACTCTTCGGCGGCAAACATCTGCTTGCCGCCGAAAACTATGCCCCAAAGGGCCAACGCAATGTATAATCTTTTCACGGAATCGCCAGCGAAAAATCTTCTTCGAGAGGAATAACCGTCTCTTCGCCAACCTTAATGCTCCAGCCATCGTCGTTTATGTAAAAGCCGATGCCGGGGTATTTGATCGCGAAGTTCGTCGTAGCAATAGCGACAATATCTTTAAAACGTCTCGCATTATCCTCGCCGGCATATTGTATCTCTACAGAATCTGTTGCAGGGCTTGCGGAAATTTTGATCTTTTCGTTTTGAAGCTCCTTGAAATTCGTCAAGGCTTCGGCGAGCGCGTTAATAAACGCCTCGCGACGTTCTGCGCTCGCATCGCGGAAATATACATGCGTTTCATCGACGCTCGGCATGGCGACATCTGAGCCGCCAATGCCTTGCGCCAATTCGCTCATTTCGCTAAGCGAAGGCTCTTCGCTTTCTGTTTCGCCCTTGTTGCAACCTGCAATAAACAGCGAAGCGACAATCGATGCGAAAACAAATTTGGAAGTAGATTTCATTCTTACTCATCCTCCTCGAGCTCGTCGACCTTCACGGTAAAGCCGCGGTTGACCTTAACGCCATCTACCGTATCGTTGAGAATAAGCGTGCCGATTGCGAATGGCTGAGACCAATCGAGCGAAATCCTGAACGGATCTTTCGGGTCGGGAATTTCACAACCGCAATCATGCCAGCCGGGAATGACGACGCCCTTGAACTTTCCTGCGACCGTCTTCTTCTCGAACTGAACTCTCATCGTTCCGCTGAATGTTCCCTTCGAAGCGTTGAACTTGAACTTGAGATCGCTTGATTTGCCGGTCATCGTCATATTGGAAGCGCCAACCTTTACCTTGGCAGTCGGAACAATCATAACTTCGCCCCACTGTTCGCTTGAGAATGTACCTGGCGCGCCGCCCAGGAGCAGCTCGTACGAACCAAACTGCGCGTACGCGTAGTTGCCGAGTCCCGCGCCTTTGTTATACCAGCTGCCGCGAACTTCGCAATCGTGAACCGCCTCGGGCTTTTCGAAATGCGCCCAGCGAGCAACCGTGCCATCTATATGCTTGACTGCGCGCGGATACTGGTATTCCTTCGCTTCTGGACGAATCATCAGCGCGAGCGCAACATAATCTTTTGCGCGGCGCTTCAGAACAGGGAGAATCGCATACCCTTCATCATCGATCGTAACAAAGCTCGAGCCGGAGAACGTCTGGCCATTACCGAGCGCACCAGTCCACGAAGCCTTGCCGTTCGCGGCGATAGATTTGATGATAACATAGCCCGTGCCGGTCTGGTCGTCGGCATCGATTTCGATAATCGCCGCGGTGTAATAGCCCTTGTAGGCATTTGCAAACGATCCCGTGCCGACTCTAAGCGCGTCGCCGCTCGATAGCGCAGTATCGTATTGAGGGTCGGTTAAAGTCGCGGCCATGCGGCCGGAGGAATCGACGGTAAGATCAAGCGTATACTTGCCTTCGACAAGCCGCGCCTCCGCTTCGCCATCGACCATCGTAGACCACAATCCCGAAAGCTTGACCGCCTTGGTGGCATAAACGCGGTTGTACTTGGCGGTAATCTTGTTCTTCGCATTTAGAGTAATATCAAGCGTGCCGGCGAGCGATTCTTTGCTGCCTTCATTGAGATACAACGGAAGAGTCGTCTTGACCGATTTGTTCATCATCGCGTTGCCGCCAACCGTAACATCGCGCGCCGATGCGACATTGATCGTAATCGTAATTTCAGGCCCTAGCACCTGCTTGCCATTCTGCTTCTGGCTCATTCTGAATGTATATTTGAATGTGCCGGTCGCTCTCGCAGCGCCTTCGAGGAAAACTTTGCCGTCCTCGTAGACGAGCTTTACGCCGCTCGGGAGCTTGCCGGAGACTTTCTTGAATGTCACTTTTTCCTTGCCGGTAAGGTTGTAGGTCTGCTGCGGATCTAGCGCCGCTGATGCATCAAAACCGCCGAAGAGATCGATATTGTAAGACATCTTCGCCAAGGTGGGCGTATCAACATCGCTCAATGTTACCGTAAGTATTCCATCGGCAATCGCCGCCGTTCCAACCGGATTGCGGAATGCGAGCATGAAACTTTGGCTATCGAGAAGCTGATCGGATTTTATTACTCTGAACGCTACGCGTTTTGTTCCGGCTTCGCCATCGGCCCACGAAACGACGGTATCATCGTCCCAGACATACCTTTGACCGTTTACTGCATCGCCGCCCTGGACGTATATATTTACGCTCGTTGCGCCGGAAGAACCGTTCTTTCGCGTTACGGATATTTCGCCGTCACCGAGGAACGAAAACACGGTAATCGCGCTTTCGTCGAATGAAATTTCGCCAGGATTCCAAACCTGATAAGTTACCGTCGTCGCGCCTTCGGTATCGTCGTGGAACTCGATTTCCTCAGTCACGAGGGCGGTGTAGAATGCGCCGCCTTCTTCGGCATCGCCATCGTAGCGAAGCTTCTCTTCGCTGATGTTGGTGAAGCCTTCAAGTCTATACTGAACACCTTCTTCGACACTCAGATAATAATTCCAGTTCGCGGCAGCGACTGCAGTATAAGAGGCAGCCGCTTCGGTTGGTGCGAGCACGATATCAGAAAATACTGTCGAAGCAAAACCGTTTGCGTCACCATATTCTTTCGATTCTGCAAACCCGCGCACCCTTAAGTAGCAATCGCCTTCATCACCCTTGAACGCATAACGGATTGTGCCTGCAGTCTCTTTGACAAGTGTAGTGGTTTTACCGTTCTTGCAGCTGACGAGCGAAAGCATGACGTCATTTACATTATCGGTAAACTTGACCGTTGTATTAGGAATACCTTCGAGTTTGTGGTATGCGGAAGCGACATTGATCTCAAGCTGGCTTACGAATATACCGCCGACTTGGCCAGAAAGTTCCGTAGTCTGAACATACGCGTTTCTTTCGTCTTCTCCAACAGATTCAATCCTGAGAAGATTGTCGAGACGGCATACGTTTTCTTCCGGGAAGTAATACTTATCTGTATTTCTGTATCCGTTCAGACGTGCGATTACCGTTTCGTTCCCGGGATTGATGAGAAGAATCGTCGGGTTGCCAAGACGCGCCGCAGTCGCTCCCGGCGCAAGCCACTTCGCCGTATATTCCGTAACACTATCGATTACCGGCTGGGCTTCTTCGAGGCTGATATTCTTGCGCGTCAAATAACTCGCACCGCAAGCTGTAGCGCGTCCGGGAATCGTAGTTGTTCCGATTTCATAGTTAAGGAGCCTCGCAAGTCCACTGCCCGCAGCAGTCGCTGGGCTCGAGGCGCGGCTTTGGTCGAACAGCACCAGAGCGACTTTATTGTCGCGCGCCCACTGCTTGAATTCATCAGACGACAAAAGCGATGTATCCATGCCGTAGCAATATGGACACCAGAGAACGCCCGAGAACATCGCTAGAAGATGTCCGCCTTCGGCCTGCACCTTCGCCTTGGCAGCCGTGTAATCCATCGTCCACTCGCCCCAGGCGAAATCTTCGCCAATCCACTTCGCATTGATTGGAGCGTTTTCCGGCTCGGCCACGACTTTGATTTTCGATGTAGCGTGCACGAGATTGGAATCGTCGTAAAGTTTAAGCGGAATTTCAGCGCCCGCCTCGAAACCTTCGGGGATACTTACTTCGACATACTTCCTCGTCTCGCCGACAGCCCAGTTTACCGTCAGCATCGGCTCTACTGCGCTATCGAGATAGTTGAGCGCGGCAACCGTCCCGGAATCGCGGGTAAGCGGAACTACTACCTTGCGATCTGGCGCGTAGCCTTCTTCGATTTCGAGAGTCGTTAGAGGTCCATCCGTCATGAGGAATTCGCCAGCCGCGTAGGGATAAGCGCCAATGACGGAATCGAGAGTCTTGATTATCTGCTCGGTAAGCGTGCCGCCGGTAACAAGCATCTTGCCACTCTTGCCGCTGAATGTTTTGTAATAGGTCGAACCTTTCTCCGGCGCAACGCCTTCGCGATTCCAGTAAACAGCTACATACGGCAAGCCATCCGCGTAGGGAGAATTCTTTTCCGGCTTCGCAAACTTCATTACATCGGTATCCGACGTCGTGAATACGAGAAGCGGCTTGTGCTTCGCTTTCCACGCAAGAAACTCTTCTTGTATGCAGGCCTGCTGGAATAGTTCGCAAGCTCCGCAAGAAGCGCCGCCGTAGACCGCGACGAGAGGAATGTTTTCCTTGTCGGCCATAGCCAATGCGCTATCGAAGTTTTTGTTCCATTCGCCGGGAACAACCTTGCCGCCTGAAGGATTTAGATATGATACGCCAGTATCGACGAATCCTGAACCGAGCACAAACATCGGCACCGCGAGCATTGCCGCGCGACACCATCCAGCTATATTTACTCTTTTCATGATGATTATCGAACCTTTCGTTATTCAATCATTCAATTGAAGTTGAAAATTCTTGCGAACCTCCAAGACCGCCGCCGAGACCCTTTACTTTCGAACCCGACATGAAGAGCGCGCCTTCGAACTTGTAGGTGGTCGAACCGACCTTGAACGAGCCTTTGTATATGCCGGAACCTTTAGCAGCGGAAATTTTCGCCTTTATTCTTGTTACGAGCGCAGAAGACGCCGCCTCGAGTTTCTTCTCGCTCGCCTTGAGCGTGAATTCGATTGGAGTTCCATCGGCGGAAAGGTCTGTCGAGAAGGTCTTGTTGTTTGCACCGCTCAAGCTCTTCGCGGGCCACTTGCCGCCGTCGATCACTTTCCACTTTGCGCCGCGATACTTGAAGCTGCCAGCGACTTTGCCATCGGCATAGAATACAAGGCCACCATCAAATGCATTGCCGGAAGCTTTCTTGAAGCCATAGACGAAGAATGCATCTTTATCGGTATTCCACGCGCCGAGATATTTCTTTACGAACGCAGCATCGAGAAGAAGGCCTTCTCCTGTGACGGCGATTTTGCTCTTCGCATCCACCTTGCCGCTCGAAGAAAACTTTCTCTTCGCGTTGAGCTTGCCTTTCAGATAGCCAAGCGCTTCGTCGCCGGAAGATGGCCCTATTCCGAAATTCCATACTGATGTCCATGTGGAATTCAGCTCCTGTTCAGCCTTGCCGTAGACAGTAAGACCACTCCACTTGCCTGTCCAAACTTTCGTTCCGCTAACGAGCGAAAGAGTAAGTCCGTCTGCCACAAGAGTCTGAACACCTCTTTCGGTGTAGTTAAGCTGGCCGGAAATCTTCGTCTTCGAAGAACCCTTTACGATTGTAGCGCTCCACTTGCCGCTCGTCGCAGTCTTCCATGTGATGCTCGCCGCAGGGTTGCCCTCGGAATCGAACAACACGCCATTGTAATTGCCCTTGGCGGAATTCGGCAACTTTGCTACTTTCATCTTTACTTTGAATGTCGCCGAGCCATACTGGTTCTTCGCAGTAACCGTAACAGTCTTCGTGCCGGTGTTTTTTGGCGTTCCGGTAATCTTGCCCGTCTTGGAATCGATCGACAAGCCCTTGGGAAGGCTCTTGGCAGAGTATGTCGTAGTGCCTGGCGCAACTGCCGCCGAATAATCGAGCGAGACGGACGCCTTTAGATATATCGTAATAGACGAAGGCAGATTCGATGCGAACTGCGGGAGCGCAGAAATCGTGAATGTGCTCGTCACGGTAGTAACAGGCGTACCATGCTCGGCTGCCTTGCCAGTTACTCTTACCCCCCACCAATATTGACCGAGCGATGTCATATCGGTTTTCATGAGTCCGGCATCAACAGCATTTACGCTTGTTCCCTCGCCTTCATAGAGCTTCGTGCCGGAGAAGACTTTCGCCGCGCTTTCTTTCGTTCCATAAGCTTCGTAGCTATCGACCGCTGCGCCGGAAGCGCTCCACTTCAAATCGACCGCGCTCTTGTTCGATTCAAGGTCGCTATACGAAATCGAAGCGCCAGATTTCGGGGAGGAAAGCGTAAGCGCGAGCTTTGTGAAAGCGAACTGGGAAAAGCCGATTGTCGTTTCTTGCGCTGCAACTTCGTCCCTTGACTGCGATTTCTCCGCTAAAGCGCTTTCATTGGCTTTAGCCGTAAATACAATCTGGTCGCCAACCGCTACGCCAATCGTAGTCGCTTGCGCCGTTACATCAAATTCACCGGCCGCTCCGCTTACTTTCATCGAAGCGCCTTCGGGTATATTGCCTGCAAGAGTCAATACGCCGCCAGCTGTCGCCGTCCATGTGAGCGTGCTTGTTCCCGACGTAACAGTTTCGAGGATATTCCCATCGGCAGTCTTCGGCACAAACCAAGAATCGCTTGACGCGAGATTGTCGAGCCCCGAATTCGCCTTTGCAAACTCGCTGAGAGTCTTGCCGATTCTCGAATCTTTGAATGTGAGCGCGGCTTCCTGAGTGCCGTATTTTATCGTAGAGCCGCTGAAGCCGCTCGCCGTAATCTTTACCTTGATTTCGTCGCACACTACGCGCGTTGTAGTAGCCGTGCGCTTTACTGTGATATTCTTTGTGCCATCACTGCCATTCCACGAAATGGACGCAGGATCTACCGTATATTCGCCGCTGTTGTTGCCGGAAAGCTCAACTGTTACCGTGCCCGTCTTGCCGGAGTTGCCGCTGCGTGTAATCTTGCCAGTCCATGTCGCCGTCGAATCCAGCGTCGCCGAGCTTTGATCGAGCGTGAACGTGCTATCCATGACAGAAAGCTCCTTGATGGCTTTTTCGATTCTCACATAGAGTTTCGGCGCTTCCGCCGTATAGTAATCCCATACATAGCCGTCGCCGCTGGGATTGCCGGCCTGTCCCCAACATCTGTATGTTGTGCCAGTTGGTCTTATTACCGCAACAACAGGTAATGATCCGGTGAGATAATCCTTCATGTAATTCCAGCCAAAACGTTTGGCATAACCGTAAAAGCCGGCATTGTAACCAGGCCAGCCCGCCGTGTAGTTGATCATTACCATGTAGAATTTGTACGAATTGGCAATACGGGTAAATTCGGAATTGTTAATCGTGGTTGTAATAAAACCCCAGCAGTGCGAGCAACCTTCGCCTGTGCGCGAATCGTTAATCGCGGCGAGAAATATCGGGTAACCCGTCTTCTTTGCTGCCGTGAGCACTCCATCCAAATTGCTCGTCCACTGGTTCGGTTCGGTTCCCGTGCCGATATCGGGGAGTGTAGCCGCCGTGGAGCAAATCGTTGTTAGTGCGATTGCCGCAACTGCCATTAGCTTCTTGATCATATTACTATGTATACCTTTCGTCTCTTGATATTATTGTTGATAAAATTGTTTAGAACTCATCGCGGATTATGCGGACTTTTTGCTTTTTCTTCTTTCCGGGCTTTTCTTCGTCGAAAAGAGGAATCATGCATTCGATTTTCGTTTTTTGGAAAAGCACGGGGAACTCCTGATTCAGAATCTTGTTCATCTTTCTATTCTCGACCGACTCGCGCGCCTGCTCGTGAGTCATTTCGGGCTTTACAGGAATCTTCTCTTTTAGGATATGCGCTAGCTCTACGCTTTCCGATTCCGTCTCGGTCTCCGGGTTCTTCTTGAGAAGCTTCAATATATGCCAGGAAAACGGCGTTTCGATTATTTCGCTGATTTCGCCGACCTCCATTTTCATATAGGCATTTTCTATTTCAGGCATCATTTCGCCTTCCAATATCTTTCGCGGCGCGTCATCTTCATCAAGGAATACTCCACCATCTTCATTTGTCATATCTTCGCTATACAAGCTAGCTGCCATTTCAAAATCTATTTCACCGCTCTTGATTCTCGCGAGCGCCTCGTCGATTTGCGCGCGTTTTGCGATGTTCGTCGCAACTATCGCCATATTCCTGTTTTTCTGGAAATTGATTCTTGCGAGAATTTCTTCCTCTGTTATAGTAATCTTCGGCTTTACTATCTGTTCGGTATATGCTTGCCATAGTATGGCATTCGTCAAATTATGTTCATAAAGCGACTCGGGCGCATCAAGTAGCGCGAGCATCTTTTCGCCAGCCTTGCCCTGCGCCTCGGTTTCTTTTCTCATTAGCGCCCTTTGCTCATCCAACTTCGCTTGATCCGGCGTAAGACCCTGCCTGCGGGCTTCCTGGGCAAATACCGCCATGCGGATATAATTGCCTATTATTTTCGTAAACTGTTTCTGGAATATCGCTCTCTTTGCCCCCATTATGCCCTCTTGGGTCATCTCGGCAAAGGTCGGGAACTTGGTATTGAGAGCTTCCATCTGCTCGCGCACAATCTTCCACTTTACGATATCTTGATCTTCTATGTTAAGAAATATATCATCGTCTTTGGCTGCCAGCAGCAATGTAGTCGTCTCATCAAGCCTTTCATCGATCTTTTTATCGGCGCCAACGAGAGTTACGCCGCCTTGGTCCGATTGTTCAACCTTTTCTGTATCGAATTTGGCACCGCCGAAATACGCTGCGCTTTCACTGTTATTGCCTTCATTTTCCGCCGTCTGCTGAATTTCTTGAGCACCATTCTGCTCGGAGCTCTCGCGAGAGCTTTCGGCTTGCGCTTCCTGGGCAATAACTGCAAATCCAATATTCGCGACCACCACTGCTACTGCTATTGTTGCCAAATTCTTCATATAACTCCTTGTTATCGCTGACTTTCTTTAGTGGCGCAGGGGAGGATAGGTTATTCTACCTTCCTCCCCCTTGCTAGACACATCGTTCGATATGCCCTTCTGGTTTAGACCAGATTATTCTCCATCATCTTCGTCTTCATCACCGAAGAGGACCTTGCCGAACACATACTTCTGAGCAGCTTCGTCAGTGGTCTTCTTGGAATCATAGACAGCCTTGAAGGTGCCGCCGAAGACATCGTAGGTGCCGCACTCGCAGTTGAAGCAAGCGGAATCACCACCGAGGAGTTCGCGCTGACCGACAAACCAGCCGTTGTAGGTGCCAGGAGTCCAGGTCGCATAGCAAGCGCCCTCATTGGTCTCGACATCGCAGTAGCCAGAAGAGATCTTGGTCTTGCTGTTGACAACCTTGACCGTGAAGCCACCGAAAGCGGAAGCTGCGAAGTCAATGGTATCTTCTACTTCATCCTCGCCAACTACATAGACGACTTCGGTAGCGGGTTCATCGAAAGCACCCTCGGTCTGGAGGAAGAGATCAGACTCGAGCTTGACGCTCTTACCAGCCTTGATCTGAGTCCTGTAAGCGAGAGCCTTGCCGATGTTCTGGCCGAAGACGGACCACTTGGCGACAACGACATCAGCGACTGCGAGCTTAGCGGTCTTGGAGCCAACCTTGACGTTAGCATAGAGGTCTGCGGCAGGATAGCAGCAGAGACCAGCTTCAGCGCATTCTTCGTCATACTTGAAAACGAGTGCACCCTTGGTGACCTTGAGGGTCTTGACGGTCTTGTAGTCATAATCCTTCTTGGTCGCTTCCTGAACGGTCTTGCCCGAAGCGGTGACCTTGAAAACCATGAGAGGGCATTCAGCCTCTCCGGGTTCATCAGTATCCTGACAATCGACGGGCTCGAAGGAAGGAGCCGCCTTGGCAACTACAGTCATCGCTGCAGCAGCAGCAACAATCATGAGCTTCTTCATTTTTGTACTTTTCCTTTTGGCTTTTTCGCTCGGCTCGGCTATCTTTTAGCTTTGCCATGCCCGGAGCTACCCGGTTGATCCATTTATTTCGGCGGTATCTTGCCGACCCACTTTCTTGTACCCGCGTGAACACGGTCGGCACACATGTTATGCCATTCAGCGGCTGTTGAGAAGGTTTGAGTTTCGCATCTCTAAGCCACCCGCTTTCAGCTCACCCTGCCGGTCAACTTTCATTGAGCCCGGTTGTACCTAGGCCCGGACACAATGTCCGAAACCCGCCTGGTTACCCGAAAGCACGCATATTGTAACATATTCTGCGCATTAACGCAAGGGGGGTATTGAAAAATTTTTAATTTTTTTACAAAAATCCCCTTATTCCTTATTATATATACCCTTCATACAACCAAAAATAATATCGTGCGCACTCCTTTGCACCCCTTCCGAGCACTTATCACGCCCCCAAACAGCCTCTCGCTATATCATTAAACCCGGCCCGCGAGGTGCGTATTTCTACGAATTTGCGCCATAAAACTCCTCAAATCGCACTTATAGCGCCAAATACTCGCGCGAAACCTCCGCCACTTTTCTCGCGGAACCTGCGCGCCCACGCGAAACCCCCGCCACTTTTCTGGCGGCGCTTGCGCACTGGCGCGAAACCCCCGCCACAATTCTCGCGCAACTTGCGCGGCGTAGAGCGGGGCAAAGCGCCCTACCTGCATCAAGCCTTTCCGGCGGCTTCGGCAAGTGAATTATGATTCTTGCATATACAAGTCGCAAAGTTCGGCTGGGGAAAACCACCAGTATTTGCTTTTCTCGTTTTCCAATTCGCGATATGTGCGCGAAGCATAGAAATGCGTTAGTTCCGACACGGGGTCAGTATTATTGCGTCGGGCTATTTCTTCCGTCACCAATGCGACTTTGGAAGGCAAGATTACTCGCAAAGTATCTTGTGTAACAGTATCGATCATCGCGACACCTCCACAAATTTGAGGAATGAGAGAAAGCGTAGGGCATTCTCGGTGTGAAACAGGTATTGGTTTGCCAGCCGGTATGGTCTCATTCGCTCTATCGCCGCCTCTTCATCTATAAAGCCAGCCTCATAAGCAGAAATAACGGTGTAGACACGATCGTTGGCGACTGGGCCTGTAACGAGATCAAATCCGTGCTCCGGGTTGTGCTCGCGGCGGTTACGCATGACAAATCTAAACCAATCTGGGCCTACTTGATTTGATGTAAATTCCAGTCGCGTCAGATTAGATGATAAAAAGCCCTCCTCGTCAAATTCATAAACGCTAACATATCCGCGTGTTGCTTCCTCGAAGTGTTCCAAGCGATTGTACACCCATCGCTCGGCTTGTTCAAAGCTAGATGTGGTGTAGAAGCCCGAGCCGAAATCAAGAGGACGGTATGAAACGCGCTCCATTATCTTTGGCTCATTTACAACAGATAAACCGCCATGATAGAGTTTCATCCGCTATACCCCCTTGCCTTTAGATAGTCTTCGACATCAGCGACAATCCACTCTTCGCCCATTGTATGCAAAACATCATATCCGCGCACGAGATAGCCTATTGCGCCGAATTTTTCGAATAGTGACGCGACAGCCGCGCCAGACATGTGACACGCCTTGGCATACATCTCAATGCAGAATGAAACAAACTCGGCTATTTTAGCTTTTTCAGACATGATATCCTTTCAGCACATATTATATCATATTTCCTCGCTTGTTGCAATGCGCTAACCGAGCTACGTTGCGCCGATGGCCAGATGATCGGATTGTCGGATAGTGAAAGGTAGGGCTCACCGCCCCGCGGCCGCCGGAAGACACCAAGCCCCACGCGGCGGAGAGCGGGGCGATTATTTCGGTGGCAGGGGGGCGATGCAAATCTTGTAGAACGCCTTGGTATCATCCTTGAGATCTGCCGGCTTCGAAAGAGCCTTATCGTTGCCATCACCAAGAACTGGCGCGCCATTCAAATATTCGCCGCCTAGCTCGGTAGTCGCCGCGAGCCAATAATATAGGCCGCTCTTAGTAGGAACAATTGCCTCGATGCTTTCACCAGTAGCTAGAGAAATTACCGCATTCAGCATTGCTGCGTTCTCTGTTTCTTCGGAAGGCAATACTTTCGTAGAATCCAGCGCTATCGAGACGCTCCAAGTGCCTTCTGCCGGACCGCGCGTAGCAAACTTTGTTTGCGCCGGAACGAATGTCGCGCTCTTAACGAAATATGAATCGTATTCTTCCGGCGAAACGAGCGCGGCAACTTCGTCCGAAGGCGGCGCGACGAATACGAGAGAAGCGATTTCTTCTTCGTCGGCGTCAGAAGATGCGCTAATAGTAACTTCATCGCCAAGCGCACGGAACGCGAATGTATAAGTCGCAACCCATTCCTTTTCATCTTGCGAGACAAGAACGACCTGCGCTTCTTCATCTTCGACGAGAGGCGTAAATTCATAGCCGTTCAAGTCGATTTTGAGCACGATGCCTGCAGAGAAGAGATATTCGGCATCTGCAAAAAGCTTGATAACATCGCCTTCTTGCGCCGCTTCGACCGCCGCTTCGAATGTTTCGAATTCCGCGTCTTCAATCTTGGCCACAAAACCTTTTTCTGTTTCATCTTCTGCCACTACCGGGGAGGAAACGAACGAAGCTTTGAGACCCGAAAGCGCGACAATATTCTGAAGCTCTATAGTAGCGTTGGACGAAGCTTCGCTAATAGTATATTCTGTTACGATATTCAAATTGTAGCCATCTTCTGGCTCATATTTTACCGAAACTTCCGCGCCTAGAGGAACAGAGTATGTCCCATCGCTAGAAGGCATCACTATAATGCCATCTACCTTAACTATCGCTAAAGCATGCTCGACCTCTGGAACAATAACGCTCACATTCCCGGCAAACAACTGGAAGTCGCTTTCGCCGACCAATGTTGCTATATAGCCGGAATTTTCCTGCATCTCGAATTTGCTGACATCGAGATCTGTTTTATTGATAAGGCCAACCTTATCGGTTGTCGCAGGGAGGCTGCTCGTATCTATTACAACCTTGCCGTTTGCCGGGAATGTGATACCGCCGCTGACCGCGATACCGGTATCATTGCCGTCGTATGCTTTAAGGGAAGCGCCTTCGTTGAATGTAAGTGCGCCGGTCAAGGTTCCAGACCCGCCAAACGCGCCCGAAACGGTCGCATTGCCTACCCATGTTCCTGTAATATTCACCCCCGCGCCGGATTCTACCGTAAGAGCATTGGAGGCTGTCTGCTTGCCAGAAAGAGTCAAAATTCCACCTGTAGATTCTCCTGACGCGACAATAACATTCGCGATACGATCATTGCTTGACGCAAACAAGCCGGAATATGTAGTATCCTTTGCTTGAAGAATTCTCAGATCGCGATTCCCATTACTCCAGTCTGAACGAATCTGACCACTGCCGGAAAGGCTACCGATTGTATCTGTTCCACCATAGGAAGTACAGATTAGTCCGGAAGATAGATTATTTTCGCAAATCATATTAGTCGGGAAGTTGACTGTTGATAGCGCACGCCATTTACCAGAGACATCGGCATATCGCAGCGTACCAGTACCTGTAATGCGGGCGTAATCTACTCCTTGATCTTCAGTATTATTGCTGTTAATGAACTCAAATACACCATTGTCAGTTGTCGTAATATTCGTTCCGCCACCAAAATTGGAAAGCGCGGTAGCCTTGAGCTCACCATCAAGAACAATGCCGCCCGTGCCATACCACGCCGAATCGGAATTAGGTACTGTGAACGAGAAGCCGTTGCCGACATAAATCTGACCCGAGGTAAATGTTGTAGGAATGGTTTCACCGAATATTACACGCTTCGAATTAAGCTGTACATAGCCCGTGAAATCATCGGCTTCCTTGACCTGAATCGTTACTGTAGCACCATTGCTCGTAGTATAAATCGACCCGCTTCCAATAAGCTTGTTGATTGTAAACTGTCTATTGGAATAGCCATCATTTATTGTAAGCATTCCTGTAATTTTTAGCGGAACTGCGCAAACATTATCCCCGCTGGTATTTCCTACTGGCAGCCAACCTGAGCAGTTGTTAAGCTCGAGGATAGATTCGCTATTGCCGTATTTGTTTACTTCCAAGTATGTGGCAACACCGCCGACACCAGTAAAGGTAGCACTCTTGATCTGCACCGTGCCATCCCAAGCACTATTCTTCCACCAAGCATCACCCGTCGGAGAAGGTAGCTTGCCAGCGAACACGACCGTGCCAGTACCGCTGACGGCCTTTGTCGCGTGTGAACTTGCAAGCGTGCCATTGGCATTGAGTGTTCCGTTTATGACAAAACCAGTATTGGCGGTCCAGGTAGCACCAGAAGCAACTGCGGCGGTTGTGTTTGATGCGACATATATCGACTGCTTCTTGTTGCTTTCGATAAACATCGCATATAGCGAATCTGGTAATACAGTATCTTCACTACAGAAAAGTACAACCAATCCACCACTTGCGGCTGTCGTATCTATCAAGCCGGAGAATTCTGTTCCGTCATAGATTTTTATCGCCGGCGTCACATTATTGGCTCCGCGACAAAGCTTTCCGCTACCGGAAAGTTTCTTGATTATCGTTGCTCGATTTTTGTTGACCTCATAGACCGTGTTCGGCGAATTGCCGTTCGTGAGTTGCAAGGCGTAGTCATATGAATCGTTTTCAAGAACTATTTCCGGGGTATATTCAATCGGCGCTTCAAGCCACCCCGATACGCCGGAGAACTTAACCTTGGAATTTGCATTGCCGAGGCTATTGGGCTGAACGCCTGTTGAAGCATTGTTGTTGCCGGTAATGCCTGCTTTATTCTTAATCCAAACCGTGCCACCCCAGGAAGAAGAATCTGTCCAGCCCTTGCCTGTCGGCGGGACAACGCCAGTATACGCTACAGTACCTGCGCCGGTGAAGGTGCCATCGAGGCGGTCGGCGTTCGCATTCAGCGTAACGGCGCCAGAAAGATAAATAGCTTCGTTCGCGGTAATCTTGCCGGTACCATCGAGAGTAAGAGAACCCGAGCCGATTATATATACCTTATTGTACGATTTAGTTTCGTCTACCGTGTATGTCGTATCGCCGGAAACAGGAATCTCAAGATCATCCTCACCTATTTCCGCCTTGACCTCGATAATCTGAACTGCGGCAAGACCCGCGCGCTTAGTGCTAGACCAGCGATGCCCAACAACCGTCAAGGTGCCGTCGGTATTCATCATTACAGGAAATACGAGGTAGTTGACGCCTTCAGTATACGCCGTGCTATCAGATGAACCCCAACAATCCGCTTCTACACCATCACAAGTTACAATTTTGCTGGTTTCGCTATCCCATCTATAGTTTGTGCCATTGACGGTGAGATGTCCGAACTGACGACCATTCGTATCGTTGGAGAAATATAGCACAACCTTATAACTGTAATAAGGAATACCTTCGACAACAAACTGCGGGGCAGCATTGCCATCGGCATCATCAATATAAGCCTGGCGCAAATCGGATTCTGCATAAAGATCTGACTGCGTCCAGTATCCACGCGTGCCGGAAATCGTTACGCTAGCACCAGAAATTGTGGAAGACGCGCCTGTTGAATCGACAACGCCTTTCAAAGTCGTAAGAGATCCGTTATTACCGATAAGGTTGTTCCAGGAAGTGCCCGGTATGGCATAGTCGCCAATACCTACATCAGCAGCGGTGGAAAGGTCCGTGCCGGAAGTGAAGTTTATGTTTATCGAGGGCAGGTAGGTTTTTTCTTCGTCGACTATATCCGCAGGATCGCCATCAACCCAATAAAGGGCAACACCTGTGGAAGTCTGGACGAGTTCGCATGTGCCGACATCATTTTCGGTCGTAAGAGTAGTATCCTCAGCTACTGTTACACTAGTTAAGTAAACCGTCTTAAGAACATCGTCTCCATTCTTTATCTTGATGGCGGCATCGGCCACGAAGGTTTTAGTGGTGCCGGAGCCAAATGTAACAAGCGTCTTGGATTGAATAGATTTTGCGCTACCTGAAAGCGTTATATCGGCCTGTTTGATAACCTGAGCATTGGCAACTGTAATATCGCCGCCGTAGACAACCGTGCCGTCACCCTTGAGGTAATACCAGAATGGAAGCGTTGTATTGGAAGCTGATGTGAGGCCGCTCTGCCAGGTAATTCCGCCCGCCGATGCGGAACTCAATTTGAAAGGTGCCGAAGAGCTACCTTCCAGCTGATTGCCGCCAAAGGAAGCGATAGTAATCGATGATGTCGCATCTGCCGTAAGCCAGCAACCTACCGAGCCCGCCTGAATCTTGGAAATCCCACCCGACCATGTTATGTTCGCGCCGCTGTATGCACCAACGCGCAAAGTCCAGCCATCAACCGCAGTTGAAGTAGAAACCGTCTTACCATCGACAAGCGCAGGGTCGTAGTTGCCGCCGGAAACGAACGGAACGCTAGCGGTATCCCAGTTGTCGGCTAGATTCCATTCCGCAGTATCGCCCGTGAAAGTATTGGTATATTCTTCCGTTTCGCCGGTTACCGGGTTCGTCTTGGAAGTTGCGCCGCGCGCCACCGCGCCAATACCGCACGCGACTGCGCATAGCACAGCCAAATAACGAAAACTTCGTCTAAAATCTATGGCTTTCATACTCGACTAGCCTCCTATTTCGACAATCCACCATTCTTCACTGCGTATTATATCATTTTCTTAATCTAGTGTCTAGTGGTCAAAGCAATGTCGGCACTATTGGTTTTCGATTGTTATAACGACGCGATAGAAGCGCGATGGCGCGTCATTGACATTGCCTGGCTCGGTAATATCTTGCCATTCACCATCGAGATTCGTCTTGCCCTGAATGCGCTCGGTAATTTTATATGCGCAGCGAGGGAACGAAATTTCGCCAATCTTGATTGTCCCATCTTCGGCAATCGAAATTTCTGGCGCGGCAATTTCTTCTATTTCGCCCGAATTTTCGTCGACTAACCCTAGTGCATAAGCTTCGGCATAGCTCGCGAGATGTCCTTCGATCGTCTTATCGAGATTTTCCGTATCGAAAAGAATCTTCAACTCCTCTACTTTATCGCCGGGAATTGTGAATGCGCCGTCATTAAACGATACTTCTCTATTGGGGAAAGGATTGGTTCGCGTGAATACAAGATCATCCACCGCCCCCTTGCCGCGGAATCTCACGGCGCCAAGAGTTCGCTTGTAGGAACCAGTCCTGACTAGACTAGGGAAAATATCATCAGGCACGGGAATTTGGGGCGAGTCGCTCTTTGCTTCGG
This sequence comes from Kiritimatiellia bacterium, assembly GCA_017447805.1. Lineage (GTDB taxonomy): Bacteria > Verrucomicrobiota > Kiritimatiellia > RFP12 > UBA1067 > UBA1067. Next base: position 2,437 of record JAFSMR010000038.1, on the reverse strand, counting down.
TCGATGTGAGCTTTTTGCCGTCGAGGTAGATTCTGAAACCAACATAACCCTTGCAGAAATTATCCTGCGCCTCGATCGTAACGCGATACCATTCGCCATCCTTAATCTCGGCAGAATCGATTTTATATGTTCGCGGCCTTATCTCTTCGTTCGCTGGCGAAATGAAGCCCGCCGTTATGACGAGGTTGGTGGAATTTTTTTCGGCGAGCGAAGAAATCGCAATCTTCTGCCTCTTCACGGGGCTGCGAAGATAGCGCGAAGAAGTAAATTTTACAAACGAATCGAAATAGATCCCGTCATTGATAGCAGGATTGGCGATAGATGTTTTTCTATAGAGTCCGTCTGCCTCCACGAGGTCGATTGCGAGATATTTCCTATTTTGCGCGCCAGCGAAATATGGCGTCCTTTCTTTAGTAGACGCAATATCTTCGCCGTCTTTATATGCGACAATCGCGCATCTTGTATTTGCCGCGCCCGTCGCGCGCCAATATTGCGAATCTGCCGCTAGGGGAGTAGAGCCTTCCTGGCACGAAGATTCTTCAAACGAGCTAGCGCCCGGCAAAACGCCATCTTGCGCGCTCGCTTGAAGAAGCGCGGCATAAATTGTTGCGGCGATAATCGCGGCGCGAGAGTAGATTCCACTTCCCATCTTACGGCGCATATTTTATCAAATTTTGCTTTTCGCGTATAGCGAAAAATCAATAAAGCGCGAATTCACCCCTAGACGCGTAGCGCTGAATATGATACAATACCGAACATAGACTGGGGAAGTGGGAAAAACTCCTCCATGTATATATCATCCATAAAAGGAGAGAAGCGGTAAATGAAAATCAAGAAACTCGAAGGACTTGTTGCTGCGGCTCACACGCCGTTCAACCCAGATGGAACTGTCAATCTCGCATTGATTGCGAAGCAGGCTGAAACGCTGATTAAACAAAAAGTGACTGGCGTCTATATTTCCGGCACGACAGGTGAGGGCATTTGCTGCTCGATCGAAGAGCGCAAGGCAGTGTTTGACGAATGGGTAAAGGCTGCCAAAGGCAAGCTCTTCCTCATCGCGCACATCGGCGCGCTCGCCATGCCTGACGTAAAGGAACTCGGCGCCTACGCGGTGAAGTGCGGCATGGATGCAACGAGCATCGTTCCGCCGAACTTCTTCAAGCCCGGCTCTGTCAAGGCGCTCGTCGCGTATCTCCAGGAAGCGCTCTCGACATCCACGAAGCTCCCGTTCTATTATTACCATACTTCCATGAGCGGCGTGAACTTCGATATGCAGAAGTTCCTCGAAGAAGCCGATGGCAAGATCAAGAACCTCGCGGGTATCAAGTTCAACTATCCCGATCTCTATATGTTCCAGCGCTGCCTCAGGGCTTGCGGCGGCAAGTATGATATCACATGGGGTATCGATGAATGGTTCGCTGGCGCTGTCGCGCTCGGCGCGAAGTCCGCGATTGGCTCGACCTACAACTACTCGGCCGGAATCTACTACAAGATTTGGGATGCCGTGAAGAAAGGCGACCTCAAGAAGGCGGAAGCCGGAATGAAGAAGGTTTGCGATATCGTCGATATCCTCGTTCAGTACGGCGGCGTCGCAGGCGGCAAGGCGATGATGAAGGTTTGGGGCCTTGACATGGGCGGCGTTCGCCTCCCGAATGTCTCGCTTTCGGAAGAAGCCAAGGCAGATTGCGTCGCACGCCTCAAGAAGATCGGCTTCAAATAAGATAGATTAAAAAAGTCGCGTCCCTCTTTGGAATGAGGGGCGCGGCTTTTTTAATTAGAAATTAGAAATTAGGAGTTAGGAATTGTCAGGCTTCGCGCCCCTTACCATCTTTTGTGGATTTTGTTATAGCCGCCAACAAGAAGAACAACTCGTCTGCATCTTGGATAATCGACTTGTATTGTTTCTCTGTAAGATAACCGCTTTCTTTCAACAAAGCAAGCCAATACCTCGTTTCATTGCATTCTTTATATGCGATATGTACCTTATTCAAAAAATCTGCGCGAGATACTGCGCAAATCGCCTCGGACAAATTCGCCCCTATCGATGTACCAGAACGAAGCAATTGCTTTGACAAAACTCTCTCGTTCTTCTTTTCCGAGAAATGCTTGTAAAGCAATACTATTCGCAATGCAAATGCTTTGCTTTTTTCAAATACTATATTATTCTTCTTCACGCTCCCTATACCCAATTCCTAATTTCTAATTCCCAAATCCTAATTTCTAATTCCTAATTCCTAATTCCTTACTCCTTACTCCTTACTCCTTCAGAAACCTGATCCACTTCTCCGGGAGCCGCGGATCATCACTGGAAAGACCCAACGCATTCGCTTTGACAATTTCAGAAAAAAAGCCCAGGGTTTCTGTGTCCTGACTGAGATTTAAATCAGAAAAATACCCCTGTATCGGCCAGCCCTTCTGATAGAACTGCCACAGGTCA
>JAFSMR010000037.1 GCA_017447805.1 Kiritimatiellia bacterium | reverse complement strand
TTTCTAATTTCTAATTCCTAATTCCTAATTCATAATTCATAATTCCTATCTGGTACTTAGCGCCTCAGCGCCTCTCGGATTAAATAATAACTGCCAACTACTAATTTCTAATTTCTAATTCCTAATTCCTAATTCATATCTGGTACTCAGCGCCTCAGCGCCTCTCGGGTTAAATAATAACTGCCAACTACTAATTTCTAATTTCTAATTCCTAATTCTGTCCAGCTTTTTTGAGCTATCGAAATTTTATCAAAAAATTTTTTCGGCGCCAAGGGCTCGCAAGCAGCAATTAAAAAGCAACTCCCCCTCGCGAGCCGCTCGCAAGCGATAATCGACTTTCAACTCCCCCTCGCGAGCCGCTCGCAGGCGGCAATCGACTTCCAACTGCCCCTTGCGAGCCGCTCGCAAGCGATAATCGACTTCCAACTCCCCCTTGCGAGCCGCTCGCAAGCGGTAATCGACTTTCGAATGTCCCTCGCGAGCCGCTCGCAAGCGGTAATCGACTTCCAACTGCCCCTTGCGAGCCGCTCGCAACGAGGTTTTGCGAGGAGCTTTGAATCCTGCCAATTTGCAACGGCCTGGACAATTGCCGCGGCGCACTTTTCCGGGTCGCCCGACTTGAAGATGCCGCTGCCCACAAAGACGCCCTCGGCGCCAAGCTCCATCATAAGCGCGGCATCTGCGGGCGTGGCGACGCCGCCCGCGGCGAAATTCACGACGGGCAGCTTGCCGTTATCGTGGACGAATTCAACGAGATCCAGCGGTGAAGCGAGTTCCTTTGCCGCCTCGTAAAGTTCATCCTCGCGAAGCGACGCGACGCGGCGAATTTGGTCTTGTCGATATGCCGCGTATCATCTGCGGGGTCGCTCATTCGCGAGACGCCACCGGCCGCGCGGATATCGGCCGGGATGCGCTCGAGCGCCATCACTGCGCACGCGCCTGCAGCCTCGGCAATCTTCGCCTGCTCGGGCGTTGTCACATCCATTATAACGCCGCCCTTGAGCATCTGTGCGAGGTTTCTGTTGAGTTCTTGTCTATTGTTCTGCATTTGTTGTCCTCCATTAGATTTTTCGTTTTTCATATTCTGTTATCCCAATTCTTGAATACGACCTCCTGGTCGTTAGCGCGAATTGCCGCGTAGACTTCATTAGGCGCGCGGCTATCGGAAAGCGTGAACTGCGCGACATCATTTCGTCGTTCGTCTGCCAACACTGCATAGCCGCCGGGGGTAGTGCGCGAACCTGCGCTCATGTTATCGGCAGCCGTAAGAACGATTCTATCGCGAAACTCTGGCTCTTCGCGCGTCGAAACGGTCATGCAACATTGCGGGAAAACGATGCGGAATGCGAGCATCATCAGCTCGAGGTCGCGCTCGTCGACCTCGCAAGGAGGAACAAATCCCCCTTCCACGCGGCAGATGCGCGGAAACGCGAATTGCACTTTCGCTTCGTAGCATTCGCGCATCAAATAAAAGGCATGAGCGGCGAGACTCGCGGCCTCGCGATGCCACGGCCCTAGCCCCAGCAAAAACGCGCAGCCTAAGATGCGGAATCCCGCTCGCCCTGCGCGCTCCTGTGTGCCAAGACGAAAGTCGTAGTTCGCCTTGGGTCCTGCGGGGTGCATCTCGCGGTAGAGCTCTCGGTCGTATGTTTCCTGGAAACATGTAAGCCCTTCGTATCCTGCGGCGAAGAGTTCGCGGTAGCCTTCTTCGGTTTGCGGAGCGACTTCGAGGGAAAGGTTTGAGAACATCGGCTTTAAAAGACGCCCTACTTCGGCGAGGTGGCTATCACTCGCAGCTTCGGTTTCACGTACGCGCGTAAGCGCGACTGTGACGAGTTCCGTCTCGCTCGCCGCGAGCGCCGCTTTCGTTTGTTCGCGGCTCGCGAACTTCCCTGTACCGAGAAAGAAGCGGTTTGAAAATCTTCGTCCTCCGATTATAAGTGATTTCATGATTACTCCTTTTCGCTGTTTTATATCTCTTCGCCTATGAGAAGCGCGACGACGGCGTTAGCCTCCATCGCGGCGGCGATGCCGACGCGCGGACTCACTGGGGCGAGGCCATTATGGATGTCGCTTTCGGTATCGCCAATCAAAATCAGGTTCTTTCCGATGCGGCGCTGGCGAATGGCGGCCGAACGTCCCCAGCCGGCAAGTCCGCTCGCGGCCACGACCGGCTTGCCGAGCGGCAGAACTGCCTTGAGCAGCATCGATTTCGCTTCCGCCGAATCGAACGCTTCGACGATTACGGAGCAGCCCGAAAAGGTCCAATCGATGTTATCCGGCGCGAGGCGCACATCACTGATATCGAGTTCGAGTCCCGGCTCGATTCGGCGCAGGTTTTCGGCAAGCGCATCGACCTTTTTGCGTCCCAGTTGATCGCGAAAGAAAAACTGGCGGTTGAGATTCGATTCGCTCACGACATCAAAGTCGGCGATGACCAGCTTTTTGACGCCTGCGCGAACGAGGTGCATTGCGCAATTCGAGCCAAGGCCGCCCGCCCCGGCGATTCCCACCTTCGCGTTTTCGAGAATGCGCCGTTCGCGTTCTGTAAGATATGTATTGGCGCCCATCGCTCAGCCTCCCGATACGATGCGGTAAACATTCAGCTCGGCTCCTTCCTCGAGCCGAGCAGCCTCAAGCGCGCCAGGATCCAGAATTTCGCCGCGATATTCCACCACGGCATTCGCCGGCGAGATGCCTTTTTCGGCGAGAAACGCGGCGAGAAACGCGGCGGAAGTTTCGAGCGATTTGCCTTGATATATTATTTGCATATTTGATCTATCCTTTCACAATCGCTCAATCGTGCCGCCTAGAATGATAGCGCCATCTGCGGAATATAGGACCGCCGATTGTCCGGGGGCGACGCCAAAAAGTCCGCAAGGCGCCGAAACAACGCCATCCTTGAATTCCACAGGGCCGATAGGATTGCCGCTCGAGCGAATCTTTACAAAAGCGTTAATCACACTTGAAGTCGGCTCTATATTCTGCCAATTTATATCGCCGATTTTGAACGCGGTTGCGATGGCTTCTTCGCGGCGGCCGACAACGACTTGATTCTCGTGCGGGCGAATATCGATGACATAATAAGGCGTTCCGCCGCCGATGCCGAGGCCTTGCCGTTGTCCAAGAGTATAATGCCAGTAGCCTTTGTGATGTCCAAGGACTTTGCCATTTGTCGAAACGATGTCGCCTTCGCGATCGTTCGCGCCGATTAGCTCGCAGGTGTCGCCCGAGTAGAAATCTTGCGAATCCTTCTTTTCCGCCATAGGCAGACCCGCCTCGCGTGCGATTCGCCGCACCTCGGTTTTTGTCAACTCGCCCAATGGGAACTCTATGCGGCCAAGCTGCTCTTGCGAAAGATTCCAAAGGAAATAACTTTGGTCCTTGTGCTCGTCGGCGGCTCTCGCAACCGCGAGACGTCTTTTTCCGGACGAGACGATGCGCGCGTAGTGGCCGGTAGCGAAACGCTCGAATCCGAAGCAGCGTGCAGCGGCCTGGGGCAATAGGGCGAATTTAAGAGAATGGTTGCATACGACGCATGGGTTAGGCGTGCGCCCTGCGGAGCGCTCGCGGCGAAAATAGTCGAGCACAATGCGCTCATACTCGTCCGCGAGGTCGAATACCTTGAAATCGATTCCCAGCATAGCGGCGAGTTTCTCGGCAGATGCAATATCTTGCGCTTCGCCTGGACCGAAGCAAGCATCTCGCTCGCCTCCCTTGTAACGGCCGTCGTGCCAAAGTTTCATCGTCACGCCGACGACCTCGTGCCCCGCGCGCTTGGCAAGAAGCGCGGCGAGCGCGGAATCGACCCCGCCAGAAAGTGCAACTGCGATTTTCATTGTAATCTCCCACTTACGGTATAACCTGCGCGAACGGCAAGTTCGCGATCATCGTCGAAATCCGCGCCGGGCGTAGTGAGGAGCGGCCCCGCGATACCGGCCGACATTCCGACATAGATGCACTTGGCAGCCATCTCATCCGACATGTCGCCTCGTCCACCCGCGAAGCGCAGCGGCGTAGAAGGATTCACGAGCCTGAGCAGCGCTACCGAATCTACGACGCGCTCCGGATCTAGAATTTTCCTTGAGCCGAGCGGAGTTCCCTCTATCGGATGCAAGACATTGACAGGTATGGAATCTGGCGCGATTTCCTTCAGCGCGAAAGCGAACTCCACAAGTTGCTCGTCACTCTCGCCCATACCGATGATCCCTCCGCAGCAGATTTCAAGACCAAAGCGTTTGGCTGCACGAAGAGTCTGCAACTTATCCTCGATAGTATGCGTAGTGCAAAGCTTCGGGAAAAGCGATGGCGCGGTTTCGAGATTGCAGTGAACCCGTTGAAGCCCCGCCGCCTTGAGCTTTATGAGATCGGCCTCAGACAACAATCCGAGCGACGCGCAGAGTCCTATGCGGGAGACCTTGCGCATTTCATAGAGCGCCTGACAAACGTTATCAACATCCTCGTGAGAGAGATTCCGCCCAGAAGTCACGATACCAATTCTATCCGCGCCGTTCGCTTCGGCATCCTTCGCGGCCTTGACGCAAGATTCGGCACCGACCCATCCGTAGTTCTCACAGCCGGTTTTCCAGTGCGCTGACTGCGCGCACCACTTGCAGTTTTCCGTGCAGCGCCCGGATTTTGCGTTTATGATCGAGCAAAAGTCGAATTTCTTCTCTACGTAGCGTTCCGTAAACTCGTGCGCGCGGGAACGGAGTTCTTCCCTGTGTTCCGGCTTGAGCAGCCTAAGCGCTTCATTCCGGCCGATTTCTTCAATGCATTCCATCTTTTTTCTTTCTCCAATGTGGCGAATCGCCGCGCTCGTTCCAAAGGATTTGCTCGCCGACGCCGTTGATGCGGCGCTCGAGGCATCCTCGACACGCTCCGGGATCTTCCCCGAGGCAAGGCTTATCCGGATAAAGCCGATAGTTTCTACGGTATACGAGCGGCGTCGCATTCGGCATGACTACATTCGCGCCGGCGAGGAGTCCCTTTTCCCGGCCTTCCGGATCGAGCGCTTGCAAGGCTGTCGCCGCCGCTATGTTCACGTCGTGCATGTATAGGCGCGTGGCGGCAATCATATGTAGGCCTAGTTCAAGTCTTCGGGTCTTATCCTCCGTATTCCATCGAACGCCGTGGCCAAGCGGAGTATCTGCGTGGGGGATGTAAGGCCCCATGCCTATCATATCCAAATCTTCAGATGCGAAGAACTCGATATCTGAGGCAAGATCGTCCACGGTCTGCCCCGGAAGCCCAGCCATTATTCCGCTCCCGACCTGATAGCCGCACCGCCTTAGCGAACGCAGGCATTCTAGGCGCCGCTCCCACGAATGATCGGATGGATGAAGCGTAGCATAGAGCGCAGGATTGGATGTCTCGATTCGCAGAAGGTAGCGATGCGCGCCAGCTTCACGCCAACATCGATATGTTTCCTCGCTTTGTTCGCCGAGACTGAGCGTTATGCCAAATCCGTCGCCTGCAATGTCGCGGATGCGCCGAAGCACGTTTTCCACAAGCGCGATATGCGACTTGCTGCTGATTTCCCCGGATTGAAGGACTATGCTGCCGTAGTGCGCCTTATATGACCACTTGGCCGCAGATACGATTTCGTCGGCTGACATCATGTAGCGATCGACCTTGCCGTTAGCGTTGCGTATACCGCAATAAAAGCAATCCTTCTCGCAGACATTCGCGAACTCGATGAGCCCGCGCAGAGACACCCGGCGCCCAATCTCGCGCACCTTTACCTCGTACGCCGCGGCGAAAAGCGCGCCCGCATCGGGGAAGGTCAGCAACTCGACCAACTCCCGATGCGTAAGTGCGCGCGGTTTTGATGCCGCCTTTGAGAGGAGCGGCTCCATTTTTATTCGAATAGCCAAGTCGAAAGATAACGCTCGCCTGTATCTGGAAGGAGCGCGACAATCGTCTTGCCGGCGAATTCCGGACGCTTCGAAAGTTCCAAGGCGGCCCAGAGCGCGGCGCCGGAGGAAATGCCGATGAGAAGTCCTTCGTTCGCGGCGGCGGCGCGGGCCGTTGCGCCGGCATTTTCGGCTGAAGCTTGGATTACTTCAGAGAGAAGCGACGTATCGAGAACTTTCGGGACGAATCCTGCGCCGATACCCTGAATCTTATGGGGACCGGGCTGGCCGCCGGAAAGGACTGGCGAAGTATCGGGCTCGACCGCGAAGAGTTTCACCTCGGGGTTTTTCTCCTTGAGGAACTTGCCGGTGCCCGTAATCGTTCCGCCTGTGCCGACGCCCGCCACGAACGCCGCGATTTCACCTTTCGTATCGGCCCAGACCTCAGGTCCCGTCGTGCGGTAGTGGAAATCGGGGTTCGCCGGGTTCTCGAATTGCTGCAGAATCACCGCGCCGGGAGTAGATTCTTTGAGCTCGTTCGCCTTGGCGATTGCGCCCTTCATGCCGGCGGCGCCGGGCGTAAGGACAATCTCAGCGCCGTATGCGGCGGCAAGCTTGCGGCGCTCGATACTCATCGTCTCGGGCATGGTGAGGATGAGGTGATAGCCTTTGACTGCGCTGATGAGCGCGAGGCCGACGCCAGTGTTGCCGCTCGTGGGCTCGATAATCGTAGCGCCGGGTTTGAGCGTGCCATCCTTTTGCGCGGCTTCGACCATGGCGAGCGCGATACGGTCCTTCACGCTGCCGCCGGGGTTGAAGAACTCCACCTTCGCGAGGACTCTCGCCGAGCCCTTGTTCAGTTTCGAAGAGATTTCTACGAGCGGAGTTCCGCCTACCTTCGATAAAATGTTAGTTGCGATATTGCTCATTGCTTTATACCTTTCTTCAACTTTGAACTTTTAATTAGAACTGATACTGGACGCTGAAAACCAATCCGTTGCCGACGCCGAGATTTTTTGCGCTGCCGCGACGATAGAACTTATCTTTATCGCCTGTATCGACATACGCGGCGACGAGAGTGAGTTTATCAGTAACGAACCACGCGACATGGCCATCGTAATAGTCGTGATTGCGAATGCCATCACCGACGCGCGCGCCCTGCTTATACTCTACGCCGATAGCGATATTTTCAGCGGGCAATATGTCGATGTTGCCGAAGAGGACGGTATCGTAGTGGTTGTTTTGGTGGCCGACGACACCGTTGACGACCTCATCGGTGTATAGAACACCGCCGGAAATCAATACCGGAACGGGAAGCTCCGTAATGAGTTTCGTCGCGACCAAGTATGCGTCGAATCCGTTGTCGTCAAGCCCGAGGGCGTCGACCGTCTTGGAGTCTGTATATTTCCATACGCCGCCGACCGCGAGCGCCGGCACCCAGGAGGTATCGAACGCATTTTCATCGAGGAAGCGGAGCTTCGCGCCGATATTGTGGGTTTCTATCGACTTATCACCATACTTGCGGGCATTTATGTAGCCGTAGCCATACGAGACCTCGAGTCTGTTGAAGAATGTAAGCGCGGCAGAACCGGCGTACCAATTTATATCCGCATCGTGGAGGTTTACGTACCATGCGCCGACCTGCGGCTTAGATACGAGCTGACTTAAATCGCTCGCCTCTTCACCTTCCCACGGCAGGCCAGCCGTATAAGCTAACGGGTTGAAGGCTATACCTCCCGTGCCCTGCAAGTTGTTGAGCGGCACGCCCGCGAAAAGCGAGCCGGATGCTGCGATCGTTGCGACTAGTGCAATTTTGATTTTGTCGATGCTCATTGTATGATCTCCTTCATGTTTTATTTGTTGATTGTGATTTGATTGTCAAGTAGCGGCGGCGATGCGGCAGACATCAGCGGGGGAGGAATTGCCTTCATCCGCCACTTCAGCCGCCAAATGTTTTAGATTGCCTCCAGCGCCCGGTCGAGTTCGGCGATGATATCGTCGATGTGCTCCAGTCCAATGGAAAGGCGTATCAACTCCGGCAGGACGCCGCCCTTCCTTAGATCTTCGTCGGAAAGCTGCGAATGGGTTGTAGAGGCCGGATGGATGATAAGCGATTTCGCATCGCCCACATTGGCGAGAATCGAGAATATTTCGCCGTTCGCGGCATCCGTAACCTTTCGCGCCTCCGCCGAGCCACCCTTGACGCCAAAGACGACCACGCCACCCGCGCCGTTGGGCAGGTATTTCGCGGCCAGCTCCGGCTGGGAGAGAGAGGGATACTTCACCCACGCCACCTTCGGGTGGTTCTGGAGGTATTTCGCCACGGCGAGCGCGTTTTCACTATGGCGCGCAATGCGCAGCGGCAACGACTCCGCGCCCTGCAAGAAAAGCCATGCCGCGTCTGGCGCGAGCGTCGGGCCCTGGTTGCGAATGCCGACCGTAAGAAGGCGAATCGAAAACGCTACGCTCTTCAAGGGGTCCGGCAGATCGTGCGCGAACCTTAGCCCGTGGTAGCCGGCATCCGGTCCGTTGTAGAGCGCGAACTTGGGATCGCTCCAGTCGAAGCCGCCTTTTTCCACAACGATACCGCCGATGCCGGTTCCGTGGCCGCCAATCCACTTCGAGAGGGAGTGGATTACGAAATCCGCGCCATGGTCGAACGCACGGATTAGCGGCGGCGGAGTGAATGTCGAATCCACGACGAGCGGCAGGTGGTGGCGGTGCGCAATATCGGCGTACTTCTCGATATCGGCGATGTCAAGAGCAGGGTTGCCGACCGTCTCGATAAAGAGAAGCCTAGTCTTCTCGTTAATCGCGGCTTCGACGGCATCAAAATCGTTCACTCCTGTGAAGTTCACTTTGATGCCGACATTCGGCAAAATTGCGTTGAACTGCGCGAACGTCCCGCCGTAGAGATTGGACGGCGCGACGATTTCGTCTCCGGCGCGGGCGATATTCGTTATGGTGAAGTAGATCGCCGCCGTGCCGGAAGCGAGGGTCTGCGCCGCCGCCCCGCCTTCGAGCGCGGCAATGCGGCGCGAAAGTACATCGTTCGTAGGGTTCATGAGCCTGGCGTAGATGTTGCCCAGCTCCTTGAGGGCGAAGAGGTCCGCACCATGTTTGGAATCGCGGAAATTGTATGCCGTTGTGCGGTATAATGGCACCGCACGCGAATGTGTTGATGGATCGCCGAATACGTCCTGCCCTGCGTGCACCGCCAGCGTCTCTATGTGGTATTGTCTATCGCTCATGTCGAATTCTCCTTCCTTTCGTTTGGTACGCGGATATTATCGCATATTTTTTGGCCATTGCATAATAGGAAATGATTTGCAATTGCCATAGGCTCTTCCTATATGATGAAAATTATGGTATAATATCCGCCATGACACTGCAACAACTAAAATATGTGGACCAGGTGGCGGCAACCGGGTCGATAAGCGAGGCGGCGCGAAAGCTCTTTGTCTCGCAGCCGACGCTCACCGAGGCGGTGCGAACTCTTGAGGAAGAGCTTCGCGTAGCGATATTCAACCGGTCCGCGAAAGGCGTAAGTGTGACGCGCGAGGGCGAGGAGTTCCTCGCCTCGGTGCGGCAGATACTTGACGATGCGGCGCGAATCCAAGAGAAGTACACCGGCAAGACGGTGCGGCGTCCGCAGTTCGCAGTATCGTGCCAGCATTACGCATTCGCGGTCGAGGCGTTCATGGAGGTAGTGAAGGCGTGCGATGCCGAAAGCTACGACTTCACCCTGCGCGAGACGGTGACGAGCGAGATCATAGACGATGTGGCGCGCTTGAGGAGCGAAATCGGCATCCTGTATCTCTCGCGGCGCAACGAGCGCGCGCTTACCAAGATACTGAAGAAAGAAGAGCTTTCCTTCGAGGAGCTTTTCGTATCGCGTCCGCATGTCTTCCTCGGCTCGCTGCATCCGCTCGCAAAGAAGAAAGACGGCATCTCGCCGAAAGAACTCGACGAATATCCCTTCATTTCTTTCGAACAGGGCGTTGAGAACGCGCTCTACTTCGCCGAGGAGGTTATGCCAGCAATCGACCGCAAGAAGAATATCCGCGTAAGAGATCGCGCAACGATGACCAATCTCATCCTCGGACTCAATGGTTACACAGTGGCATCAGGCGCACTCTCGCGCGAGCTGAACGGACCGGACATCGTCGCCGTTCCGCTGAAGGTTGACGATTACATCCGAGTCGGGCTTGTCACACGCTCTGGCATTTCGCTTTCGGCTGCCGGCAAGGTATTCTTTAGCGCCATCCGCAATCGCTGCGTAGAGCGAAGCTATGATGATGCCAGCCTTTAGCGGCTTCGCCGCGTTTAGGGCGCCTGCGGCGCGTTCAGAAAGTTCAGATGTTCAGAAAATTCAGAATGTTCAGATGTTCATTTTAGCATGGAGGACAGGAGAACAGGTAGTTGGAGGAAAGAGTTGGAGTTTTTGTTTAACGCTGAGTGCGCAGAGGTTGTTTAATCATAATTCCTAATTTCTAATTCCTAACTCCTAATTCCTAACTCCTAACTCCTAATTCCTAACTCATAACTCCTAACTCCTAATTCCTAATTTCTAATTCCTATGAAACGCCCCGGGGCTAAGCGACCCGGGGCGGAAAACTCTGATTTTCTAGATTGTAAAAATATCAGACGCCAGAATAGCTTGAAAATCCGCCATCGACCGGCAACACGACGCCGGTAATGAAGCTAGCGTCATCGGAGAGCAAGAATCTCGCCGCGCCATGGAGGTCGCTAGGTTCGCCAAACTTGCGCATCGGGGTCTTGTTGATTACCTTGTTGCCGCGCGCAGTGAGGGTCTTTTCATCCTTCTCGAGCAAGAGGAAGCGATTCTGGTTTGTGATGAAGAAGCCAGGCGCAAGAGCATTGACACGAATACCCATAGGCGCGAGGTGGGTCGCGAGCCATGCGGTCCAGTTGCTGATGCCGGCCTTTGCCGCGGCGTAGGCTGGAACTTTCGTCATCGGCTGGCAGCACATTGCCGCCATCGAGGAGAAGTTAAGGACTGCGCCGCCCTTCTTGAGCATATCTTTGCAGAATACCTGGCAAGGGAGAAGCGTTCCGATGAAGTTGAGCTTGTTGACGAATTCAAATCCGCTTTGGTCCATTCCGAAGAAAGTTTCTTCGAGGGGAGTATCCTTTGTGACCTGCTCGGCAGTGCAAGTTCCTTTAGGATGGTTTCCGCCCGCGCCATTGATCAAGACATCAATCTTGCGGAAGCGCTTGAGCACTACTTTGCGCGCCGCTTCGAGGCTGGCGCGATCCAGAACATTCGCTTCGACGGCGATTACTTCCTTATAGCCCTTCTTCTGAAGCTTCTTGACGAAATCTTCAGCGACTTCTTTACGAAGGTCGAGGACTGCCACTTTCGCGCCATGCGCGAGCATATCTTCCGTAAGCGAGGAGCAAAGAACCCCTGCAGCGCCGGTGATAACCATCACCTTGCCTTCAACACCTTTATCTTTGATAATTTTCATGGATATCTCCCATTTTTGGCTCATATTGTAACAAATTTTTCACGATGGCGCAATATACCATGGGCTAGTATACGAAACAAATCTCTCCCCTCCCCTTGGCTAGGACAAAGGAAAATGGTATAATATACAGCGATGTCACAGGAATGGAATATAAAGAGTCGCGCGCATGTATGTTCGGTATGCGAGAAGCCGCTTCTCGATCGTGCGCCAGTAATAAGCGCTTTGCGCGAAACTCCGCAAGGGTATGAGCGTTTCGATTGCCACCCGGAATGTTGGAAATCGCAAAATCGCGATTGGGAACCTTTCTCGCTATGGGATGGCGTTTATCTTGCACCTGTCAAAGAAGAGCGCAAAGAGGCGTTGAAAAAAGAAGATGCCGGCGAGATTCTCAGGAAATTGATTACGCTAGACGACCCGGCGATGAAAAATGTCGTATATGTTCTGGCGGTAATGCTCGAGCGCTCGAAAATTCTTGTGGAACGCGATTCTAAGAGCCTGGAAGACGGAACAATACGCCGAATATACGAAGATAAGAAAAACGGCGATACTTTCATTATTCTCGACCCGCGCATAAGGTTGGAAAATCTCGCGGAAGTCCAGCAGCAGGTCGTTGCGCTTCTATCCGGCACGAAGAGCTTCGGCGAAGTAGCGAACGAAGAGCAGGCGAACGAAGAGCAGGGAACGCAAGAGGAATCGCAAGAGGGAACGCAAGAACTTGGCGAAATCCAAGCAGATTGAAGCCCTGCGGCTGATAGTGCAAGGCAAGGTTCTTCCTACCTTAATCGAGGAAGCGCCCGGCGAATGGTTCGCCAGATGGCGCGAGGTCGAACCTGAAGGAGAAGAAAATCCCTGGATAGATAAAGTAATGCGAGAAGTCGCAACGACCCCTTCCACCAAGAACGCCGAACGCGAGCTCTACGCGAGTTTGCACGATGCGTGGCTGGCGGCGCTTTCCAGCGAATCGGGCAAAGTGAATTGGGAGCATGGCGAATGCGCCGAATTTGCGCAGATTCTGAAAAATTGGTCCGCGGCAGCGAAAATCGATTATACGGCGAGGGGGGCAACAGTATTTGAATTTCAATCGAAAGAGGATGGCTCGTTTGCTATTTCAACTTCGCTCCCCAAAGGGATTGCGCAATACAGGGCACTAGGCGAAGCTACGCAGATATTTAGTCCGTTAAAATATTTGCGAAGAGATGGCGAGAGGCTTTCAGTTGAATTGGATATGCAAAACGCCCAGGTTTTTCTTCGCACGAGCGCGAGAAATCTAGTAAAGGGCGGCTGGAAAGTCGAGGGGTGCGCAATTCAAGCCGATATCTCGGCAGATATGGATATCGGCGAAGAAGACGAATCAAAAGAAGAGACAAATGAAAAAGGCGAAAAGGTCAAACTGCAAATTCGCGTCGCCGGCGAAGCAGTAAGCGCCGAAGAAATCAGATTTCTCCTCGAACAGCATTCGACGACAGTGTTTTTCAGAAACCGCTGGATCGAAGTAGACATAAATATTCTCAAGGAAGCGCTTAGAGTTCTCGAAAAAGTCAATGGTACGAGAGTGAAACCATCTTTGGCGTTTTCTTTCGCGCTTGGAGTAGGCGCAATGGGGAGACTCGAGCTAAATGAAATTCGTGCGCACGGATGGTTAAGGGGACTATTGAACGAACTTCGCGCGAAGGGTGAATTTACATCCGGCGATTTTAGAAATCTAATTGCCAGCATACAAAAAGGCTCGCGATATTTCAATGGAATCTTGAGAAAATATCAATCTCGCGGAGTAGGCTGGATTTCGTTTTTGCTAGACCACCATTTTGGCGCGTTGCTCGCCGATGATATGGGGCTTGGGAAAACGATTCAGACAATTGCATGGCTTTGCCGCGAAAAAGAAAAGCGAGGGGGAAAAACCGTTCCGAACCTGATTATCGCGCCGCTGACGCTGCTAGCGAACTGGAAACATGAAATTGCTTCATTCGCTCCTTCGTTCAAAGTATATTTACATCACGGCGAAAAGCGTATTCTAAGCGAGAGGCTCTTCAATGATAAAGCGCTGGAATCGGATGTCGTCTTGACAAGCTATCATCTGCTCGTTCAGGAATATTCGTATTTCAGCAGAATCGAGTGGGCTTCAATGACGATCGACGAGGCGCAGGCGATTAAAAATTCCGATACACGAGCAGCGCACGCCGTGAAAGCGCTGGGCGCGCCGAGGCGGCTTGCGCTCACCGGCACACCAATCGAAAATTCCGCACTGGATGTCTGGAGTATCGAAGATTTTCTCAATCCATCCCTATTGCCGGCAAAGAAGGATTTTATAGAGCGCTTTGCCCGTCCGATTGCCCACGACCCTCTAGGGAAAACCGCCAAACGGTTGCAACACGCGCTGGAGCCATTCGTGCTAAGGCGACTTAAAAGCGATAAAGATGTAGCATCGGAGCTAGGCGAAAAGAAATATATTCGCCAGTATTGCGAGTTGAGCCCGATGCAGAGAGCAGAGTACGAACGGGCGCTGGAGGATTGGCGGCATGGCGAAAGGACGCGCGGCGATATTTTCGCCTTGCTTACACGATTGAAATTAGTCACCGATGGATTTCTCGACGGGACGCAAATTGAAGGCGGCAAACTGTTGAGGCTTTTCGATTTGCTAGAATCGATTTTCGCCGCTGGCGAAAGCGCTCTCATATTCACGCAATATGCAAAAGTAGGCTTTGCGTTGCAAAAGGCGCTAGAAGAAAAATTCGCGCGCGCCTTCCCCTATCTTCACGGCGCTCTCAGCGCCAAGGCGAGAGAAGAACAAATCGAGAAATTCAATCAAAGCGGCGCCAGCGCATTTATACTTTCGCTTAAAGCCGGCGGATTCGGCCTCAACCTCGTCAAAGCGAATCATGTAATCCATTTCGACAGATGGTGGAATCCGGCAGTAGAAGCGCAAGCGACCGACCGGGCGCATAGAATCGGGCAAAAGGCCGATGTCGTATTCGTGCATCTCTTTATCACGACCGGCACTCTCGAAGAAAGAGTCGACGACATCCTCGAGCATAAGCTCACCGAAGCCGACAGCCTAGTAAAGAGCGGCGAAAGCTTCCTCGCGTCAATGTCGAGCGAGGAATTCGAAAACACCATCAGGCTTGCCGGGGAGAGATGAAGAAATGAAAAATTTTAAATACCCCCCTCGAAAAGCTCTGTTCGCGCCCGGCATAAAGCTAGACGACCCCAGGCTTTGCGCGCGAGTTTGGTGGCTTAGAAAATTCCTTGATTCTATTACATCAAAAGACTTCTTGGGACGCCTTGCAAGAGGCAAGCATTACGCGATATCCGGGCAGGTCACCAAACTTTCGATCAATCGCAACCATGTAGAAGCGATTGTAATAGGAACAAGATCGCAAGGCTATAATGTAACGATAGATTTTCGCACCGGGGACGCTAAAACCCATGAAGAAATAGCCACGCAAATCAGGCGTGAGCCAATGCTATTATCACGCCTTCTCGCAGGCGACATGCCGACGGAAATCGAATCGGTTTTTTCTTCGCACAATCTCGATCTTTTTCCCGGCGGAAAACTTGGCGAGGGTCTATATGATATGCGGACAAATTGCAGCTGCCCGGATTATCGAAACCCGTGCAAGCATTCATTTGCCGTGCTGTATATACTCGCAGAACAAATCGCAAGAGACCCCTCTTTGCTTTTAACGCTAAGAGGCTTTGACTTGGAGAAACTTACAATATGATCAAAAGGGAACAAGTAGAAATTCTAGAGCGCCTCGGGCCGATTCCATATTGGCGGGGCGAGCGCAAGTCTCTTTCGGCTCTTGGCGAAATATATACTCGCGCGATTATCAAGGCAAAAGCGACTCTTGCCAAACTGGAAGACAAAAAGAAAGCCGAGTCATGAAAAGCACTACGAAAATCACTATCGACGGCACTTTACCGAAAGCTTTGGCGCTAACGAAAGCCGAACTAAAGGATGCTGCCCTTTTCTTCGCGACAAGATCTTCCTCGAGAATAAAAGAAAATTTTTCGTCCGTTTCGATTATCGTGCAAAATGATCTTGAAAGCGATGAAGTCCATATGGCGATTATGAACCAAGCGGGGGCGACAGATGTAATTACACAGCGTTACGACCCAATGCCCGGCGAAGAAGAGGGAATAGTCGGCGAACTTTATGTAAACGCCGAGCGCGCGATTACAGCATACCCGAAACGCAAAGGCTGGTCGGCAAAGAAGGAATTTCTGCTCTATGTCGCCCACGGCATGGACCATCTTTCGGGCGCAGATGATTTTACCGAAGAAGAATATCGGCGCATGCGCACAAGAGAACTCAGGTGGCTTCGCCGCGTTCAGGGCGCCTGCGGCGCGTTCAGATAGTTCAGATAGTTCAGATAGTTCAGATAGTTCAGATGTTTTGTTTATAGCTTCGCTATTCGTTGCGCGAGCTCGCTTAGGCCAGGATCTCTTGCACCGCAAGTGACAAATGCCGAGAAATTATTGATTCTAGGCATAATCCAAGCGTATGCGGCATCTAGCGACGGAATATCGAGGACAAGCCCCGGCTTGAGCATTTGAGATAAATCTTCTGAAGAAATCGTTCTATCAGCCGTGCCGCCGGCATCGTATACCGGCAAAAGAAGAAGTTTATCACATTCGCGAATAGTCGAATTGAACATATCCGCCAAATCATGCAACATCTTCTTGAGCGGGCCATAACCGTGCGGACGCCAAACTACGCAAATGCCACCTTTGGGATGAGCGGATGCGACGCTTTTCCACATTGCCTTGAGCTTCTCTGGGTTGTGGGCATAATCATCATATACCCTTTCGCCGATTTTCTGGAGTCTGCGTTCAACGCCTTTGAAAGATAACAATGCGGCCTTTGCGGCATCTTCATCGCACCCGAGGGCTTTGGCCATGGCAAGCGCGATTGCCGCATTTACACCGTTATGCTCGCCTAGCTGCGAATTGGCGACTGGTTCAAAATGTGTATTTCGAGCGTCTATTACTGGCCCTTCCACATCCGCAACAAACGAATCGAAAACAGAATCCATCTCTTCTTTCGAATAGTGGTCGGCAGAAGAGTTTGTAATTATTGCGGCGTACGGATGAAACGCAACGAGAGATTTATCGCTCTCGTCGACTTCCGCAACGGCATATTCGCCGCGTCCAAATCTAACCGAGCAACCCCAATCGATCACATTCGCGCCGTTAACGCAAAAAGGATCCTTGCCGCATTCGGCGAGAATATGAGAAAGCATCGCAGTAACTGTAGATTTGCCGCATGTGCCGGCGACTGCCACCAGCTTCTTATGCTGCAAAGCTCTAGCGAGCGCAGCGGCACGATGAATTACGGGAATTCCGAATTCCTTCGCCGCCTTTAGCCCTGGATTATCCGGTTCGATTGCGCTTGATACGATAATTTCATCGACAGTGCCATCAACGCCTGTTCCATCATCCGGATAACACGGAATACCAAGCGATTCGAGATATCGGATGTTTTTTGTGCGAAGAGTTCTATCTGCGCCGGTGATTTCATCGCCAAGATTGGCGAGCGCTTCCGCCAGCGCGCACATTCCGACCCCGCCTATACCGATTAAATGTCTCTTCATAACGTAGAAGCCGGGAAAAAAGTTCCCGTTTGCTTGCCGGACATTATCGCGGCAAGCGATTTTTTGCGTCCATTCGCGATATAAACATCAATACCGCTAGCGACAGCGGCTTTGACTGCCTTGAGTTTAGAATCCATACCGCCCTTGGAAAGATTGCCCTTTTCGCCAGCCTTCACAAGCCGCATCACATTCCTAAACGATTCGACTTTGGGAATACGTTTTCCCTCATTATCCAACAACCCATCGACAGTAGTCAGAAGAATCAACAAATCGGCCCTGACGAGCTTTGCGATGAGGAACGACAGCCAATCGTTATCGCCGAAACTTCTGCCCTTTATTTCTTCATCGGCGACCACATCGTTTTCGTTTATGACCGGTATTATACCTGCTTTAACGAGGTGCGTAAGCGATTTCTTGACATTTTGGGCGCGATGATGCGCCTCAAAATCATAGTGAGTAAGAAGAACCTGACCGATTTTCATGCCGTGCGAAGCGAAGAGGCGCTCGTATTCATAAATGAAGCTCGCCTGCCCTACCGCCGCGCACATCTGGATATCATTTATATTAGTCGGCCGCGAGCCAAGCCCAAGCGCCTCGACGCCAGCGGCTACAGCGCCGGATGAAACGAACAAAACTTCATTGCCGGCCTTTGCGATTGTCGCCAACTGAGCAACCAAGCGGTGCAGGGCCTTTCTATCGGCCCGTCCCGACTTGGTTGCTATTGCATGTGTACCTACCTTGACTACGATTCTCATGAATCAGCCGAGTCAAGTGAAATTAGGCGCCAAGCTGCATGCGTTCAAAGCGCTTTACCTTGATAGGCGCATTTCCGCATGCCTTGGAGATATCATTGAGATACTGCTCAACGGTCTTTTCGCTATCGGCGACAAAATCCTGCTTGGTGAGGCAAATCTGCGAGCAGAACTTGGCGGCCATGCCCTTCTTGATACCGACGAGAGCCTGTTCCGGAGGAAGACGGCCCTTCTGCTCCTTGAGTGCATTGAGTTTGATTTCGAGCTCTGCATCGATTTCCGCCTGAGGGACATCCCCGGGGTTGACATATCTAGGCGCGTTTGCTGCGATATGCAAGCAAATCATGTGAGCAGCATCTGCGAGTTCCTGGCTCGCGGCGCACTTTTCGCAAGGTGTTTCGAGCTCGACCAAAACGCCGATCTTGCCACCCATGTGGATATAGCCGGAAAGGACGCCGGTCCCTTCGAGAGTATAACGGGCGGACCTGCGGATCTTTACGTTCTCGCCAGTCTTGGTAAGAAGCATCTTATAGTCGTCGCCGAGCGCTTCTTCGATGTTCTTGCCTTCCAGCGCGACGCGTGCGGCATCATCGACAAACTTTATGAAAGCTTCTGTCTTCGCGACGAAGTCGGTTTCGCAATTGACTTCCGCAAGCGCCATAGTCTTCTTATCGGCGCTCTCTGCCAAAGCAACGATACCCTGCTTGGATTCCTTATCTACACGCTTGGCCGCAACTGCGAGGCCTTTCTCGCGAAGATACTTCACAGCCTCTTCCATATTGCCGTTTGTCGCTGTAAGCGCTTCCTTGCAAGCGCCCATGCCAGCCGCCGTCGCTTCGCGCAGCTCTTTGATCTGTTGAATTGAAATTGCCATTGTCATGTTCCTTTCGCTCTTTTTTTTTTGCCGCCATGGCCGGCTTTCACAGCCGGCCGGCGGCTAGCTTTTTAATTATTCCGCCGCAGGTGTTTCGACGGGGGCTTCTGCCGGAGCTTCTGCCGGAGCTTCGTTTTCAGCCTTGACAGCTGCTTCAGCTGCTTGGACGGCAGCCTGACGCTTTGCCGCGAGGTCTGCCTTGGCCTTGATTTCCGCCGCTTCCTTCGCCGCCCTTGCCGCGGCCTTTACAGTTGCCGCTACCTGCGACTTCTTGCCTGCGCCGCCGCTCTTGCGAGGTGCGCTTTCCTTCGTGCCCTTCGCGCGACGTTCCGCACGAGCGGCCTTCTCAGCCTCTTCACGGCTCTTGCGATCGGCCTCGCGCTTGCGGTTTTCTTCTGCCGCCTTCGCGCTGTATTCCTGCTCGGCATTCTTGATTACATTCGCAAAACCTCTCAAGATGAGCTCGACGCCGCGAACAGAATCATCGTTGCCGGGGATTACGAAATCGATCGGCTCAGGGTCGGCGTTCGTATCGACGATTGCGATTACGGGAATACCGAGGCGAACAGCTTCTTTAACGGCATTTGCTTCTTTAACGACATCGACAACGATTACCGCGCTAGGCTGCTCGGCCATATCGGCAATACCAGTCAAGTTCTTCTCGAGCTTGTTCAACTCGCGGCGAAGCATCGAGGCTTCCTGCTTGTGCTCGGAAAGCTCTCCACCATTGGCCTTGCTGGTAGCCTGGAGCGCGCGCATGCGCTTGACGGAAGAGCGGATCGTCTTTGCGTTAGTCAGAGTGCCGCCAAGCCAACGCTCGGTGATGTAGAACTGGCCAAGCTCGGTCGCGAGGTCCTTGACCATCTCGGAAACCTGCTTCTTGGTTGCGACAAAGAGAAGCTTCTTGCCATCGAGAATCTGCTTGCGGACAAATTCCGCCGCTTCATCGAGAAGCTGCACAGACTGCGTAAGGTCGATGATGTGAATCCCATTGCGCTTGTCGAAGATATATCCTTTCATCTTCGGGTTCCAGCGCTTCGTCTGATGGCCGAAATGAAGACCGGCATCAAACATATCCTTCAACGAAATACCCGTAAGGGCAGACTTTGGCATTTCCATTTTGTTTTCTCCTTTCAATCCTATTTGATTTACAAGATTAATCCGCTTTGTCGCGAGGATGGACTACCCCGCAATCATTCGCTTCATCCTACCCCACCTAGGGTAAAACGGCGCATATTATACTATATTCCACCGTATCCGGTCAAGGGGGTATTTTTTAAAATATGTATTTTTGAGAATATCTAGTTGCTTGGCGTCAGCTTTGCGCGAGGGTGGAACGAGGCAAATTCGTCTTTCAAGCGCTCAACGGATACATGCGTATAGATTTGCGTTGTAGAAAGCGAGGCGTGGCCGAGCATTTCTTGAACGCTGCGCAAATCCGCCCCTGCATCCAAGAGATGGGTGGCGAAGCTATGCCTTAGCTTATGAGGCGAAAGCTCGCCTGAGATACCCGTCTCGGCGAGATATTTTTTCATGCGTCTTTCGACAAAACGAGCAGATAGTTTATTTAGCTTATCGCTCAGGAATACATTTTCGTGCGGGGCGGCAAGAGCATTGTTCCTCAGCGAAATAGCGTTTTTCAAATTGATCAGCGCCTTGATGCAAGGCGCGCCCAATATCACAAGCCGCTCCTTGCCGCCCTTTCCGTTAACGACAACCCCTCCGCGGCCGAAATCGATATCGCCCCACTTCACGCAAAGCGCTTCGCTTATTCGGCAACCTGTGGAATACAAAAACTCGAATATTGCGCTATCGCGCCGCGCCGGATAGTCGCCAAGCAATTTCGCTTCGAGATCTTTCAATGGCTGCGCGAGGAAACGCTTCGCTTCTTCGACAGACATTATTTTCGGCAAAGTCTTTGCTTCCCTAGGCCCGCGCAGTTGCGAAAATGGATTTTGTTTGACTACGGAATCTCGCTGGAGAAAACGGAAAAAGGTCCTTGCCGCGGCCAGCTTCCGGCGAACTGTTTTGGCGCTTGCCTTGAAATCGCCAAGCAGCCTTAGATAATTCCGGGCATCGGTTTCCGTCACCAGCCACCAATCGTATGGCGGCTCTTTTCCTTCGCCCCATTTTGAAAAAACGAATTGCGCCAAATCCGTAAGATAGCTCTCAAGAGTATAGTTCGAGACATCTCTTTCCGCGATCAAATACGAGACGAATTTTTTCAAAAACACATCGTTCGGCGCGAACCTGTTGAGTTCAGGTCGCGCCGTCTTCGCCGATCTAGCTTTCTTGATCATCGACTCCTTCGAGAACCTGCGCCTCTTTATCAAAGCTCGATGGAATATTCAACAGTCCTAGCTCCGGCGCCAATTTCTCATAGTTCGGAATTTGGTCTTTGTAAGAAACGGCAACTCTCTTTAGCGCGAGAAGCTGGCGAGTAGAAAGAGTGCGGCGGCGTGTATATTGATCGGCAAGACTATCCACAAACGATTTATCGTCATAGACTTTCTTGGCTTTTCGCATGTGAGGCCGCCATTCTTTAACCATCCTCAACATTGCCAGAATCTTGGGAATCGTAGGATCATAGTCAGCCGGACCAAACCCGCCAGGCGGGGCATAATCGCGCAATTTCTCGCGTATTTCTCGACAATTTTCGAGAGCCGAACAATTTTCGCCGATTGCTTTTGCGAGAATCGCGAACTGCTTGATAGAAAGCAATTTTCCTCTTTCCCACTGTTCGCGCAAGCTCTTGAGGAATTGATGTTGCATAAGGCCGCCACCTATTTTTTCCTGCATTTCGAAGCAGAATTTCACGAGTTCCTCATCGGCACGCTCCGGCTGAATTGTTGCGCCGGCCCCAAGCCCGGCTTCTTTGAGGCGCTGCTCTACATCGGGAATCTGCGCAGAATAGGCTATCGCCATGCGAATTAGAAATTCAAGCTGCTTCGTCGTCAAGGGGCGGGTGTTGGCTTGCATCTGCTTCTTGACACTTTCGACAAATGCTTTATCATCGTATATGCGATTGCCGATTTTCTTGGACTTTTTCCACTCCTTCACCTCATCGAGCAGCGAGAATACGAATTTGAATTTTTCGCTATCGGGCGCAGGATTCGCTTCTGCAATCGCTTTTGTGAAACGAGAATAGAAACCGGAAAGCATCTTATTCATCGGCTCCTGGCCATCCTCGATTTTATCGAGCTCCGCTTCCATTTTCGCCGTGTAGCCGACATTGAAGAGCGATTCTAGTTTTTTGACAAGCCAATCGCATACGAGAATACCCCTCTCAAGAGGAATAAGTTTTCTCTTTTCCGATACGGCATACTCGCGCGCTTTCAAGGTCTCGATCGTTTGCGCGTAAGTCGAGGGTCTGCCAACGCCATTTTCCTCTAGCGCCTTGATCAGCGAAGCTTCGGAATAATGGGGCGGCCCTTTGGTTTGTTTTTCTTCAGCAAGCCACCTAGCGGCGTTTAAGAGCTCGCCTTTGTTTAGCGGAGGAATCGTCGCTACCTCATCGCTATCCCCATCTTCCTCGTCATCGTCCTTCTTGCGCTTCAACGAGAGATTCATAACCTTCAAGAAACCCTCGAAATCGATTACAGTGCAACTTGCGGTAAAGAGATAAGAATGTGTAAGCCCTTGTTTCACAGCTTCAAGATACGCCGTTTTCACGGTCGTTCTCGCCTCGCTCATTTGGCTCGCGATGAACCTGCGCCAAATAAGATCGTAAAGCTTCAAGTCGGCCGCCGTCAAATCGGAATCTGCCGGCATTAGGCCGATATTAGTAGGTCTAATTGCTTCGTGGGCTTCCTGCGCGTCGCCCTTCGATTTGTATATATTAGGCTTTGCGGGATAAAAATCGCCACCAAAATTCGAGATGATATAATCTTTTGCCGCCGCTCTAGCCTGCGCGGAAACATTAACGGAGTCTGTTCGCATGTATGTAATGATACCGCGCTCGTACAAGCTTTGGGCAATCTTCATCGTCTTGCCTGGCGAAAAACCAAGCACGCTCGAAGCGGCCTGTTGCAATGTAGATGTAGTAAATGGAGCAAGAGGATTTCGCTTTTTCGGCTGCTCCTTGAGGTCTTTCACGCGAAGCTCCGCGCCCGCGAGATCAAGAAGGACATTGTTCGCCGTCTGCTTATCCTTGATTTCCGGCTTTTCTCCATCGAATTTCGCGAGTTTCGCAAAGAATTTCTCGGAAGAAGTCTTCTTCGCGGCCTCCACGCCCATCACGAAATACACCTCGCTCTGAAAAGCATCAATCTCTCTTTGGCGCTCGACCAGAAGCCTCAACGCAACCGATTGCACTCGCCCTGCGCTGAGAGTTCGGCTGTTTGCGCAATTGATATTAGACCACAACAGAGGAGAGACTTTATACCCTACGAGTCTATCCAGAATTCGTCTTGCCTGCTGCGCATCGACTCGCGGCATATTGATTTCGCCTGGCGCCGATATAGCCTTCAAAACAGCAGTCTTCGTAATTTCGTTATACGAAACCCTATGGAACGGCTTGCCCTTCGCGGTAGGCGAAAGGATTTCCTTCAAATGCCATGCAATTGCTTCTCCTTCCCGGTCAGGATCGCTCGCGAGATAAATTTCATCGGCACTCTTTGCCGCCGCCTTCAGTTCGCTTACGACCTTTTCCTTGCCTTCGCTTACTATATATGTAGGCTGAAACTTCCATTCGCCTTCAGCGACGGGCGTTATGCGTATAGCGCCGCTCACCTTCGGCAAATCACGCACGTGACCAACCGAACTCTTTACAACAAATTCGCCGCCAAGATACTTGCCGATAGTCTTGGCCTTTGCCGGCGATTCTACAATTAAAAGCTTCTTTTTGCCCATGATTCACATTTCCAGTTATCCTATTCGGGCGTTATTATAGCATAATCTTTTAGAATTTTCAAGCCCCCTTGCCTTCTGGAGTTTACCTTGGCCGCATTGTCGGTTTTCGCGAAAAAATCTTCAGCAGTTTTTGACTGTTACATCAACGGGGATAGTTAGCCCGGCAAGCACCCTATCGATATCTTTGCTTTTCATAGCAACGAGTATACCCTTGTGGCCGGCATTGATGTATATTTCGTCAATATCATAAATCGTCTTTTGAACATATACGTTCATACGGCGTTTTGTGCCGAATGGGGAAGTCCCGCCGACATGAAAGCCAGAGTGTCTATCGGCAGTAGCGCTTTCGCACATCGAGACGCTCTTACAGCCCCTCGCCCTAGCCAAATTCTTTAACGATACTTCGCAATCACCGTGCATCAAGCAAACGAAAGGCTTTTTCGTTTCATCCTCTAAAATAAGCGTCTTTATCGTGGCATGATGATCTAGTCCGAGCTCTCTTGCGGCTTGGATAGTTCCGCCATGCTCGACATAATCGTAAGCGCGAACTTCGTACGGGACCAAAGCAGCGTCCAGAGCTCTTAGTGCATTCGTTTTAGGTATATTTGTAGGCTTCATTTCTTCTTAAAGCCACAAAATCACTTTTCTTCCGGCTTAGCGGTTGCCATTTTGCCGCTACGAGGAATATTCGGGTTCCCGGAAGGAGAATCTGGCGACCAGCTGGGCAAATCTTCGCGCAGATATCGCGCAAGAGACGGAATTTCTTTTTTAATCTCATTTGCAACTGCGAGAGCCAGTTCCCAACCGCCGTGAACAGAATGGTGGGTATTATCAAGTTCTTTCCTAAAGCCAAATAGCGATTTCGATTTCTCTTCGCCGAGAGTGGAATAGAACTTGAAGCTCAGATCGTGAAGATTGATAAAAGGGAGATTCCTTTCTTTAGCGACTTTTGCCATAGTATCTTCATATTCTTGAAGAGTCTTAAAAGGCTTGCCGTCCTTGTCAAATCTGCGCCTTTCCATTGGTGAAACAAGCGCGACCCTGCCACCCTTGGCTTCAAAAGCATCGATCAAAGCGTTTAAACGCTCTTCATAGCGGCGCATGCGCTCTTCGAATTCGCATTTTTCTTTCTGGTCGTTATGACCAAATTGAATAAAGAGCCAATCGCCGGGTTTTGCGAGAGATAAAACCTTATCCTCTCTTAGCTCACTCTTGAATGAAGAAAGCGCCCTTCCGCATTCGGCATGGTTGGCGATAGCTACTTTATCTGTAAAAAACGCGCTTAACATCTGTCCCCATGTAGCATAAGGCTCGGTGTTATAGCAGCAAACCGTAGAATCGCCTGCGAGGAAAATCGTCACGGTATCAGCATGGGCAGGCTCGACTTGGAGGCCTGTTGGCGCCGCTCCACGCCAAAAAATATCAATGGTAAGTCTTGAATCCCAACGTTCGTGGCCAGAAGATTCCGCTCCGCTGAGTTTCACGCTTGAACCATTTGGAAGTTTTGGTGTTCTAGTATTTACAGTGAAGGTATATTCCAGCTTCTCGCCTCTCGCGAGTTCAATTTTTTGGCTCATGAGGCGGCGAGATTCTGCCTTAATCCAATATTTCGTATCGCTCTCGTCGCTACCGAGCAAGACCTTGACAAGATGGTTCCCTTCTTGACATTCAGCCTCGTAATGAAAGCGTTGCCAGGCCTTATACGCATTGGATGCGACGCCTTTGGCGCACAAGGAAGAAGAAAGGACGACAAGAATCAAAAAAAGTTTTTTCATCACTAATTCCTAATTTCTAACTTCTAATTACTAATTTCCGATTTCTCTCCCCGGTTCCGGGAGAGGAGCAAGCCCCATATCCGCAAGGCGAGTATTCAGATTTGCCCAAGCGCGACGTTTCATATCGTCCGGCGCTTTTTCGAGCGTCTCCAGCGCTTTTGCGCGAATATCGCATTCGCGCTGTTGGCGCTCTTCGAGAAATTCGAGATAATCGCGAATCGTGCCGCCGTTGACAATATGAGCCTTCAAATCTGCGCGCATCGCACTTATTATATTTTTAAGTTCGCGCACTTCTTGCCGTTCATCTTCACGCCTCTCTAAAGGTGTTGCCAATTCTGCTTCCAAAACATCGAGATCCACTTCTTCCATGTTGACGGCGCCGAGATTCCAACCCGGTTGAGCGTAGGCGGAAAGCAATCGATCGAGATTGGTCGAAAGGACATCTGCCCAATTATTCTCGGCCATTCTGGCGATTTCATGAATATCACCGGAAATCTGAGCTCTTTTCGCAGGCGCAAACAAATCCGTGTTCCCGCCGCCATTCTTGGAATAAAGCGAAAATAGCAAGGCCGCGATTACGACTACAAGAGACGCAATAACGCCGCCAATTATCCATGGTCGCCAATTCTTTGGATCATCCCCTATAAGACGATACGGGCGGATTCCTTGCTTTCGCAAAGCGGCATACGCCTCGGCACGATTCGGCGCCTTTATTTCGCCGCTCTTGTTTTCGTTCTGCTTCGTCTGATATAGGTAAGTGTATTTCACTTCTTCAAGCGCTTTTAGGGGCTTTACTGAAGATATAAATCTTATTTTCCGTTCCGGAAACCAATCTCTTTATGTTAGAGCGATGTTTCCAAATAACGAAAATACTAATCAGCGTAACGAGAATCGCCTGCGGCAAATCATGCCAGCCCCTAGTACCAAGCCACGGGAACCAAACGCCGATAGCGAGAAACGCCGCAGCCATGCAAGAGCCTAGCGATATATAGTTCGAGAGCGCAAAGAATACGATAAACACGGCAAACGCAACACCGACTAGCGACGGCACAAGCGCGACTAGCATACCAAATGCAGTCGCGACCCCCTTGCCGCCCTTGAATTTCATATAAGGCGTAAGCATGTGGCCGACCACGCATAAGATGCCGACAACGAGGGGAAGCCAAGACTCGCAAATTACTCCGCGCGAGACGAGAATTTTCACTGCAAGGCACGGCAGAAACCCTTTGAGAAAATCAAGCGCGAAAGCGAGAAGTCCCCAGCTCTTGCCGACCGAGCGGAAAACATTGGTGGCTCCAATATTTTTGGAGCCAACCGTGCGAATATCTATGCCGCGCATCTTGCCAATCAGGAACCCGAATGGAATTCCGCCGATAAGATACGCGGCTATTATGACCGTTAAAGCCGTCATTCGGCCTTCTTCTCCTCTTCTTCGAAGCTGGGCTTCTTACCACGATACCACCAATACATAATCGGGGTCGCGATAAAGACCGAAGAATATGTTCCGGCGAAGATACCAATCAGCATCGTAAGCGCGAAATCGAAGATCGAGCCGTTGCTGAACAGGAAGAGCGCGAGAACCGCGAAGAGTGTCGTTACCGAAGTAATTACCGTACGCGACAAGCAACTGTTGATAGCAGTGTTGCAAATATCGTAGAAGCTAGAGCGCTTATCATGACGGCAAGCTTCACGGATGCGGTCGAACACTACAATCGTATCGTTAATCGAGTAACCGATAATCGTCAATAGCGCGGTAATAACAATAAGCGAAACTTGACGGCCGCAAAGCGAGAAGAGACCAAGCGAAATCAACGCGTCGTGCGCGAGAGCAACGAGACCGCCGAGGCCGAATCCGAATTCAAAGCGGA
Organism: Kiritimatiellia bacterium; assembly: GCA_017447805.1. Lineage (GTDB taxonomy): Bacteria > Verrucomicrobiota > Kiritimatiellia > RFP12 > UBA1067 > UBA1067. Next base: position 31,300 of record JAFSMR010000037.1, on the reverse strand, counting down.
AGCCGACATAAATCAGAATCGCGATAAGCGAGAAGATTACCGCCTTCGTTCCTGAACTCTTCAAATCTTCACCAACGACCGAACCGACTTCATCCTTCGAATCAATCGAATTATCGTCGCCAAAGCCTGCCTGCGGGAAGCGCTCGGCAAGAACGCCCTTAATATAGACGCCTACATCGCCCTTCGCGATAGACTTGCCTTTCTTGGTTTCACCAGTTTCGCCGGTCTTTACGAGCAATGTTGCGACATCCTTCTTCTCGACTTTCTTTTCGCCATTTTCACCGACTACCTCGAATTCCTTAGTGGAATTATCCTGATACTGGATTACGATAGCATTATCGAAAGGCTTGAGCGTATCGCGGATTTCAGCGACAGTCGGCTTGTTATCCTTGTCGACATTGAAAACAATCGAAGTTCCGCCCGTCAAATCTACGGCGAGAACCGATGCACGGTTAATGCAAAGCCTAATGCCGAAGATGATTAGCGTAAGCGCAATGAGCGCCCACGAACCAATAGTCGTCCACTTGCCAAACCGGAGGAAGTCGAATTTTGGAGCCTTGAAAAACTGAAGCATCTTGAAAGGCTTGGTGCTTTCAGGCTTGACTAGTCGGTCAAACACTAGACGCGTTACGACGAGCGCGGTGAACATCGAAAGCACTACGCCTGCGGTAAGCATAATCGCAAAACCACGCACTGGGCCTGTGCCGACGATGAAGAGAATGATGCCCGTAATGATAGTAGTCAAGTTAGAGTCGAAAATTGCGGTAAATGCGCGGCCATAGCCATTTTTAACCGCAGTTCCGGCATTTGACCCCTTCTGGAATTCTTCACGGATTCTCTCGAAGATAAGCACATTCGCATCAACCGCCATGCCGAGAGTAAGAACGAGACCTGCGATACCAGGCATCGTCAACACGGGAAGCTGCAGCGAGCCGCCGCCCATCGACGCATCTTTAGCAAAAACGCCGAGGATATTTGCTACAAGAACGAGGGCCGTAGGAAGAAGCGCTATATTAAGAAAGAGCGCGACATCCGCAACGAGACCTGCATACCAGTAGTAAATGAACATGAAAATCGCAACCAGCATAAAGCCGATGATGGAAGCCGTAATGCCCGAACTAATGGCATCTTGTCCAACTGTCGGGCTTACCGTGGTTTCAGAAAGGATCTTGAGCGGAGCAGGCAAAGCACCGGCGTTCAAATCATCCGCTAGACGGCGCGCCTCTTCACGCGTGAAGTTGCCGGTAATACGTCCTTCCGTATCGATTACATCATTAATCGTAGGCGCAGAAATCAATTCATTATCGAGAATAATGGCAAGCGCGCGACCCTTTGCTTTAGGATTCTTCGATCCACCGGCCTTATATTCGCGCGTGAGCTTCGAGAACTTTTCGCCACCCTTTGCTGTTAGACGGAAGTTCACTTCATAGCTACCCTTTACCGAATCGCGCTGCCAAGAAGCTCTTTCGAGATCATCGCCCGTGAGGTTCACCTTGCGAGAAACAAAGTGAGGAACATAGATTACCGGGCTGCCGGGCTCAGTCCCTTCGCGGCGCTTTTCCAGCATAAAGCGATAGCGATCATCCTTCGTCTGGAATGCTGCAAGCCTTGCTTCATAGCCAGGAACCTTGGAAAGCGTAGCCCAATCCTCGGTTCTTTCATACCCGCGGCCTTTTTTCCTGTAACCTTCTGGTGCGATATCTTTCGAGAGCACCTTCGCAACTTCATCTTCGTCATTCGGGTGAGTGAGACGAAATTCGAGATACGCGGCGCTAAGAAGACGCTCACGAGCAGCATCGCGTTCCTTCTCATCGGCGCCAGGCAACTGCACTAGCAGACGATGGTCGGTAGAAAGAGTCTGGATTACAGGTTCATTCTGACCCATCGCGTCAACACGGCGGCGAATGACCGAAATGATACACTCATCGCAATCTTTAAGCGTCTCGTTAATCTTCGCTTCCACCGCCGGGGCATTATTAGTAAGGCTCAAATCGGCTGCAACGATAGTCTCGGCCAACGCCTCCTTATCTATTCCTAGCGTGAAGCTTGTACCGCCCGCGAGGTCGAGACCTCGCCTGATTTTTTCTGCCGGCGGATACGCCACTTTCACTGAAATTACAGCTAATAGGCCTAAAACCAGCCATTTCCACAAGTTATTGCGGGCAATCGAGTCCTTTAACATCACTTTTTCATCCTTATTATAAGCAATTTGGCGAACATTATAGCAAATTCTGTGGTCAAAGTCTAGCACCCCACCCGAAAAATTTTGTGCTCGGCAAATTAAAATTTTAACGCGTAACTCCAACTACATATTCTACATGACCTACATACTAAATTAAATAAAAGCTACTGACTGCTAACTCATTCCCCATTTTCCCAAACCCGCCAACATCTGTTTATGCAACGGAGTGCAACAAATCCTTTTTGTCCTTCATGGTCTGGCGATTAAGTAACCCATTGCAACCGCCGCGAGACCAAGGCCGACACTGCCGAGCATGTATGCGGCAAATGCGCCCGACCAATGCACGGTAGGATTCCTTTCAAATCTCTTTTACGACCTTCGCCGGAACGCCAGCGACGAGCGTGTGGGGCGGAACATCCTTATTTACCACGGCCCCTGCGGCCACGACCACGCCTTCACCAATCGTCACGCCGGGAAGAACCTGAACGCCCGCACCAAACCATACGTTGTCGCCGACAGTGATGGGCCGCGCGTACTCTAAACCTTTGTTGCGGCGCTCGGCATCGAGGGGATGCCCAGCAGTATGGAAGCCGCAGTTGGGGGCAACGAACACATTCTTGCCGAAAACGACCTTCGCACCATCGAGAATGACGAGGCCGTGATTCGCGTAGAAATTCTCGCCGAAGGTGATGTTACTGCCATAGTCGCACCAGAAAGGCGCTTGAACACGAACGCCTTGGCCGACGCTGCCGATTATTTCGCGCAGCTTCGCATCCTTCGCCGCCCAATCACTGGGCTTTATTTGGTTATATTCCCAGCATTTATCCTTGCACTCGTCCAAAAGCCTCGTCAGCTCCGGATCGTAGTTGGCGTCGTACAATTCGCCAATATCACGTAGCTCTTTATTAGTCATTATTCAAGTTCCTTTCTTGTCATGTTTACATGCCTGCCATCCATTTTGAGGTCGGGCAAACAATGAGATCGCGCGGCGTTCCGGTGAGGACAACTTGCCGCGCCCCGACACGCCCGCTAACACGACGAGCTTCCCCTTGGGGATCGTCAGGCTTACATGCTTCAAGTTGTTCTCGCAAGCTTCGGCAATGCGTATCTCGTCAGAGTTGGTCATTGATGGTTTCTCTTATGTCTAACGGCGCATATTATACAATATTCCGGCAAAAATCTCAACTGTTTAGCCCATCATGTTATGGTGGCGCCGTAATATCTTAAGTGAGAATTTAGGTCTTGTATTATCAGTTGGGAATTGTGTTTTAGACAAAAGATTTGAGCAAATTGCGGGCTTTTCGGCAGTTTTTCGGTATTTCAATTTTTGGGAAACGGGTCTTGCCCGTTTCCCTAATTGGCAACATTTTCACATTAAAAGCTTCTACAACCTTCAACATTCAAAACCTGCAACCTTCAACGATACGACCCTGGTTGCAAGTAGCGTCAGAATTTTGACGGTGGTTGCGACCGTGGGCGAAGGTAGCGTCAAAATTTTGAACCTGTTTGCGCCCTGGGCGAAGGTAGCGTCAAAATTTTGACGGTACTTGCGACCGTGGACGAAGGTAGCGTCAGAATTTTGACGGTACTTGCGACCGTGGACGAAAGTAGCGTCAAAAAAATAAACGGTACTTGCGTCCTACCATTCGACATTCGACATTGCGAGGAGCGCTCAGTCGTAGTAAGCGAAGTGCTTTTCGATTCTCTCCATCGTCCAGGCGACGGCGTAATTGAACAAATAGTAGAAAACGCCTGCAGCAACAAGCGGCGTCATCGAAGTATTCGCGCTCGAGAGTTGCTTTGCAATCGCAAACATTTCCATGACGGCGATCGTGAACGCGAGGGAGGTATCCTTGACAAGCGTTATTACCTCGTTGCCGACAGCCGGAATGACGCGCTTTATCGTCTGGGGCAGGATGATGCGCAAGAAAGTCTGCGCGCGGCTCATTCCAAGCGCCTTGGCAGCTTCGCGCTGGCCGCCATCAATCGAAAGAATGCCGCCGCGGTAGATTTCGGCAAAGTAGGCCGAATAGTTGATCGCGAATGCGATTACGGTTGCCAAGATTCGCGGATACTTCGACAGCGGCATCTCGAAGAAGAAATACGGCGCGAAGTAAACGAACATAATCTGCAACATAAGCGGCGTTCCGCGCACGATGGAAATAAAGATGCGAAAGAACGCCGCAACGAACAGATTGGAGGACATTCGCCCAAGCGCCACAAAGAATCCGAACGGCAACGCCAGAACAAGAGTCCAGACAAAGATCTCCACGGAGACAAAAAGGCCTCCGAGAAGATCTACAATCATCGACGAGAATGTCATGTCGCTCGCCTACTTGAGCAAAAGCGAAGCCTGTTCTATGCCGTACTTCTCGGCGATCGCGGCGCCCGTGCCATCGGCGAAGATTTCTTTGAGGGTTGCCTCGACCTCGTCCTTGAGCGCGGTATTGCCCTTCTTGAAACCTATGCCGTAGGTTTCGGTCATCACGATTTCTGATAGCATCTCGAATTTGCCGGGGAGATCCGCCATCTTCTTCTTGGCTACTCCCACATCCATCGCCACGGCGTCAACGCCGCCCATGTTCAGTTCGTTCACCGCCTGGTTGTAGTTCGGCATCACGACTAGCTCCTTGAACGTCGCGCCGAGCGACTCCTTCTCGCCGCCTCTCGAAAGCGCCTTTTGGACGGGCGTATCGGTCTGGACGCCGACGACCATCCCCGCGAGGTCCGCGAGAGTCTTAATCTGCGAGCCAGATTTCACGAGGATTACCTGCGAATTGTCGACATACGGCACAGTCCACTCGTAAACGCTTTCGCGTCCCTGCATCGTGAAGCCGTTCCAGATGCAGTCGATCGCGCCGGAGTTGAGCTCCATATCCTTCGCATCCCAGTTTATAGGGCAGGCGACAAACTTCCAACCCTTGCGCGTGCAAACTTCACGCGCAAGGTCGAGGTCGAAGCCCTTGTACTCAGAGCCTTCCTTGTAGCCGTAGGGAGGGAAATCCGCATCAAACCCGACGGATAACTTATTTGCGTCATCCATCTCGTTGCATCCGGCCACGAGAAGCGCCCCAAGCGCTATTTTCAATACTTTAGTCAATTTCATTTTTCGATCCTTTCAGTTTTCGACCTGCTTAACCTTGTGTGCGATTGCATCGTCCGCGCCGCAAGCCGGGCCTTTGATGACGAGCTTAATGAAGAACAGCGTCGCGAGCATTAGCAAGATGGCCAGCGGAAGCGATATCCACGCCGTGCCGATGAAGGGAGCAACGATGTAGGCGACGAACGAGACAGCCGCGACGACCAAGGCGTAGGGTAGCTGGGTATTCACATGCACGATGTGGTTGCACTGCGCGCCGGCCGAAGCCATGATCGTAGTATCGGAAATCGGCGAACAGTGGTCGCCGCAGACCGCGCCGGCCATGCATGCAGAAACGGCGACAATCGTCATCGAAGAGCCTGGAATTGCCGCAAGGACTATAGGAATAAGAATACCGAACGTGCCCCAGCTCGTTCCGGTCGAGAACGCGAGTATAATCGCGATGACGAAGATTATCGCCGGGAGGAAGTTCCAAAGCCCCGCCGCCGGTCCGCTGATGAGATCGGAGATGAACACCTTTGCGCCGAGCGAATCGGTCATCGTCTTAAGAGTCCAGGCGCAGCAGAGAATCATGATTGCGGGAACCATCGCCTTGAAGCCTTCCGAGAAGGCGTCCATGCAGTCGCGGAAAGAAATTACGCGGCGGCAGAGATAGAACGCAACGGCGAAGACGATTGCCACAATCGAACCGAGCGCGAGGCCGACCGAGGCATCGGAGTCTGAGAACGCTTTCACGAAGTTGCCCGCATTATCGCCGCCGAAGTACCCGCCCGAATAGATCATGCCGACCATGCAGCAGGCAATCAACACCAGGACGGGAATGATGAGATCGATGACGCGGCCGCGATCGTTCTTCGCAAGCATCTCGGTAGCGTCCGCTATCGCGCCAAGGTCAGGCTCGCCGGCTGCGGTCGCGGCCTCGTGGCGTTTCATCGGACCGAAGTCGAATTTCATGAGCGCAAGCGCGAACATGGTGACGATGGTCAGGATTGCGTAGAAATTGTAGGGGATTGCGCTAATGAAGAGCGAGAATCCGCTTTCGGCGCCCGCGCCCTTCGCGAAGCCCGCGACAGCCGCCGCCCAGCTGGAAATCGGCGCAATGATGCATATAGGCGCAGCCGTCGCATCGATGAGGTACGCGAGCTTTGCGCGCGAAACCTTCTTAGCGTCAGTCACAGGACGCATCACGCTGCCGACGGTAAGGCAGTTGAAATAGTCATCCACGAAAATGAGTATACCGAGGATGATCGTCGCAACCTGTGCGCCGAGGCGGGATTTGATATGCGTCTGGGCCCACTTCCCGAACGCCGCCGATGCGCCGGTCTTGTTCATCATCGCCACGAGCGCGCCTAAAAGAACGAGGAAGAATAGAATGCCGATGTTGTAGGCGTCGGCAATCGAGCCGATGAAGCCATCCTTCACGACATGCATTAGCGTGAGCTCGAAGGAAAAGCCGGAATAAAGTAGAGCGCCGGAGACAATGCCAACGAACAGTGACGAATAGACCTCCTTCGTTATGAGCGCGAGGAAGATGGCCAATAGCGGGGGGAACACCGCCCACCAGGTGCCGAAAAAGCGATTCTCAGCGCGAATCGTCTCTAGCGCTTTTGCCTCGTGGACTTTGAAAGCCTCGTCCTTCTGAACGTTGTCTGCGTACGCATCGATGTACGCTTTCGCGCCCTTTATGTTCTCGGCATCCGCGATGACAGAAAGGTCGTATGTAGTAGTCTCGTCGTCAACAACAACGGATACGGGATACGCCGGCGTTTGCGCCGGTGTATCCGCTTGAGCGACCGGCGCCTCGGCGACCGGCGCAATTGCATCGTTTGCCGGCGCCTCGCCTTGCGCAAATGCGACATGTGCGAAAAGCACCGCAGAGGCAATCAGAATATTCTTCATGTCGTTCCCCCCATTTCAAAATCTCGTATCAGAATGAGAGGGTGGCGGAAACGCCGCCGTAGACTAGCCCGTCGTGAGTACTGTGGCCGCCGCCGACCGAATAGGAATCCCAGCCCGGGCAGTGACGCACGCGGTGATCAAGCTTGTAGAGGTAGTTGAGGTGAGCGCCGAGCGAGAAGTTGCCGGTAAGAGCGTAGCTTAGCGCCACGCCGTTATCCCAGCCGCCAAACACGGTTTCGTTCAGTTCGCCGCCGGAGATATACTTCGCGTAATCCGAGGAGTAGAGAGTCGTTTTGGAGGTGATCTTTAGCTGGAGAGCTTCGGTGATTTTGAAACCGCGCGAAAGCGCGAAGTCAATCATGAACGCCTCGTTGGGATCGTTGTGGGAATAGTGCTCCCAGTAATACTTGACGCTCGGGACGATGAACTCGTTATCGTATTCGACGCCGAAGGTCCAGAATTTCTGAGAACCCCAGTTGCAGCGCGGGTAGGTATACCAGAGGTGGGAGGCCGTGAAGTTCACCGGGCCAATCGAGTTGCCGTAGACGATTTCATAGTCGAACTCGCCGATTCCGCCGAGTTGCCTGCCGCCGTTGCCGTTATTGCGCGAGCTATGGCGCTTGTTGAGCTCTTGGTTGGCCCAGATATCTGCCGCGAGCCAGCCGAAAGAATCCGGGAGGTTCATCTGGAACCAAAGGTCATACTGCGCGACTGGCGTATCGGAAAAGATGCGGTTGTGGGAAACATAGGCGGAATTCACTTCGGCCTGAAGCGCGACCTCGAATGGCGAGGTATCATCTTCCTCAGAATCTTCCATCTCGACCTCTTCGCTCTTCGCGGGCTGGTCCTGGACAGAAGTCTCTTGCGCCTGTGCCGTGAACAGGGCGGCCGTAGCTGCCACTGCACCGAGTGCGACCATCAATTTTTTCATATATTTTCACTCCTTCTTTTGTTGTATGTGAATTGAATTAGGGAAAAAGTTCTACTTTACCGATTCTCCTCGCACCTTGCCGAGAAACTCGCCAAGGCGCCCATCGTGCGGTTGGCCGAAGATTTCGGCACTCGTCCCTTCGGCGGCTATGCGGCCGCCATCGAGGAATAGGATGCGCGTTGCGACCTCGTGCGCAAAGTGCATCTCGTGAGTGACGACCACCATCGTCATACCATTCTTCGCGAGGTCCTTCATCACGTCAAGAACCTCGCCCACCATCTCCGGGTCGAGCGCGCTCGTCGGCTCGTCGAAGAGCATCACCTTCGGCTCCATAGCGAGCGAGCGCACGATGGCAACGCGTTGCTTCTGCCCGCCCGAGAGTTGCTGAGGATACGCCTTCGCCTTGTCTTCGAGCCCAACGCGCTCAAGTAGCTCCATCGCCTTTTTCTCGGCGGCCGCAGCGTCAATTCCGCGCACGAGTTTCGGCGCGAGAGTAATGTTATCGAGAATCGTCAAGTGCGGGAAAAGATTGAAATGCTGGAAGACCATACCCATCTCGCTGCGCACGCGATTCTTCGTCTTCTCGCTCGCCGAGACGATATCGATTCCGTTGAAGAAGATAGACCCCTCGGTCGGCTGTTCCAAGAGGTTCATGCACCTGAGGAATGTCGACTTGCCGCTACCGGAAGGACCAATCATCACAACGACCTCGCCCTTGCGGATTTCCAGCGAAAGTCCTTTCAACACCTCGAGCGAAGCGAAGTTCTTCTTGAGATTTTCTATCTTGAGCAACGTTCCAGACATGACCTCTCGCAATTTTATGCCTATATGATATCATATTTAGCGCAAAGGGTCAAGGGCTAAGGGGAAATGGAATGCAGCCCGGTTTGAATAAGCGAGCACTAGAACTCCGCCGGAGGCGTTGACAAATAGTCGATAAAAATGCTATAATCTGCGGCGTAGTAAGCAATTAAGGAATAACGAAGATGGCGAACGAGCTAGATGAAATGACAGGTCCGGTAAATGGCGCTGGACGCGATATCAATGTAATCGAGCGGCAAATTCCGGTCCGTGTAGGTTTTGGGTCGACTTTGTTCGAAATTTTGCTATGGTTGCTTGGAATATTGCCGGGCGTGATTTTTCTATTTATGAAAGTCGGCGCGAAGAACTATTTTCAGCAACTTCAGCAGAAAATACAAGCCGACGCTTCTACTATCGATAATTACCTTGAACAACGAGTAATGATTTTGAAGAATCTTGCCAAGCTGGTAGAAAAGGCGGTTGATTTAGATAAGGACGTAATGAAAGCCGTCGCGGCGTTTCGTGGCGGACGACTTCCGGAATCGGAGCGGAATTCTGTCGCTACGCAAATCGACGGCTGCTTCGGCAGGCTATTCCCGCAGGTCGAGGCATATCCCGATCTCAAGGCGCATGCAGCAATCGCCGAGGCCATTCAGCAAAACAGCTACCTCCAAAAAGAAATAACCGCCGCGCGCCAGCTTTACAATGATTCCGTAATGCAATGGAATACCGATGTCTTCGCGTGGCCGACCAAACAAATTGTCGCCGCGCGCTCAGGCTACACGACCCGCATCCCTTTCACGGCTTCTGCCGAGATCAAGGCGCAGGCTAGGGGAACATTCTTTTGATTGAAGATGTCTACGAACCTCTCGCGCGCTATCGCGATGAATTTCGCGCCAAATTTTCGGAATTGGCGCGCGAGAAGTTTGAAGAACTGACCCGGAAATCGAAAATCGATATCGTAGCAAACCGGGCGCTTGTAAAAGAAATCAAATCTCTTCAAGAAAAAGCGAACTCGGCAAAGAACAAAAAGACGTGCTACGGCTGGCTGGAAGCGCTTGGCTTCATCGGCGCGGTTGTCGCGTTGTTCATTGCGCTTGCCAAGGGCGGGGCAAACCCGAAAATTCAAGTATGGTGCATCTTTACGATTTTAGCTGGCGTAATTCTAGGCTGCGCCATGGTTGCGCCATATAAGGCGGCGGCGAAGCTTCTTTCAGATCTCAATGCGCTAATCTCATCCAAGAAAGCCGTCGCTTGGAAACAAATGGAAGCGCTCAATCGATTATACACTTGGGATATTCCTGTTAAATTGATAGAAAAAACCGTGCCGAGGCTTGAGTTCGACCCATATTTCGCCGCAGCCCGACTTGAATCTTTGCATGACGAGTTCGGCTGGGACGATTCTTTCAATGATGGCAAATCGATTATCTTCGCGCAATCAGGCCTCATAAATGGGAATCCCTTCGTATTCGGTCATTATCTCGATATGGAATGGGGCGAGAAGACTTATGAAGGAACAAAAGAAATTTCCTGGACCGAATGGGAGGAAGGCGTGGACGGCAAAAAGCGCCGAGTGCGCCGCCATGAAACCCTTCATGCTTATGTTACCAAGCCAATCCCGGTTTATAACGAACAAAAATTCCTAATTTATGGCAATGATGCCGCGCCAAATCTTTCATTCTCACGCGAGCCTTCGGGCTTGAGTTCGAAGGAAGGCGCGCTTTGGAGTTCTATCCGGAAAAAGTGGCGCCTCAGCCGCCTCAAGTCATATTCGCGCAATCTGACGGACGATTCGAACTTTACCTTGATGAGCAATCACGAATTCGAAACTTGGTTTCACGCAAAAGACAGAGACCACGAAGTCGAGTTCAGGCTTCTCTTTACACCAATCGCCCAGACGCAACTTTTGAATTTAATGAAAGATTCGACCGTTGGCTACGGTGATGATTTCGCATTTATCAAACAACAGAAAATAAATTTGATTTTTGCCCACCATCTAAACGAAGCTGTTATCGATACCGACCCAGAGCATTTCCACAACTGGGATTATGACGCGGCGAAATCATTCTTCATCAAATTCAACGAGAAATATTTCAAGGATGCCTACTTCACGCTCGCACCTTTAATTTCCATTCCTCTTTACCAGCAAATCCGGACACACAAGGATATTTGGAAAGATGCCCTTGGCAATCCATCTTCATTCTGGGAGCATGAAGCAATCGCGAACTATCACGGCGAAGGCTGGTTCAAGCATCCTGAGAGCGTCACGCGCAACATATTAAAAACGCAAGTCGTGGAAAATAGAGCAGGCGAAAGCACTGTCGCCGTAACGGCGCACGGCTATCGCGCCGAGGACCGGGTTGATTACAAAGATGTTCGCGGCGGAGATGGGGCTTGGCATGAAGTCGCCGTGCCTTGGAAAGAATATCTTCCTGTCCAGAGAACAAGCAATATTTGCTTGACCGAACAAGATACCCCTTCCGAAATTTTCAAGCGCCGCGCCGCTTCGGCAAAAGGCAGCGCCTACCGCCGCTCTATCCTTTCATTCCTGCAGTCAAATCTTCCATAAAGAAAAAGCCGCCCTTTGCAGAACGGCCCGATTCGCGACTAATCGCCAACGACTAGCCTATTAAATTTCCAATTGCAGCTTTAAGCAATTTCACTCTCTCGTCAGATGTACCGTTGCGATAGCCGCGAAGATAGGTGAGACGGCCGCCGTAGGTGTTGCCATCGCCCCAGGCCGGAGCGCCGTCGGTTGTTATCACTCGTTTGCCGCGCTCAAGGGCTTCGGCGGTTACCAATCCAAAGTTGTCGGAGAGAGTCGGAAGGATGAGGACATCGCACCAGGACCAGACTTTTTCAAGCTCATCGCCAAAGGCATTGCTGACGATTCTTAGAAGTGGAGGAGTTGTGAGTGTGGGATTGGAGGAGTTGAGTTGAGAAACGGCGGTTTCGAGATATTCTACACCTTTCAATGGATGGCGGCGGCCTAAATAGAGAAGATGAAAGGATGAGGGATGCGAGATGAGGTATGAGTGGGTATTGAGATTGAAAAAACGCTTGAGGTCTGTAACCTCAATGGATTTGAAGCGGGGTTCGTATGCGCGGATCCAGTCGGCTTCTGCCTCGCAGGTAGCGATGACTTTATCGGCTCTGCGAAGATAGTAACGATCGATTGGCGCAACTAGCCGTTTCTTCAAGCCGTGATATGCAAGGCGCACAGGGTCGTAGTTCGCGTGCGACATTCGGACGAGGTGCTTGCCAGCCTTCAGAACTCGCCTGCTAGAGCGAAACACCATGGGCAGCCACGCTGAATGAACCCAGATCTCATCATACTGCGATATGTCGCCCTTTCCTCTAGAGAAAAGTCGCGCCTCGACCAAATCGGCCTTTTGCTCGCCTGCAATCAGCTTCGCAGCGACGGCAATACCATTGCCGATTACATCGAGCCCAGGGACTACATGCAGAATCTTCACCTTATAGCCGTCCTAAAATGCCATGCCATCGACTTGTTCCAACGCCAGAGAGGACTAGTCGCGCGCAGTGCCAACCACAGCCAGCGTCGCCAACCGCCGCAACGCATCCCAGCTTCTTTTCGCCATAACACTACAGCGTCGCTCATAAGACGCGTTGTTCCTTTACGCTTCCAAGGAGTATCGCCAACATAATGAATTGCACAGTCGCCATTGTAATCAATGTCTTCGTTCCTATCTCCGCTGAAGCAACCCCACTCTCTCGGCAACGCAGTTTTACAATCTCTAAAGACTACATTGAGCGCCATTTGATCGAGAAACGGGACATCAGGATATTTGACAATAAACTCTTTCACCCTTCTCTGCCAACCTTCCGCTCGCCACTTTCTGAGATTGATCAGAGTAAGTCCGCTGCACAAAATATCGCCTGCATCGACTTCGGGATGCGTACCAAGCCATTGCTCAATAACAGGATGGAACTTTCTCCAAGGCGGCTGGGAATCTCGGCTCATCATTACGACATACCGCTCATCGCGTAGCGCCCATAGTTTCGCTATATCCCCTCGATAAAGAATGTCCGCATCGCAAGAAATTACCCAATCGATATCGCATGGCAGCAATTCGTCGAGGAACAGCCTCGACCAAGCGATTGCGCTACCATGCCATTCGCCAAACGCTTCCATCTTGGCCCTATCTACATTAGACCAATCGAGTAAATGCACCTCCACCGGCGAAGACGCGACTCGTCTTGCGCTTTGCGCAGCCACCTCCGCCCATCTGCGATATTCGCCAACGGCAGGAATCGCTATGTGTATTATATCCCGCTCCATCATCCGACCGCCTTTTTAAATAAAACCTCTACCCATACCCTAAGAAAGATTGTTGCGTCGAATAGCCAAAGTCTACCTGTATGAAGCCAAAACCAAAGCCCTGGACGCCACCAGCCCCTGAGATCGCGAAACCTCAGCTCTCCACTCTTTACTCCATCTCGCCAAAGCTTCAATATCCGGCACTTCTTGGAATCGTATCCGCTCCTTTTATCTCGTCCCTTGACCCACAATATCAAATCATATCCAAGAGTGCGTCCTATATCCTCTCGCGGCAACTGAAGCTTAGATATCTCTTCTGCAAAACGCAAACTATCCTCGCTAGAAACATGAACAGCAAGAGCACTATCTTCGCGTGCACGATAGTTATACCCTCTCTCTCTGACCCAGGCGACACTAGGCTCCTTCAAAGCTAATGTAGCAAAGAAAACTACATCTTCTTTAAGACGCATGCCGACCGGATAGCGAGTTGTACCAACTATAGAACGTCGCACAATATTCAATTGCGACCAACCATCGCGCAGAAAAGTCCTGTATGTACCTTCGCCGGAAGACCCCGTGCCTTCAAAACAATAACGCGAATCGGCGTGGACGATATCCACTCCGTCTTTTGCGTAGCTCATCATCTTCTCAAACCAATCCGCCTCGATCGAATCATCTGCATCAAGAAAGCCTAGCCACTCTCCGCGCGCGACATCTATTGCAACATTTCTCGCTACGCTTACGCCCTGATTTGCCTGATGGATTACTCTAATTCTAGAATCGGCGGCGGCATATTTTTCCAAAATCTCCGCGCTACCGTCTGTAGAGCCATCATCAACACATATACATTCCCAATCGCGGAATGTCTGCGCGAGTAGCGATTCAAGACACTCACGCAAATATGGCGCGACATTATAGACAGGAACTATGATTGAGAGCTTCATCGCACAAGATCATTCGGAGACGCCGAGAAAGCGGTGCCCAGGGAGATACGCCAAACACCTGCATGTCGCGGCGCACAGGAGTAGGTCGAGACATATCACCGCGAGAGCGCGGAAGTTACGAATTACAGTAGGCCTGCTGGCGGTAGGCGGCTTCTTGTTTCTTGCGCTGCTCGTCGGGAGACATAAAATTGCACCACTTACGGCTTAAGGCAGCCAATCGGAATCACATGCACACCATCATGCCTAGTATAAGCCATCTCACCCCCAGTTATTACAATCAGCAAATCCGGTTCGCGCAAAGGGCATTGTATCTCGGTCTTGTTGTGCTCTGCCACAAGACGCTTTATCTCAAGAAGATGAGATGCTCCCTCCTCAATCTCGGCCGACCCAAGTTTAATCTCAATCAGAGCATAGCGGCCATCCTCCAAGTGGAGAACAGCATCGGCCTCCAGCCCGTATCGATCACGATAATAGGAAATCTGGCCGCCCATACTTTGAGAATAGACACGCAGGTCCCTCGTAACAAGACTCTCGAAAAGGAACCCAAATGTCTTGAAGTCCTTTAGAAAGTATTCCGGCCCAACGCCCAATGCTGCGACAGCAACCGACGGATCCACAAAACCCCTCTTCTTCCCTGCTCGAATGTCTGTCGCACTTCTGATAGACGGATTCCACGCCTCGATGTCGCGCAATACAAAGAGTTTCTCAAGCGCCCTAATGTAGGAATCTAGCGTAACCATAGAAACATCCCTAACGGAAAGAACATCCTTCCGTATGCTGGTCTTTGTCGCCAAAGTGGAAATGTTGCGTGCATACGACTTCAATATCTGTGCAGCCAACGCCGAATCTCGTTCCACATCGTCAACCCTGCTTATGTCCACCTCCGTCATGTTTCGCAGATAGTCCTTGGCGATAAAGAGCTTTGCATCGTCCCCGTTCGCATCCATAACCGCAGGCCATCCGCCACGGCACACACTGAAAATGAGCCGCTCTAACGAAAGCGCACCCTTCGCACCATCGACTTGCGCCCTTGGATCGTTGAACAATCCCTTCAGCGACAATTCACCAGAGCTCTCCTGCGTTTCGTACAAGCTCATGGTCGACATCTCAAGGCGGGAGATTCTCCCTGTCCCTGAATGCTTTATCTTCTTGTCGTCAACCACCACCGAACCGGTAAGAAGATACAACCCTTTTCCACCCATTCTGTCCACGGAAACCCTAACCGCATCCCAAAGGTTCGGGGCAATCTGCCATTCATCGATCAGACGGGGCGTTTCACCCGCAAGCAGGAGAGACGGTTTTGTCTGCGCGAGTCGCAAATACCCTTCCTGCAGGTCTGGATCCTGCATTTCAAGCACACTCCTCGCCTTCTGTTTCGCCGTTGTTGTCTTGCCGCACCACTTGGGGCCGACCAAAACCGTAGCTCCAACAGCCCGAAGCCTAAGATCGAGTTCTGAATCGACAACTCTTGGAATATAGTTCATAATCAACGCGTCTTCTCCGATGGTTCAGAAAGTATTTTACTATATTCTCGCGTTGAAATCAATGGTGTTTTGCGTTTTTGCGGCACTTTACTTTGTGTTTTTGGGCTGTTTTGCTATGTATCATTGGGCTGTTTGACTCCCATACCTTGGGATGTGCTAGTAAGCAATCATTTCTGCCGCTGCTTCAAAAGCCCTTGCGCGCGGCTAGATCCCGGAGCCGAACGCCTGCTGCCTATACGCCGCATCCTGCGCCTTGCGCTACTCGTCGGGGAGTCGGCTTGTACCAGCGGGCCTTTTCGCGCTTGGCCGTTATCCTGCTTGCTATTTCAATGGCGATGCAAGCCAGAGCGATAACGCCTCACATATCCTCCATCGACAACCCTTGGTAGGAGATGTTCCTCGACTTCAACTGCGGGTTCTTTGTCAGGAAGGCATGCGCCTTGAACTCAAGTTCCTTCAAGTCGATTCGTGATGCGTCACGCTTGATCTCGTAGAACACAAGAGCATCTTCCAGTTCGTTCTCGCACACGAGGTCTATCTCGTTCTCCCCCTTCCTATCCCACCAATTTCCAATTTTGGTGAACGCCCTCTCCTCTATGAACTTGGCCTTGAAATAGCGCTCCAACGCCTGCCCACTGAATGCGTCAATATCCCTTTCCATCAATGCTTTCAACGCATCGTAGCGCTTCAATTCTATGAGATGCTGGTTCTTGAACACAAATCGGAACCAGAACCTGAGAAAGCAATCGTCAATCCGATAGGCCGCGTTCTTGACCCTACCGGTTTCAAAGACAGGCACAATCCTGCATACGAGCCGGTAGTGCCCTTCAAGGTTGGCCAGATACGTTCCTATGTCCCTGCCCGAGACAGTCTCAATTTCGGAGAACCTCGTCTTCCCGCTCGCAATGGACGCAAGGATTGAGAAATATGTCCCGCCTTCGCTTCTGAACTCCTCAGAAAGCAGGTTCCGTCCCTCGTCCACCAGTATGCTCGTTGGGGCGAACACGGATTCAATCATGCTATGCCTCGTCCAGGCGTCGTTGTCCATGAACAGCTCGACATATTTCGCCACACCACCTGTCATGGTCCACAGTGTCAGCAAATCGTCGTTTGAATATCCTGGATTGTGGTCGCGCAGTATTTCCTTGCAGACAGAGACGGGGAACGGCTCCAGATGAAGGTGCGCCGTGCTTCGACCATATAGCGGCTCATGCTTGTCGAAGAGTATCTTCGTCATGAGCCGATAGATGCTACCAAGCACGACAAAGTTTATCTTCGCCTTCTTGTGGTAGCTGTCCCAAAGACCTTGCAACTCGCTGAAGAACGCGGAATCAATCTTGTCTATCTCCTGAAATTCATCAATGACAAGCGTTAGAGGACGATCAACCGAGGCCTTAAATACCGTGCGCACGATGTCAATCAGGCGTTCTGCGGTGCCCATCATGTTAAGCCTGTCGCCAAGCACTCGCCCCACCTCCTCTTGAAGCGTAGCACAAAGCGGCTTTTCAAGTTGCTTTGTTATCAAAAGATAGATGTAGTCCTGCGTACCGTCGTTCAATGCCTGGTCAATCAGTTCCGTCTTTCCTATTCGACGCCGTCCTGTCACAATAGTGAACTGCGCATTGCGAGACGCGCGTACACGAATATCCCGCAATGTCCTTATCTCATCGACTCTGCCATAGAATTTCATCTTTCAAACCTCCAATCTAAACCGCGTTTTAGTAAATCTCAGTTTAGTTGCCGGTATTTTACTATATTGCCATGGTGGTGTCAAGGGGGTATTTACGAAAAAGAATTGCCTCCCATTATTGGACGGCCCTTACTAACGCCTAACCACTAATCACGAATTGCTGTACACCTGCTGCCTGTACGCGGCTTCCTGCTCATTGCGCTGCTCGTCGGGAGACCTCATGCCGAGTCAAATTAAAAATACTCCTTCATCGCAAACTCGACCTGCTCAAGGAACATCTTTTTGAACGCGGAAAGATTGTTCTGCTCGTAGAAGAGCAGCAACGCCGCACGATAATCATTGGCTTCAACTGTCCTAAACGACAAAGGGCACAGCGAACGCGCAATCAACAGCGAATTTGCCATAAGACGGCTTGTCCGCTTGTTGCCATCATTGAACGGCTGAATATATGCAATGAGAAGCAAGGTCAACAACGATTTCTCGTAGGGATCTTCCTTGCCATTCACCAGCGAGCACATATCCTCCACCGCTTCATGTATCTGCGACTCCACATCAAGAGGCCGATAGTTCGTTCCAGAAATACCGACTCTGATATGCCGCAGATTCCGATGCACACCCAAACCTTCAATCAAAACAGAATGAACATCTTCCATTCGAGCCAACGAAAGATTCATGAAATATTGGCTGTGCTCAATGATGGACTTCAACGCTTCCTTGTGGTTTAGAAGCATTATCGCCTCTTCGCGTTTTTTGCCGGTCGCCTCAACCTTGTCCTTCAGAAGATTTACCGTCTCCCAAAGCGTATATGTATTACCTTCGATTTCCGAAGACTTCCAGCTAAGATCGATTCCCAGGCGCTCCATTTCCTTGGCATAAAGTTCCTTGGGATATTCTTTCATTCGATTCTGAAATGCCAGTTCCCTGTCTCTCAGAAACTTCGATTCGTCCTCGGTAAAAATCCGCACTCGCGGCAACACATCTCGTATCAAATCAAAATTGAAAGAGGTCTGCATGTCGCGATGATCCGCATCCACTGAATAATACGAATCAAGATTGACGGTCCGCAGCAACTGCGCCTTGGGCGTTATGAAATACCTTGTGGCACGCGCTTTGCCTTCAAAGCGTATGTCACCATTGGCAACACCTTTCGACAGCAGCGCCTTCATCTGGGTATCCTTTATGCCCAGATTCAACGCATCCATCAAATCCTTGCGCCCCACCCCTGGGTGGTAATGCAGATGCTCAATGATCTTCTCTATATCCGTCATTTCAAATCTCCGAATCGGTCGGTCCGCCGCACATTATACCAAAAAATCGGACGCTCGTGCGGCCGATTCTCTAAATTTTTCACATCAGAACCGACCGATTCACGATTCTTGCCAACTTTAGCACTGTAAACCAATCCACCATGCAATCATTCTTGCCGTCTGCCGCCGCTTTACAGCCCCTTGCGCGACTACCGCCCTTTGAAGACGAAGCCCCAGATTACGAATTGCTGAACGCCTGCTGGCGGTAGGCGACTCCCTGCTCCTTGCGCTGCTCTTCAAGAGTCGGCCTGTACCAAACCATGGGAACGAGTCAACTCGGAACACATATTATAATATGTGTTACAGGAATAACGGTTAGTTAATACGCCTTTAACTCGCGATTACCATAACATCCCTCATCCCTTCTGCGAAAGGACGCTCTCGATGGCCGTTCTGATTGTTGCTAATATTAACTACGCAGATACCCGGCGAATAGCGGATCTGAAATGCAGCACATGCCACCAACATGTTCTATGTACCCATCCTCAACCAGCTTCTTCTTCGCAGAATTCACGGTTGACGGAGCTCCAAGCCCATGCCGCGAGCGGTATTCCGCATCGAATTCCTTCGTCTCTTCACGCGCCAACGCAATCAGAAGTTGCTTTTGCGCAACGGAGAAGGACAACATCGCCTGTTCGTACTGATCCCTGTTAAATCCGGACAGCTTGCCGTAGGCGGCATCCACATCCTCAGCCGTAGCCTCTTTACGACCGTCCTCGTCAACAAGTCGAAAAGTCTCGAATCCAAGCTGTTGAATATAGTACGGTATATTTGCAACCCTGCCGACAAGCCGCCTTGCCGCCTCGGGAGCAATGACCTTTCCCGCACTTTCAAAGCGCGAACAAACGAAGGCAACGCTCTCTTCAAGCGGCGGCTTGTCAAGCATCATGGTAATCGCCGACTTATAGAACGGGCGAGCATGATCGGTAAACATTCGCCGCAGCAAATGATACCGGCTGCCGAGAAAGATGTAGGAAACATTGCGATGCCCCTGAATGACAGACCTCATGACACGCTCAAATCCACAATCCGGCAACATAGACTCGACCTCCTGAAACTCGTCCATGATTATCAGGATCCGCTTACCGTCCGAAAGGCGCTGCGGCAGATCAAGAACCTCCGAAAGCTCCTCTGGTCCCATTCCGCCCGGCACGGCGTCGAACGTAAAGCCCGCCTCGCCATCGCTCCCTATGGTCAACTTGGGGCGCAGACGCTTGAAAAAATCTGCAATCTGCCGGACGCCGGAGCGCACCGGAGCAAGCCGGCGATAAAGACGAGTCGCATAAGCTTCGGCAAAAAGGCTGACAGTTGCCATTTTTACCATATCGAAGGTAAAACAGATAATCCCTGCATTTTCCAACCGCTCAGCAAGTTCAGAGACAAGAGAACTCTTGCCGTATCTGCGCGGACCGTAAATGACGACATTGGTCTGTCCGCTCAGAAAACGCGACCGCAAATCCGCTAAAATCTCGCGTCGATCATAGAATTGATCGCCTTTAGCGAACTGCAGATAATTAAATGGATTTTTCATGCCGCGAATTATAACATAATTACCGACGAAATGTCAAGCGCGAACAAATGATATTTCTCGTAACGCATTTTATCGTAAGCATGTGCACGAAACCTTACTTCACTCTTGTAAATCCTGTTGCCTTTTCATCTTCCCAATCTCGTGGTCGACGAGGAGGCGATACCAGAGAGCTTGGTAGAAGTGCCACATCCAGCCGGCATAGCCATCAAGGAAGCCGAGAAGAAGAAAATATCGGATAGAAAAGTAAATGAAGGCGCGAAGATATGGAGGGAAGCGATAGTAGAGGCTCTTCGAAGTCTTGAACGTCTCTCCAGCAAGCGCATCTATTGCCTCGCGCTTGGCATAACCACGATGCTTCTCGCGCCACCAGTCCATGGTATTGAGATTATCGTCAGCAAACTCACCTTTGAGTCTGTAATCCACACCCTCGCGTGTGACGATATGTTCGTCCATCGCACGATCCTGACAACGGCCAATGCCATACTTGAAGAACCGAACCATCGGGATATGCGCGGTCCCGCCAAACCTTATTTTGCGACCGCAAAAAACGCGCGCGCGAGAGAGAGAGAGAGGGAGGTCACGTCCGGCGGCAAGCCGCCAGCCGTGACCTTTTCTCCGTCCCACTTTGGAAGTAGGGTCTTTACCTCTTCAATTGCATCAGGATACAAATACTCGTCCGCATCCAATCTCAAAATCCAACTCGACTTGATTGGCAGATTGTCCAACGCCCAGTTGAACTGCTTGGCATAGAGTCCCGGCCACTTGTTGAACACGGTAACCGCGCCCATGTCTGCGGCAATCTTGTCGTTGCCATCTGTAGAAAAACAGTCAACTACGAAGATTTGCCGCGCTTCAAGTGGCGCAAGCTTCTCCAAACACCGCTTGATGTGCAACTTTTCGTTTTTCGCAAGTATGACAACTGAAAGGTCTGTCATTGAATCGCCCCCTACATCAACTGTATAGCATCGAAGCCCTTGATTGCATTTTGCACGACAAACTTTCAATTTTCAATGTATTTTGCACGCGACACTTGCATTCTTCAAGGATATTTGATACAATATGCGCCATGAAGTACCAAAGGCTCATCAATTTCGGCAAAGGAAGTTTCTTCCTTTTCGGACCACGAGGAACTGGCAAGTCCACATGGCTTCACGATACGTTCCCCGATGCCCTGTATATCGATTTGCTGCGCGAGGATATCAAGACTCGGCTCGAAGCCCAGCCCGAACGGCTCGCCGAGATGATCGACGCGCACCCAGACACCAGCACCATCGTCATTGACGAAGTGCAGCGCGTAAGCTCCCTTCTGCCCGTCGTGCATAGGCTCATCGAACGCGACGGCAGCGCCCGTCGATACATACTGACCGGCTCCAGCGCCCGGAAGCTGAAGCGAAGCGGTGTGGATCTCCTGGCTGGACGCGCCGTCGTCCACTATTGCCATCCGCTCCTCGCGGCGGAAATGGGCGGGGACTTTAAGCTCGAAGACGCCCTTGTGCGCGGCATGATTCCGCTCGTCATCTCCTCCGAAGACTGGAGGCAGACGCTCGCCACCTACATGGCGATCTATGTCCGCGAAGAAGTCCAGTACGAAGGTCTCGTCAGGAATCTTCCTGCATTCGCACGCTTCCTCGAAGCGATATCCTTCTCCCACGGCTCGCTCTACTCCGCCACGGACATTTCCCGCGACTGCGGCGTAAGCAGGACGATGGTGGACGCCTACCTCTCGATTCTCGTCGATCTGCTCGTTGCGGCGCGACTGCCGCCGTTCACGCGAAGGGCAAAGCGCCGGCTCGTCGGACACGACAAGTTCTATTTCTTCGACGCCGGCGTCTTTCGCGCAGTCCGCCCAAAGGGGCCGCTCGATCTGCCCGCCGAAATCGACGGAGCCGCGCTGGAGGGACTTGTCTTTCAGCAGCTGAGAACGTGGATAGATTACCGCGCCACGGGTGACACGTTGAGCTTCTGGCGAACGCACACAGGGCAGGAAGTCGATTTCGTAATCTATGGCGAAGACAGGTTCGATGCCATTGAAGTGAAAAACGCAGCAAGGCTCTCCCCGAAGGATTTTTCGGGGCTCAGGGCATTCGCGGCGGACTATCCCGAAGCGCGGCGCATCCTGCTCTATCGCGGAACCGAGAGGCATCTCCGCAATGATGTCCTCTGCATTCCAGTAGAGGAATTCCTGCGCACACTCACAATTTGACATCACTAGAATTACTCAAGCGCCGCTGAATATGCAGCTGCTCGTTCTTGGTAAGGATGATAACGGAAAGGTCAGTTATTTTTCAGCTCGCGCTTTTTGATGAACTTGGCAGGATTGCCGCCGACACCGACCGAGATTCGACATCCTTGGCGATGACAGATCCAGAGGCAGCGACTAGAGACTAACTACTAATCATGTATTGCTATAGGCTTGCTGGCGGTAGGCGGCATCCTGCTCCTTGCGCTACTCTTCAGGAGTCGGCCTGTACCAAACCATAGAAACGAGTAAACTTGGAACACATATTATAATATGTGTCATTGGTATCTTCACTGGGAACTGCTCTACCTGGGTCTGATATGGCAGGAACACATATTATAATATGTGTTCTATGAATCTACTGTGATATGTAGCTTAACCTACTAAGCTCGGGAATTGGAACACTTATTATAATATGTGTTACTGGACGAAAGGTGTTTAACGATTTTGGATGAACTTCGCCGGGTTGCAGGCAAATGGGGAGTCGCTTCAAGCAGAAATTTCACGGACGTGGAAGTTTTTAGGCGTGGATGTATAGGCTGGGGCGCTTGTTCCGAACTGGGGAAATGGCCTGTTTCCCCAGTTCTGTGCCCGTTCCCTTCTCATCCCCCATCACTCATACCTCATAACTTGCGGCTTCGCCGCACCAGTTACCCGCACACCAATTCGCGCCTTTTGATGAATTTGGCGAGATGTTTCCAACTGAGGGAATAAGTGTGACCAATTTTATCATTCAGACACGGCCATACGAGCATCTCCGTTGTAAGACCGTCCGACAAGGCTTAATTTCTGCTATATGACAATCTGGCCAATTCTTCTATCGGTTGACGCACATATGCGCCAATATGACACATATAGGCACAGTATTTAGCATTGGCATGGTCTCTGCTACACTACATGTAGTAATTCATATAATATAAGAAGGAACATATAATGGCTACAAATCCACCTAGCGGTGACAATCATAGGAACGGCGCAGTCCGTGCAAGAACACAATTCAAAAACCCCGTGAATGATATCTGGTACAAGCGCGACCCTCTGACAGGGCGAATAATGGACGGCAAAGCGGACGGCACTCGATTTAAGGGTGTACGAAGAGAAGATACCACCATGAAGTGACTTCAAACTGACTCGACTCCAGCGAAGAGGAGGGAGGTGATTTTGTAAATGTGGATGCATAACATAAACGGCTCAAGCGATTGTTCTCCAAACTGTCGTTGCGGTTCCTGGAAGAACCATTGGCTCAATTACAGTGGTGCTAGAAGATGGCCAACTTATTGTTCAGTCAAAGGGTGCACAAGGGCTGCTGAGGTAGGTGCGCATGTGCAATATCGATATAATGGGAATTGGTACATCGTTCCAATGTGCTACTCTCACAATAATATGCGCGGACAATCCGTGGAATTGTGCGACAGTACACTAACCGCCCCTGCTAGCAAATCTGCGACTTGCGGTTAACAGATTTGCTAGAAAGCCACACTTGCGAACAGAGGGCGAGTCTCTGTTCGCACTTATACCTAATATCACAATAACAATCAAGATAACTCACACACCGATAAGGCCTCTGAAATACGCGATGGTTTTGGCAAGGCCTTCCTGTAGAGGGACTGTGGGCACCCAGCCAAGGAGTTCCTTTGCGAGGGTAATATCCGGCTTGCGTCGCTTGGGGTCGTCGGAGGGAATTGGACGATAGACGAGTCTCGACTTGGACTCCGGCAGCTGCCGCAAGGTCTCCTCGGCCAGTTGCTTTATCGTATATTCACCGGGGTTACCGGTGTTTATCACAGGAGTGCCGAGCTTATGCTTTTCGCAGAATGCATCGACAGTCTCACGCGGCAGTTCCATATAGCGACGCATAGCCTCGATCAAGTCGTCGCAGTACTGGAAACTTCGAGTCTGAAGGCCGTCTCCAAATAGCGTAATATCCTCGTTATTTAGCGCCTGCATAATGAAGTTGGATATCACGCGACCATCTTTCGGGTGCATGTGAGGCCCGTAAGTGTTAAAGATCCTAACCATACGCACATCGACGCCATACTCGCGACGATAATCTGCCGCAAGAGTCTCGGCGCAGCGCTTACCTTCATCATAGCAGCTACGTACGCCAATAGTATTCACATTGCCCCAATAACTCTCGACCTGCGGATGAACAAGCGGATCGCCATAAACCTCGCTCGTTGACGTATGTAGAATCTTAGCCTTAGTCTTCAGCGCCAAGTCCAGCATATTCATCATGCCGAGAACGCTGGACTTGAGAGTCTCGACAGGATTATGCTGATAATGTATCGGGCTTGCAGGGCACGCCAGATTGTAAATCTCATCGAACTGGCCCCAAAACGGCTGCGTTACATCATGCAAAACGAACGAAAAACGCTTATTATCAAATAGCTCGATTATGTTGTTCTTAGTGCCCGTAAAAAGGTTATCCAATGCAGTAACCTCGTAGCCTTCATCAAGAAGCCTCTTGCACAAGTGGCTTCCGAGAAACCCAGCCGCACCAGTGACTAAGGCTTTTTTGGGTAGTTTTAGTTCCATGATACTCCTATTCTCGATTGTTTTTCGCCTCTAGTAGGCTTTGATATATCTTAGATAAATCCGCCGCTATCCTATCCCAGGAATATTTCTCTATAACCAGCGCTCGCCCTCTTATACCCATCTCAAGCCTTTGTTCGTCAGTCAATGACATTGCGCTCTTCAGAGCCTCTGCGATAGCATCGACGCTTATATCTACCCACCACCCACAATTCCTATCTAATAGATCGCCCCATGGAGCACCTTTCGTAGTGACAACAGGAATTCCAGCATACAAAGCCTCGGCAACGACAATCCCGAAATTCTCGGTATGAGTAGGTAAAACGAATAGATCGCTTCGCCTATACGCTTCCCACTTCTTATCGTCGGATAATGGCCCGGTAAAGATAAAATCGTCCTGTAGCCCATATTCACTGACGGCATCCTCAACAACCTTTTGATATCCATCCGCATCCGTACCGACGATTTCCATCTTCCAACCGGCCGGTTTAACCTTGGACCACGCTTTTATCAGATTCAGCAAGCCTTTTTTCTTATGGATTCTGCTAACGAATACGGCTCTTCTAAACCCGTCTTCACGAAGCTTCCACTCCGGCAAATCGTGCGGGAATATCACTCCATTCGTATTGAAATATACGGGGGTCCTTCCGCAAAACTTCTTTATTTGGCGAATCTCATGCTCTGCTGTGGAATGAATAGCCAAAGCATGACACATATCGTAGCCTTGATATGTCCAAAGAGCCGGATATTTCTTCCACCATTTTTGCCTAAGGCTCCACTCGTCGAGCGTGCCATGTGGAGTAAGAATATAAGGGATCTTTTTGCGTCTGGCGGCAATTGCGCATGCATGCAATCTAGGCATCCAAAAGTCATTGAGCTGTATAATATCCGGTCGTAACTCGTGAATCAAATCATCCATGAGACGAATTGTCTCGAAATATTTCGGGGAACCTAGATTTCTATAATTTTGCACCCCCTGCACCCACGGGTGAACACATTCATCCAAAGAGACAAGCCAAGCATCTACACCGCACTTACTCAAGCCCGAAACTAGACCTTGCACTGTCCTTGCAGGCCCTCCATATTCCTCCGACAATGTCTTAATTACCTGGATAATTTTCATTTAATTCGCCTCTCTCCGATGCATAGCGGCATATATTTTCTAAATACAAAGTTTGCACAAAGGCCACCCAAAACAGCCACGACCGAAACGAGCAATGTGTACGCGAAAAAGGCGACGACCCCCTTTTGCGAGATTGCTATCGCCCCTGGTATCTTCAGCAATAGGCCCATTATCAAATACTTATGAACCATCATTATCGTTATTGACGCGCCTCCGATTGTCATCAAGAAACGAACCTTTACAAATTGAGAAAACCAAGCACTCGCATATATTCCCAATATAGCAAAACTCGTAAATGCGACATACCAAAGCAAAGAGACCTTTCTTGCCCACGAATCTGGAGCTTGAGCGGCGCAAAAAATTACGCCTATAACTAACAACAAAGACGCGGAGGAATAACGAAACTCGATTCTACCGATGCAATACCTACCTATTATAAAATAACAAAATGCTTCGGGAACTCGCATCAATCCCCATGGCAACATCCAATTATCATAGCGAATGCACACACATGCAATAGCAACCATCGCAGAAATATTTAGAATTTTCCAATATCTCTTCTTAAACAATCGATCCGATAAATATGCGTACATATCTACAACAAACAAACAGGGCAGAAACCACAAAACGCTATTCATCTTGAATCCTACCCCTGATGGCCATCCACTAGCGAAAAGAATAGCAATCAACTGCTTCCACAAAGGTAATATAGCCCGATGAGTTTCACTATAATACGTATCGGTAGAAATTGAAACGGCAGAAGAGAACCCTCCGGAAATAACTATATAAATGCCAGTCGACAAAACAGAAAAGAAAAAATATGGGATCAACAATCTTTTTGTCTTTTTCGTTAAGTAAGTCTTAAAGCTCTCACATCTCCCTCTATATACTAAACCAGACAAAGCAAAAAAAGCAGGCATATGAAAAAGATATATGGAGTTTCTTAATAGCGAAAAGAAATCATTAGACGACACCCCACCCATGTGCGATGCCATACCAAATACATGGCCTAGCACAACAAGAAGAGTCAACAACCCTCGCCACCTATCGACCCACTCTATACGGGTCTTGTATGGTTGTATCGATGTTATATCGTGGGTCATGTATATCACATAAAGTTGCTACAATATAGTCCAATGTCATACCGCCAAGCATTGTAAAAATCCATAGGTACCCGCCAGCTCCAGTTGGCGAAAAGAATGTCGACTCGCTAAAATTCGAAACCATCTGGGCTGTGAATAAAGTTAATAGGCAAACAAGCTTTCTGCGAACACAATACGCATAAAACGCGATTACGAAAATATAAAAAAGCGTCCCGCCGACAACACCACCTTCCGCAAATACTACCAATGGAGTTTCTCCTTTCTCGCAAGGCGCCGACAATAGAGATGTAAAAGGGACATGTTGGTATAAATACGGGAAAAAGAACATAACCTGAAAGCCAGTACCCAACACTGGGCTTCTCTTAAAGTCATCTATGTTCATCTCTATGGATGCCATACGCGTGGATGTGATTGCCTCCCCAAGCGTTCGGTCGTCAGTCTGTACATCTTCCGTTTTCCTAAGCCATTTATCCAACCCCTGATCGTGCAATTGCAAAACGACCAAGCCGATTAACCCTAAAACAATAAAGATTGTAGTTAAAGAGCGAACATTCTTTTTCAACGATAAGGGAATTGCCGCGTTCTTTACAGCGTAAAATACAAGAACCAACCCTCCAATCATCGCGGTAGATAGAGCAGTACGAGATCTTGTCATAAACATTTCAACAGGAGAGACCGCCAGTATCGCAATGTGTATTAGAGTAAATCGCTTCTCTATAAACAACATATCGCATCCTACAAACAAAGCTGTTATTGCGACCATTGGCGCCAAAGCTTGACTATGCCATGAAAGGCCGTTGAAAAGCGACATTTCGTCAGAAGCAAGAAGCATTTCCCCTGTAATTTCAATTCCATAACTTGCAGCTTTTTCCAGTTGTCTTGAATAAGCAATCGACGGAAATGGGAGCGTCATAATAGAGCCAATTACCATAATAAAAGCAATAGCCAAAAACATAGCTCTTATTTGCATAGCATCATTTCTCGATAGTTGCATATAGCGCACAGAGAACCCTATCGCCAAAAGGAAAAGGGAGTAGTTAAGAATCTTAAGATAGCTAATAAGCGGGAAATAGCCCTGCGCTGAAGATATGCTCATCCATATCATATAGCCTGCAAGCCCCCCCAGCGGCAATCTATATCTTGACTTTGGTGCATTGGCGACCACCATGCTCATACCAATTATAGCTATCCCTATCTTGCAACCAATGTTCATCATCACTGTTGCTGGGACTATCGCAAAATTAACATTTTGCAAGAAGAAGAGAGATACAAAGCAGGCAACTGCTGCGCCCCCTTTTTTGTGCAGCGAAAATGCGGCGCTTGCAAGAACTATCAAAAAAACAAATGCCCCCTTTGATAGCCTCAAGAGGATAATTGCAAGGACAAGATAAGCTATATCCTTGGCAACAAGTCTCATAAATGGATTAGTTTTCAACATAACTCTAGCATCTTATTTATACCGGTAGAGAATTTCTCGATTGATATACTTTTTGCCAAACTCAAGGACTCGCATCGAGCATTTAGCCAATCCTCTTTCTCCAATTTCGCTACAAGACGAAATGCCCGATTCATTGAATGAATATCATAGGGATTAAAACTGGCTCCATTGGACAAGCCTAGCAAATCCTCCGCGGCCCCGATCCTATCACTAAGAAGAAGATAGCATCCGCTCTGCGCTGCTTCATGGACGACAAGCCCCCAATGTTCTTCTTTGCTCGCAAGAGCGAAAACGCGCGCACTACGATACACATGAGACAACCCTTCAGGCTGGAGAAAATCATTAATTTCAATGCCACGATTTCTGACGGCTATCTCGACTAGAGCCGCCTTCTGCGGACCGCACCCATACATAGAAAGAGACCATCCCTTCTCAACAATAGCGGAATTCACGAAAGCTTGGCATAAATCCAACACATTTTTTCTCTCGCAAAACTGCCCGACATATACAATTCGCTTATCCCTAGCCTCTAATGGGCCTCCATCAGTAAACAATGTTCCATCGGCAGAATATAGGCCTTCAAATATTCTATTATCTGGAACTCCATAGTATCTCAACAATCGCCTGCCAGATTTACCCGGCACCATATACCCATCGTATTTGGACTTAAACAGTAACCGAAAGCGGATTGACTTTATGAACTCCTTGAATGATGCGACAAAATTATTGTCTATCAGCTGAAACGTTTTGCCACAGGTTCGGCGAACTTGATCCCTATAACGATTAAAACAAGGTGTTGCCCATCCAGTTACAAAATATCTATCGGGGACCATACCTAGATGGTATGCAATATCTTGCGTATCATTTTCGTCGACCCATACCACCCTACATCCGCAAAGCCGCTCCATCCCCAGCACAGGGACAGCAGGCTTCGTCGCTATCACGACAACATCTTCTTTTGGTGTTTTTCTTACGAATGCGCCTACACACCGTGCAGCATATTGAGGGAATCCACACCAAGCGAAACAAATCATATTAAATCCTTCGGATTAGTAGTTAGTGACTAGTGGTTGGTGGTTAGTAGGCGCCTATAAACATCCATCAACTGGCCTCGGCAGTTCTTTTCTGCATCGAAGTGATTGACTAGTATTTGCCAGCCGTCCTCGACAATCGCCTTACGCTTAGACTCATCATTCGACAAAGATATGACAATCTCCGAAAGACGCGTCGTGTCACGCTCTTTTATAAAAACTTCTTTCAATGGGCCTGCGGAGAATGACAGAATCTCGCTCATCCCACCTTCGGGAATAAAACCGCATATCAGAGTCTTCTCCGCAAAACATTCAAGAACAACAGTCGGCATTTCTTCATGCTTGCTTGTCAGCACAAAGACATCCATCTTGCCAATCCATTCTCTGCCATTGGGTTGAGGCCCTTTCCACTCTATCGCTTTAGCCGAATCCCCAAACTTAGATATAGCCTCGTCTTCTGTAACACCAACACCCAAACAATGTAAGCCTGTTATTTTTGCAATCGTTACAAGATCTGACCAGCCTTTAGCTGGATCACAACGTCCAACCGTTCCCAAGGTAAACGCAACCTTTTCTACAGGCTCTACATGTTCTACATGGTTACCAATCCGAACTGGATTATAAAACACCTCTCCTTTGATTCCAGAATCCCATCTCATTAGCCCTTCCCATGTTTTTGAACTGACCGGTAGATAATAACAACCGCGCCCCATCAGCCATCGCATAACCTTATCCTTAAGACCTTCTTCACCAGTAGTGGGTGTGTGCCAACTGCGAATAACCGGCAACCTCGTAAAGAGCCTGACATACATCGCCATCATTAAAGCAGGAATATGAAAGTGAACAATGTCGGGCTTAAAGGTCTTTATCACCCGACGAATCTGCCAAATCTCCTTGATGTCATGACCGCTCTTCCCTGCGAACTCCTCATCTCCGCCTTTGCCGATTTCTAATGTCTCCACCTCTGGCGACAAGCATTCACGCAGACATCGCACATGACGCAAGATGCCGCCGTCACGACGATCGCTGATATAGAGGATTTTCACTAATTCAACGCCTCTTTGTATATCATCCCAAGTCGCAGCCCGTATTTTTCGGGCGTATGATTTGATTGAATATTCTGAAGAGACTTCAGACCCTTCAGGAAAATTTTCTCGGGCTTAGATAATGCTTCTCTCAATATTGTCTCAATGCCACATTCTATCACCTGCGACAATTCCCGCATCTTCTCCACTGTCGAAAAGTCGGCAGAGCCATTTGACTTCTTGGGCACCTTTAGAAGCCAACCAATCT
Source organism: Kiritimatiellia bacterium (assembly GCA_017447805.1). Lineage (GTDB taxonomy): Bacteria > Verrucomicrobiota > Kiritimatiellia > RFP12 > UBA1067 > UBA1067. Next base: position 390 of record JAFSMR010000037.1, on the reverse strand, counting down.
CATCATTATTTACTTCTGGCAAAGAACAGATGTCTGTCGTTATACAGGGCAATCCGCATGCCTGAAACTCTAGAACCGAATACCCGAAAGTGTCATCTCTTGTGGGCAAAAGACCTATATGGCACGTTTTGGACAACTCCAGCATCTCGTTATTAGGCATTGAGTTGTAACAATGCAGCCAGTCGCTATTTTCTGCAATCAACTTCCGCATCTCTTCCGCGTTATCCACCACCCATGATGACGCATAGTCAACATGGTCATAATCACCTATCAAGTAAGCCTCTACATCAAAATCTTTCCGAACCCTCATTAGTGCTCGGACTATTTCAGACCCGCCCTTCCTAAAGAAATCTTTTCCGCAAAACATAAGCTTTACCGAAGATAATTGCC
>JAFSMR010000036.1 GCA_017447805.1 Kiritimatiellia bacterium | reverse complement strand
ATCGATGCCGCAAGCGCGGGCGATACGATCACGCTCTCGCGCGGTGTCTCTGAATCGGTTACGATTGACAAGAATCTTACCATCAACGGTCAAGGCAGCACGGTCAATGCCTACAATACATTCCCGACATTGATAATCAATGAAGGTGTGACGCTCACAATGGCCAACATGAACAAGGCGCAGACCATTGGCCAGATTCTTGGCGGCGGCAATCTCGCCGTTTCAGGTAGCAATACCTTCAATTGGTCTGGCATGTCCGGCGACAGCAATATCGGCTCGATTACGCAGACATCATCGTCGGGAGGTGTGCTGATTTCCGGCTACGGCACGATCAATGTGTCTGGGGCTGTGAATGTGGCTGCCACACTGACCCTTACGCCATCGAGCGCGACAACGACGCAGATAACGAATGGTTGGACAATCAAGCTTATCGCGGATTCCGTTGCCGCCGGAACCTTGACAGGTGCCGGTACTATCCAGACCGCGAATGGCATCGTAGCCAAGACTTCCGGCTTCTACGGCTCGTTTGCCGGCGCGGGCGATGTCACGCTCAATGCAGATTCCACGATAACCGCGCCCAGCTATTTCGGCACGGGCAAACTCGCCGTAGCGGACGGGAAGACTTTGACGATATCGCCGTATGATTACAGCAGTAAGGTAAAGTTCGGGTTCGATGCTTCGAACACGGCCAATTGGTTCTTCAAGGAAGATGATGCTACGTCCGTTACAAGCGTGATTTACACTGTTGAATCGACCAACAAAGGCGGTAGATTCAACTCATACGGCACTGCAACCGCAACTTACAAGTCCAGTGATGAGAGTTATTTCGGAGGCGAGAAACCGTTCGTGCTCTTCAGTGATGGTTGCGACTATTCGGCTGCGAATGCAAAGAGCAATCCAGGATATTACAATTCGCTGGCGTGGTTGTTTGTTTATCAGAAGAACGATTCAGCTAGCGGCAAGATCCTGACAGAGAAAGGCACTACCAACGATGGATCTCTCAAAATCAACTCATCTGGTGATTGGGAATTCAAGTGCAATGGCAGCAGTAGAAATGATTATGTCATGGTCGATGGTGTGAAAAGCAGGGAATTTGTTGCGGGTGAGGCATCTGCAGTTATGGCTTTCGATAGAGTGACGACTAACAACAACAGATGGGATGCCCTTGGCACGACACTTGAGTGTGCTGTTGCTGAGGCAATCGGATTCAAGGCCGTTCCATCCATTGAAGAATATCTTGCTATAAATGCGGCGTTGCAACACAAATGGAATCTTGTCAATAAGACGGCCTGCCAGTTCATTCCGACGACCGCAAGTGTCGAACTCGGTTCTGGCGCGACACTTGATTTGGGCGGCTACACCCAAACTGTCGCATCTTTTACTGGCGGCGGCACGGTGCAGAATGGTACGCTACTTACTACAAGCAACATCTATACAAACAATGGCGCATTGGCGATTGCGGCGGTGGACAACATGACCGTCGTGCTTGACGCGGGGGCGACCGCGCTTACGCTTTCAGGCGATGCGACTGGCGTGAAACTTACAGCAACGGACGCGTTCCTCGCAAGCGGAGGCACGGTGACGGTCACGGCTACAGGCATTTACGATGCTTCGCATACCATTGACATCTCCGAATTCCCCTCCACCATCTTCCGTTTCGGAACGACGGACAACGGCGACGGCACATTGACAATAGGCGCGGCGACAACCTTCGAAGCGGCAACCTATACTTGGTCACCCGTCGGAAGCAGCACGGATTGGACGAGCCTCGCCAACTGGAGCGTCAGCGGCTACGATTCCGTCGCCGTCCTCCCGCAAGAGGTCGATACGGTAGTCTTCCCGGCTTCTGAGGAAGAAGGCTTCACCGGTTGGACCGTTGCGCTTGATGCGGCAAAGACGGTTGCAAGTGCGACATTCAATGCAGATGTCACATTGAGCGGTGCCGTGCTGTTCTCGTCCGGTTACACTGGTTCCGGAGCAATCACTCTTGGTGCCGATGCCGGTTTGGGCAACAACGGGACGGCTGTCACAATCGCCAACGATATCGTGGTTGCAGGATCGGGGGCGCACACCAACATTCTATATTCTTACAAGGCTGACTTGACGGTTTCTGGCGGATTGTCCGGCGAGGGTAATCTCGAACTTAGGGCACAGTACGATCAGGAAGGTGTGACACTTAGTGGCGCGAACACGATGACGTCTGGCTCGATTACCGCGAAGAGCGCACTAGGCGCTGCCAGTGGTAGTGGGCGCAGGAATTGCTCTAAGGTGAAGGCAATCGCTACGAATGCCGCCCTTGTCTGGCAGCTTTCAATCGGGGCGACCGGCAAATCTGGCAATACTTGGGCGTTCTTTCAGGACAGCAACGAGACCTATCGCTTCGGTTCCATTGGTGCCAGCAGCGTCGGTGTTGGAGGCTACGCCTCCTCTTGCGTTTATGAAATTGGTGCATTGGGCTATGATGACACGTTGTCGGGAGGATTGACATACAAAGACCGCTGGAGCAATGTCAATACTCTCAAGAAGGTTGGCGGTGGCGATTTGTCCATAACGATGAGTTATGTTCACAGCTATGATGTCAATGCTGGAACGCTAACTCTCAAGTCGGACAATTCCAGGCCTTATGACAGCGGCGCCATCGCCTTCACCGGCACCGGCACGTTGGTGCTTGATGATGCGTTTACGGTTGATATCTCTACGAACATTGCAGCTGGTGTTTCTACTGTGCCGATAAAGGTAGATACGGGTACTGTTGCTCGTGAATGGGAAGTCGCAATACCTGCCACAAGCGCGAGTGCCCTCGTGAAATCTGGTGCTGGGACGCTGACGCTGAGTGCGGCGCCGCTTGCGGCGACGTTCGAGATTTCGGTTGAGGCTGGCAAGGTGGTGGTGCCGAGCTCGGCGACGAATACGAAGGCCGCGAAGGGGACGCTGCGCACGACAGTCGGCGACACCTTCGAGTACGAGAAGGGGCCGGAGATCGCGACCAGCGGCACGGCCACCGTCGAGGATCTGGCGTCCCAGGAGGCTGCCAATGCCGTCGCCGACACCTACAATGTGACGCTGACTGAAGCGCAGGAGATGCAGGGGCTGGAAGCGGGCTACTACAAGGTGGTCGCGACGCAGGATGGCGAGACCACGACCTACACGATGAGCGTCGTTCTCGACGAGGACGAGGTTGGCGTGGAGTTCGGCGACGATAACGAAGAGCCGGTTGCGTTCTCCGGGACTGCTCCGACCTTCAAGCTGAAGGACGGCGTCAAGAAGGGTCTCTACTACGGCGTCGGCACGATAACCGATCCGACTGCGGCGAATCCGTCCGTGACCGTTCTTGCCGAGCAGTTGGCGACGGAGGATGGCGAGGCTATCTCGCTTGCGCCTGGTGCGCCCGCTTTCGGCAGCGGCAATGTGCTCTACTACAAGCTCTCGGTTAGCGATACGGCACAAACGCCATAGATACGATTTGGGTCTGGCGGGCAGCTCTCAACAACGCTCCTCAGACCTGGCTGCTTGGATAGTTGAACATCCCTCATTTTTACGTTCATCTATTCCAAGCGGCCGTTTTTTATAGATACAGGATTTACGGCGGTCGGAGATTTGGTGTTGACGTGGCGTCACAAAAGTGGCTGAGGTTGCCCAAGGTGTGCGAAACCTCCGCTAGATAGTGAAACATATTTTTGACGAGGTGCGAAGGTCGCGCCGGAAAGTGAAACCTATCTTTGACGAATGTTGAAACCTTCGCCAGAAAGTGAAACCTATATTTGACGAGGTGCGAAGGTCGCGCCAGAAAGAGAAACCTATCTTTGACGGGTTACGAAACCTCCGCTAGATAGTGAAACATATTTTTGACGAGTTATGCAAGCCATGTTATCTTTTATTGCGGCGGCGAGCGTGGCGATGAGCCCTACCGCGGCGGTGAGCGGGTCAACGCAAGCCCTATTGCGTTTGAGCGGAAAATTTGGTATAATTTGCGGCATGAAGACGGTAGATTGCGACTATTTCATAGTTGGCTCTGGGATGGCGGGCTTGATGAGCGCGTTGCATTTAGCTGGTTATGGTAAGGTTTTGCTGGCTACAAAAGGGCATTTAGCCGATTGCAATACGAATTTTGCGCAAGGCGGAATTTGTTGCGTGATGGATGAAAACGATTCATTCGATAAACATGCGCGCGATACGATGATTGCCGGCGCGTGGCTTGGCAATTCGAAAGTAGTGCACGAAATTTGCTCTCATGCGCCGGAAGGAATTCAAGATTTGATCGATTGCGGAGTTGAATTTTCCTGCAAAGAAGATGGCACGTGGGATTTGACGCGCGAGGGCGGGCATTCCGCCAGGCGAATTTTCCATGCCGGCGACATAACCGGTGAAAAATGCGAAGAGGCGATGATAAAAAAGATAAAGGGCCTTGCCGCAAAATCCAAGAAAAGAGCAAAAGGCAAGAGCGCCGGGATGGGAGAGGTCGATTTACGGGAAAATACGATTGTAATCGATTTGATAATGTCGCGGCGAATCGGTCTCAAGGGCGAGAATCGATGCCTCGGGGCGTATGTTCTCGATAAAGAGACGGATGAAATCTACGCAGTGCGCACGCCTAATACAATTCTTGCCACCGGCGGTTGCGGTAAAGTATATCTCTATACTTGCAACCCCGATACTGCAACAGGCGATGGTATAGCCTTGGCATGGCGAGCTGGCGCAAAGATCGAAAACATGGAATTCGTGCAATTCCACCCGACTTGTCTTTATCATCCGCAAGCAAAGAGATTCTTGATATCCGAAGCTGTTCGCGGCGAAGGGGCGGTATTAGTCGATAAACATGCGCGCCAGTTCATGAAGAAATACGATCCTCGCGCTTCGCTCGCGCCTCGCGATATAGTCGCAAGAAGCATCGATTCAGAGATGAAGAGGACGGGCGACGATTGCATGTTCCTCGATATACGGTCCAAAGGCAGGGCATATTTAATGAATCGCTTCCCGAATATCTATCACAAGTGCATGGAGTTCGGGGTTGATATGGCCAAGGACTTGATACCAATCGTTCCGGCAGCGCATTATACATGCGGCGGCATAAAAGCGACTACCGCCGGCGAGACATCGGTAAAAGGTCTATCGGCTGTAGGCGAATGCGCATCGACCGGACTTCACGGCGCGAATAGATTGGCATCGAATTCACTAATGGAAGCGTTGGTCTGCGCACGCCTGACGGCGGCCAGGCTCGGTCCGCATCCTGAGACTTTCAAAGAAAAAGCGCCGGAAATTCCGGCGTGGAAAATCGGCAATGCCGTGCCGGGCGATGAAGCAGTTCTTGTCGCGCACATGTGGGATGAAATCCGCCGTCTGATGTGGGATTATGTAGGAATCGTAAGAACGAACAAGCGTTTAGCCAGAGCCGCGCGAAGGCTTAAAACGCTTCGGCGGGAAATCCGCGATTACTATTTCAGATATCTCGTTACTCCGGATACGTTGGAGCTTAGGAATCTCGCGGTTTGCGCAGAATTGATTGTGCGCTCCGCGATGAAGAGGCATGAATCGCGCGGGCTGCACTACACGCTCGATTATCCGAAAGCCTCAAAGCGCATTCGCCAAACAATAATCGACGGCTACAAATAATCATGGCAGAGCTAAACGAGACGCCAAAATCGGCAAGAAAACATATCGCATTCTTCGGATTGCGAAACGCCGGCAAATCGACTCTCGTCAATGCCTTTACTGGGCAGAATATCGCAATCGTAAGCGATGTAGCTGGAACGACAACCGACCCCGTATCGAAAGCGATGGAAATTCTGCCCTTGGGGCCTTGCCTAATTACCGATACGGCGGGGCTTGACGATATTGGCGAATTAGGCAAGATGAGAGTGGAAAAATCGCTCAATGTATTGGCAACGAGCGATATCGCGGTTTGGGTTGTCGCAGAAGATGAAGATAAAGCGGAAGCTCGAGGAATAAAAGAGCGCTTCAAAGAAGAAGTCGAGAAGAGGAAGATTACGCTTTTTGAATACCGGCGCGAAGATAGCGTAGAGGAGCTCAAGAAGAAAATCGCCGCTGCGAAAATTTGCAATGCCGAGCCGAGACTCTTGGATGGAATAGCTACGAAATCGACACATGTTATTTGTGTTTGCCCGATTGACGAATCGGCGCCGAAGGGCAGGTTGATATTGCCGCAAGTCCAGCTTATCCGCGAGTGCCTGGATATTGGCGCGCTCGCTTCTGTATGCCAAGTAGAAAATCTCGAAAAGCTAATTCGGCGATTATTGAATGCTGGTGAAAAGGATATACTTGTAGTAACAGATTCCCAGGCGTTTAGAGATGTAAAGGGGATATTGGCAAAGCTCAACGAAGAGCTTCAAATCGAGAGGACAGTTCGGCTAAGCTCGTTTTCGATTCTCTTCGCGCGGCAAAAGGGAGATTTGGCAGAATTTGCCAAGGGATTAAAAACCGTCCAGACGCTTGCGGATGACGATTTAGTCGTTATCGCCGAAGGCTGCACGCATCATCGTCAGTGCAATGATATCGGGACGGTAAAGATTCCCAAGGCGCTTGAAAAATTAAGCGCGAAGAAATTGCGATTCAAATTCCTTTCAGGCGGCGATTTTGCGATTAGCGAGGCGAAGCTGATTGTGCAATGCGGCGGCTGTATGTTAACGCGCCGGGAAATGTGCAGGCGAATAGAATGCGCCAAATGCGCCAATATACCGATTTTAAACTATGGCATTCTCCTTGGAGGCGTCGCCGGGATAACTCTAAAGAATAACCTAGGAGAGGTCGAATATTGAATTTCAAAAAAAGAAAGGGTGCAAGAATAATGAAAGCGTTTGTAATCGCCATGCCGAATGAGGCCAAGTGCCTCGAAGATAATCTAAGCGAAAAGAAGGAAGAATTCCTCTTTGGCCGCCGGGTAGTTAGAGGCAAACTCAATGATGAAGAAGTTTTGCTCGTCTTATCAGGCGTCGGAAAAGTCAATGCCGCGGCTGCTACGCAATTCGCGATTCAAGCCGGCGCCGATACGATTTACAATATCGGAGTAGCAGGTGGGCTCGAAGATACGATGAAAATCGGCGATATCTTCTCGATAGATAGAGCGGTAGAATATGATTTCGACCTTTCCCAGCTAAATGGAACACAAAAAGGAACGCTTAACGAATATAGTTCGCCATACATCGAACTTGAAGAAATTCCATCTGTCGAACCTAAGACCCTCGGCACGGGCGATAGATTCAATGATGATGATGACGATAACGATTTGCTTACGAAAGAGCTCGCATGTTCGCTTAGAGATATGGAAGGGGCTGCTGTAGCACATGTCTGCAAGACGGCCGGGGTCAAGTGCATTCTCTTCAAGTGCGTTTCCGATGTGCGCGGTATGGGGTCGGCGCCTGGTCAATATGTAACGAATCTTGTCAAGTGCCTAAAGAAACTGACGCAAGAAATTCCTGCGCTTGTTAAAGCAACCTGATCGACCTGTTGAGGGATATTTGGTAAAATAGTTGTTTGTGGAGGCGAGAAAGACGATATGAAGCTTACAGTAATCGGCGATGGTGGATGGGGAACTGCGAATGCATTGCTCCTTTCGGGTTATGGCCATGAAGTCACGATTTGGGGCGCGTTCAAAGATTATATAGAAGAAATGCGGCTTACTCGCCGGAACGAACGATTCCTCAAAGGTGTTGAAATACCCGAGTCTATTGCATTGGAATATGAGCCTAAAAAGGCTGTAGAAGGGGCCGAAATCGTCGTCCTTGCGCCGCCGAGCAAATTCTTTTCTTCTGTAATGGAGCGCTTCAAAGGCCTGATTACGAAAGATATGCTCGTCGTATCGCTGACGAAAGGGCTTTGCGAAAAAACGAATAAGCGCATGACGGAGCTTGCCGAAGAAATCCTCGGCATTGATAATGTAGTCGCTCTTGCTGGTCCCACCCACGCAGAAGAAGTTTCCCGCTCGATTCCGACAACAATCGTAGCGGCATGTAAAGACGGCGAAAAGGCGAAGATGGTCCAAAAGATTTGGTCCGGTCCGCTTTTTAGAGTATATACCAGCCCCGATCCTGTTGGCGTGGAAATAGGCGGAGCGGTAAAAAATGTCATCGCGATTGCCGTCGGGTGCTCGGATGGCATGGGCTTTGGCGATAACACTAGAGCCGCGCTCATTACGAGGGGGCTTGCAGAAATGCGCCGCTTTGTAATCGCATACGGCGGCAAGCCAGAGACGGTATCGGGTTTAGCGGGCATTGGCGATTTGATTGTTACTTGCACCTCGCAACATTCGCGCAATCATTCTGTAGGCGAGCGGCTTGGCAAAGGCGAGAAGATCGAGCGAATTCTCTCATCAATGCAAATGGTCGCAGAAGGGGTGTGGAATTCGCGCGTCATCTATGATCTATCGAAGAAACTCGGCGTGGAGATGCCGATATGCTCGCTAGTCTACTCGCTTTGCTACGAGAATTTCGATGCCTCGAAGGCCGTAGAGGCGATTATGTCTAGAGAACTAAAGAGCGAGTAGAAATATGGCCGCTCCCTTGCGCTCGGGCGAAAAATTTGGTATAATTTACGACATGAAACTCGACCCTACCAAGATGAAGGATTGGCAGATTGCCGAAGCTGCCGAAGAAACCCTTAGACCAGCCAAGGATTTAATTGAAGAATTGGCCATTCGCGAAGATGAATGGGAGCCCTACGGAAGGGTCTTGGCGAAGGTGGATGCGACGAAGGTGCTAAAGCGCCTCGGCGCAAAAAAGCGCGGTAAATATATAGATGTGACGGCGATTACGCCAACTGCGCTCGGTGAAGGCAAGACTACAACGACGCTCGGTCTTGTAGAAGGCTTAGGGCGGCTTGGCAAGAAAGTAATCGGTTGCGTTCGCCAACCATCAGGCGGGCCGACATTCAATATCAAGGGGTCGGCGGCAGGCGGCGGGCTCGCGCAGGTCGTGCCGCTTACTGCGCTTTCGCTAGGGCTCACGGGCGATATTGATGCGATTACGAATGCGAATAATCTCGCAATGGTCGCGCTGAATTCCAGAATGCAGCATGAGCAAAATCATGATGACGAATGGCTAGCCGAGAGGGGGCTGAAGAGGCTCGATATCGACCCCGAAAGAATCCAATTCCGTTGGGCAATGGATTTTTGCGCGCAGGGCTTGAGAAATATCGAAATCGGCAAGGGCGGCAAGCTGGATGGCTATAACACAGCTTCAGGTTTCTACATCACAGTAGCAAGCGAAGTAATGGCTATTCTTGCAATGAGCAATGATTTGGCCGATTTGAGGAATAGACTTTCTAAGATTATCGTGGCCTATTCTCGTTCTGGTGCGCCGATTACCACGAAGGATCTCGAAGTAGACGGCGCGATGTGCGCATTGCTTGTCAATGCGATTAAGCCGACATTGATGCAGTCGCTCGAAGGGCAACCGATGTTTGTACATGCCGGTCCCTTTGCCAATATCGCGATTGGGCAAAATTCCGTTGTGGCCGACCGTCTAGCATGCGCTTTAGGCGATTATGTCGTCACGGAGAGCGGATTTGCTTCCGATATGGGATTCGAAAAATTCTGGAATATCAAATGCCGCTGCTCTGGATTGAAGCCGGATGCGGTCGTTCTCGTTGCGACGGTGCGCGCGCTGAAAGCGCATGGTGGCGCGCCAAAAGTAAAAGCAGGTCTTCCGCTCGATCCCGTTTACACGACCGAAAATCTCGAATTGCTCGAGAAGGGATGCGATAATTTGCTCGCGCATATCGATATAATCAGGCGCTCTGGCATTCAGCCGGTCGTCTGCTTGAACGCGTTCTACACCGATACCGGGGCCGAGCGCGCGCTAGTCAGGCGCGTAGCGGAATCGGCAGGCGCATCGTTCGCTGTTTCCGACCACTGGCTAAAGGGTGGCGAAGGGGCGCTGGAGCTAGCGAACGCCGTAATCGAGGCTTGCGAAAAACCGAATAATTTCGAATTTCTATCTAGCCTCGACGAGCCGCTCGGAGAAAGAATCGAAAAGTTGGTAAAGGAAGTATATGGTGGCGATGGGGTGGATTTCGAACCTCTCGCGAAAGAAAAGCTCGCGCAGTTCGAAGCGAATCCCGATACCGCGCGCCTCAGCGTTTGTTGCGCCAAGACGCAATATTCACTTTCGCACGACCCGACGCTATTGGGGCGGCCTAAGGGCTGGAGAATGCCGGTTAAGGATATTCTCATATATCAAGGCGCTGGATTGATTGTTCCTGTTGCGGGGGAAATCAAGCTTATGCCGGGAACTTCCGCTTCCCCTGCATATAGACGAATCGATGTCGATACCGATACAGGTAAAGTGAAAGGGCTTTTCTAAAATATGAAACGCCATATCGTGCTCGCAATCGCTCTCGTGGCGGGAATCGCCGCGGCGGTTATGACGAGGCTCTTCATTTCTGCGAAGAACGCCGAAGTCGGCAATGAGCAGGCCAGGCTCGCGAGAAAGTATGGCACGGTGAAGGTCGTTGCATATACTCGCGATATTCCTGCCGGCACGATTCTGGGGCTCGAAGATTTAGGTCAGCGCGAAGTCCCGAAAGTCGGGCTTCGCGGTCAGGCTGTGGAAATCGGCGATTTCCGTCAGCTGATCGGTCGCAGAACATTAGTCCCTAATGAAGCGAAGGAAGTCGTTTTCTGGAGTGATATCGAAGGTGGCAACCCTTCAACGAAAGGAATGAGCGTCGATATCAAACGTCAAATGAGAGCTGTTTCGATTGGCGTTTCTCTTACTTCCAGCGTATCTGGGATGATTAGGCCGAACGATCATGTCGATGTAATCGGTACATTTGATTTCCCCGCCGATGAAGATCGTCTAAAGCGAGGCGATCCGGTAACTTGCACAATACTGCAAAATGTGCTGGTTCTCGCGACAGGCCACGATACGGCAAAATCTTCCGACCGCAGCCTCGGCGCAAGCCAGGGTTATTCGACTGTAACATTGGAAGTTACTCCTCGCGAAGCAGAAATGCTGGCCTTTGCAGAGCAAATTCGCGGCAGGCTCGTTTTAACGCTACGCAATCCGAACGATACTTCGATGGAAAAAGAATTGCCGACTGTCAATTTCGATAAGATCCGTGAAGAATTGACGCGACTTAACGAGGAGCGTCGTCGTTCAACAAGTGAAGGGCGATAAGATGTTGCAGCTAACTACACTCATCAATGGCGTTCGCTCTTCGCGTCCTCTTGAAGATGGTACGTATATCATAGGGCGAGGTAGCGCATGCAGGATTCGGCTTGAATTTCCAGATGTCAGCGAGCGCCATGCCATTTTGACTGTTCGCAATGGCGAGGCAATGCTCGAAGATTTGCATAGCGCCAACGGCACATGGGTAAATGGAGAGGAAATCGATTCGCCAATGCCGCTAGATAGCGGCAAGGTTGTGCAGATTGGCGAAAGCATGCTTCGCGTGTTTGAAGAAGATCTGACGAAGAGTGTAGATGTAGATATGCCTTCTGACGAGGATGACGCTACATTTTGCGCACGAGAGGAGAGTGGTCTCGAAAAGGGGTCCGACCCATTGCGTGACATTCGCAGGAATGTTCAGCAACAAATTCAGCGCGAGCTGCTAAAGCGCCTTGATATGAAACGCCTCACTGTTCAAGGCGTCAATCAAGAAGGGCTCGAGGATGTCGCGCGGGCGAAGATTCGGCAGATTATCCATGAGGTAGTCGAAAAGGGGCGTCTGCCTGATGGCATAGACCCGATCAGGCTCGAGGAAGATGTTTTCAACGAAGCGATGAGGCTAGGCCCTCTAGAAGAATTGCTCGCCGATGATACGATTTCGGAAATCATGGTAAACGGGCCATATCAAGTTTATGTCGAGCGAAACGGCAAACTAGAGCTATCCGATTGCCAATTCACCGAAGATGATAGCGTTTTGGCGGTAATCGAGCGAATTGTCGCGCCGCTTGGGCGAAGAATCGACGAATCTCAGCCGTATGTCGATGCTCGTTTGGCAGATGGTTCTCGCGTTAACGCGATTATCCCGCCGCTATCTTTGACCGGCCCTACGATTACAATAAGAAAATTTTCATCTGTCGCTTTGACGAGTGAAGATTTTATACGATTCGGAACTTGGACCCATAATGCCGCCGAGTTCATGAAGCTTTGCGTGCTCTTGAGAAAGAATATTATTGTAGCTGGTGGGACCGGCAGCGGCAAAACTACTCTTTTAAATCTTCTTTCCGGCTATATACCTTCAAGCGAAAGAATTATTACCGTAGAGGACGCGGCCGAGTTAAAGCTTCAACAGCCGCATGTAGTTAGGCTTGAAGCAAGAGCGCCGAATATCGAAGGCAAAGGCGCGGTCACAATTCGCGATTTGGTGAAAAACTGCCTAAGAATGAGGCCCGATAGAATTATAGTCGGTGAATGTCGTTCTGGTGAAGCTTTGGATATGCTTCAAGCGATGAATACCGGGCATGACGGATCGCTTACTACTGTTCACGCCAATTCTCCGCGAGATGTTATTTCGCGTTTGGAGACGATGGTCCTGATGAGCGGGATGGAATTACCATCCAAAGCTATTCGCGAACAGGTCGCAAGCGCCGTAGATTTGATTATACACGAATCTCGTATGAGCGATGGAACTCGCAAAGTAGTCGCAATAACCGAGGTGACGGGTCTAGAGGGAAGCCAGATTGTTATGCAAGATATCTTCTCATTCCGTCAGACGGGCGTAGGTGCAAACGGAAAGATTCTCGGCGAACTGAAGCCAACCGGCGCGATACCTACATGGTATGACCAGTTGGCCGGGCGTGGAATAAGGTGTGATGCGAGAATGTTCGACCCTGATTCATACGGCGACTATAATATACAGCAAACAAAATGATAGAGTGGGCTTTAGTTGCGTTGTTCGGAATTGCTGTATTTTGTGCAGTATGGTTTTTGCTTTCTGGCATAAAGGTCAAGACTGGTTGGCAGAATGAATCTGGTTTTATTGCAAGATTTCTCGATTCCCGGCGCCGTCAAAAATTCAACGATCAACTTCCGCAAGCGTTATCGACGATGTCCAATGCGTTGCGGGCTGGATTCTCGATTTCGCAGGCTTTCGATTCTGTAGTAGAGCTAGGGGTGCAACCGATTAGCGAAGAGTTCGATATCCTCCAGCGTCAGCTTAGAGTCGGAATGGGGTTTGACGAGGCGCTAGAATCAATGGCGTCAAGAGTAGGCTCTGAAGATTTTGTGCTCGTAACAGGGGCGATTTCGATCAGCCGGAAGACGGGCGGGAATGTCACTGAGATTTTCGATAAGATTTCGGAAACTATTCGCGCACGAATGAAAGTCGCCAGGCGAGTTCGCTCGCTTACCGCGCAAGGCCGCATGCAAGGGATAATCGTATCGGCGATGCCGGTGTTTCTAGGTGTCGCCTTGACATTGCTAAAACCGAAAATGATGATACCTTTTCTTTGCTCTTTTGTTGGAATTGTATCGGTTTTTGTTATGTTTGGGCTTATTGCCGTGGGTTGGTTCTTTATTTCGAAGATTATTAAGATTGATGTCTGAAATCCTATTTTGCTATAGACTGCGGGCGCTAAAAATGCTATAATACCCGGCAAAATACGGGCAAATAGGAAGGAATCCTGATAGTGAACTGGGATAAAGTGTTTGTTTTTTCTGCAATTGCGGCATTTGCGGCCGTAAGTGCGTTTGGTGATATATATTTAGCAGGCGATTCTACGATGTGCAACTATCGTGATAGTCAGTATCCTCAACAAGGGTGGGGGCAGGCACTTTCTATCTTTATGAAAGATGCCGATAAGTTGCATAATCGCGCGATTGGAGGCAGAAGCGCGCGTAGCTTTAAGGCCGAGGGGCGCTGGGCAAGTTTGATTCGTGATTTGCAGCCGGGTGATTGGGTAATTGTAGCTTTTGGTCATAATGATGCGAATAAGCAGAAAAAAGATCGCTATTCTTCCAAAGAAGATTACAAAGAGCTAATGAGAGGCTTTGCATCAGATGTAAAAGAAAAGGGGGCTAATATCGTTTTTGCGACATCGATTCCCCACTCCGGTGGTTTTACATCCAGCGGCGAGGATCAATTGAGTGTTCGTGGTTCTGCTTCAGGGCTTGGCCCGTATGTCGCAGCGACATGTGAATTAGGCGAGGAGCTTGGAATTCCAGTTCTCGATCTCAATCGCTATGCTTGCGAAAATCTGCCGAAGATTGGATTTGCCAAAGCCAAGAAGCTTTACATGAGGATTGAGCCTGGCGAGTACGATTCTTACCCTAATGGGAAGTCGGATGGCTGCCATATCCGTGATACCGGCGCATATTATTATGCGAGCGCTGCAGTAGAAATGGCAAGAGAAAAGAATCTCGGAATATGTGAATTATTCAAGGCGCCGGAAGAAGTAGTGTTTACTCCTATTCCCAAGGAAGGCCCCAGGGCTCGGGTAACGCCGATGAAAGATGATTTCAGCCAAGAAGAAATTCCTTATGCGAATGAAGGCGCGGAAGATTGGCGTAAAGAAATAATGAATCTGCGCCGCGAGGCTCAAAAGAACGGTATGGCCAAAGAAGAAGCGCAGCGCTGGGCGGCACAAGAATACCGTCGCCGTCATAAAGAAAATTCGAAATAATCGAATAGAATGGAATAACGATTTCCAACTATTTCAAGAGGAAATGATATGGCACTCGGTAATGAACAAATGAAGCTTGCGGCGAATACAATTCGTTGCCTCTGTTCGGATATGATTGATAAGGCGAATTCTGGCCATCCTGGCGCAGCGCTTGGCATGGCAGATCTCGCGGTTGTCCTTTGGTTGAACTATCTCAACTATTCACCTGAAAATCCGAAATGGGCAGGACGCGACAGGCTAGTGTTTTCGGGCGGTCACGCTTCCAGTTTGCTTTACGCGCTTCATCATTTGGCAGGAACGGGCGGCCTTTCTCTTGATGAATTGAAGGATTTCCGTCAATTTGGTTCTCGTTGTGCAGGCCATCCAGAGCGCGGGGTATCGCCTGGCGTAGAAGTTACTACCGGGCCTCTCGGCCAGGGCATTGGTATGGGCGTAGGCCTGGCCATTGCCGCGAAGAAGGCGAAGACGGGTAATCATACTTGGGTGTTTTGCGGCGACGGCGATATTCAAGAAGGTATCTGCCACGAAGCTTGTTCGCTTGCCGGCAATTTAAAGCTTGGCGGCCTAACATTAATCTACGATTCGAACGATATAACAATCGAAGGGTCTACTTCGCTTTCGATGCATGATGATACGAGGGCCAGATTCGAATCTTATGGTTGGAAAGTGTTCGAATGCGATGGTCACGACTATGCTCAGATAAATAAAGTATATCATAAGGCAGAAAAAGTCGAAGATCAACCTTGCCTTATTATTGCCAAAACACATATTGGGTTTGGCGCGCCTACAAAACACGATAGCGAAAGTTCTCATGGCGCGCCTTTAGGCGCAGAAGAAACCGCAGGATTGAAGAAGGCTCTCGGTTTCGACCCGGAAAAATCTTTCTATATACCGGATGAAGTCTATACCATGTTCCGCGAGAGAGCGGCGAAATGTGCGCGTCTAATCAAAAAATGGCGACGCGAACACCCTGATTTCACGGGCGAAACAAAAGCGCCGGATTACATGAAGCTTGTATCTAAGCTTCCGAAATATGAAGTCGGTAAATCTATCGCAACCAGAAGCGCCAACGGCGATGTGATGAATTCAATAGCGCAAGTCGTGCCAGAGTTAATTGGCGGCAGTGCAGATCTTGCACCCAGCAATAAGACCGAGCTTAAAGGATGCGGAGATATAGCGAATGGTTCTTTCGAAGGACGAAATATCCATTTCGGCATTCGCGAACTTGGAATGAGCGCGATTGTAAACGGCATTACCGCATTCGGTGGGTTCCGCGCCTTCGCTTCTACATTCTTCGTATTCAGCGACTATTGCAAACCGGCAATTCGTATTGCCGCATTAATGCATACGCCATCAATCTGGATATTCTCGCACGATAGCTTCTATGTCGGCGAGGATGGCCCTACGCACCAACCGATCGAACATCTCGCAGCATTGAGAGTTATACCGGATCTAGCGATATTCCGTCCTGCCGATGCAAATGAAACTGCTTATTGCTGGGTAGAGATGCTCCTTAATCTAAAAGGGCCAAGCTGCTTATTGACGACTCGTCAGAATGTTCCCGTTCTCGAAGGGGTGCAACATGATGGTGTAGCTCGCGGTGCATACGTAATTTATCAGTCTGGCGAGCAAGGTATCAATACGATTCTGTTTATTGCATCTGGAAGCGAAGTTCATATTTGCCTTGAAGCTGCCAAGATTCTTGCCGGAGAAGGTAAATCTGTTCGAGTTGTATCTATGCCGTCTCAAGATCTATTCCTCGCTCAGAAGAGAGAATATCGCGATAAGATTCTTCCTGAATTTATGCGCAAGCGCATAATTGCCGAAGCAGCGACGCGTTACGGTTGGGATCGCTTCAGGCTCGACTATAAGACCACGAATTACCTTTCAATTGAGCGCTTTGGCGCATCTGCGCCGTATAAGAAGCTCGCTGAAGAATTCGGCTTTACGGTCGAAAATGTTCTTAAACTCGCGAGGAACTTAGGTTAAGGATTTTTAAGGGAAATAGAAAATTCCAGGAGGTTTGACAATGGACGAAAAAGTATGGGAAAAAATCGATTCGCTCATCGATGCGAATCAGACTAAGACGATTAAAGAGCTTTTTGCTTCTGATCCAGACCGCGCTAAGCGTTTTTCGCTTGAAGCTGCGGGATGGTTTCTCGATTATTCGAAGAATAGAATAGATTCCGCAATGATGAAAGCGCTTGTGAAGCTCGCCGAAAGCGCGAATCTCAAGACTGAAATCGAGAAAATGTTCACCGGCGAAAAGATCAATGTAACAGAAAACCGCGCTGTTTTGCATACAGCTCTGAGAAATTGCGACCCTAATGCGAAAGTTTTCGTAGATGGCAAAGATGTAATGCCGGGAGTTAGAGAAACGCTTTCTCGCATGGGAGACTTTTCCGATAAGGTTCGCTCTGGCGAGTGGAAAGGCTATACTGGAAAGCGCATTAAGTATGTAGTAAATATCGGTATCGGCGGTAGCGACCTCGGTCCCGTTATGGCGAATATCGCGCTTACGCCTTATTCGAAGAGGAATATGAAATTTTTCTTTGTCTCAAATGTCGATTCAACCCATCTAGCAGAAACGCTTCGTGAAATCAAAGCGCCGGAAACGCTTTTCATTGTCGCCTCCAAAACTTTCACTACGCAAGAAACGATGTCCAATGCCGAGGCTGCTCGTGATTGGCTCGTAGAAAAGCTTGGTTCGAAGGATGCAGTAGCAAAGCACTTTGTGGCGCTTTCTACAGCCGAGAAAGAAGTCGCGGAATTTGGTATTGATACAAAGAATATGTTCGGCTTCTGGGATTGGGTCGGCGGCAGATATTCTTTGCCGTCGGCAATCGGGTTGTCGTTGATGATTTCCATTGGCCGCAGAAATTATTCGAAGCTCCTCAAGGGCTATTGGAAAATGGATAAACACTTCCGCACAGCTCGTTTCGAGAGAAACATGCCTGTAATTATGGCGCTTCTCGGAATTCTCTATGCGAATGGCTATGGTGCAGAAAGCTATTGCATTCTTCCTTATGACCAGTATCTCAGCAGATTCCCGGCCTACTGCCAGCAGATGGATATGGAATCTAACGGAAAGTGCGTGGATAAACAGGGTAATCGCGTTACATATTCGACCGGACCTATCGAATGGGGCGAACCCGGCACTAATGGCCAGCATTCCTTCTATCAGTTGATTCATCAAGGCACTCACTTGATTCCTTGCGATTTCATCGGTTGCTCGAGAACCCATAATCCAATCGGCGATTTGCATGATAAGCTTATGGCCAATCTCTTCGCGCAGACTGAAGCTCTCGCATTTGGCAAGAGCGCCGAAGAATGTCGCGCGGAAGGCGTCCCCGAGGAACTAGTGCCTTTCAAAACTTTCGAAGGCAACAAGCCCACGAATACATTGCTTACAGATGAACTTACACCTGAAACTCTCGGCGCGCTTGTAGCGCTTTATGAGCACAAGGTATTCGTTCAGGGCGTCATCTGGAATGTGTATTCATACGACCAATGGGGCGTGCAGCTTGGCAAAGTACTTGCCAAGGGCGTGTTAAACGATTTGACCGCAAAGAAGCCTTCCGGTAAGCACGATGCTTCTACGAATCAGCTGATTGCGCGTTACCGCGCCGCAGTCGGCCGCTGAGTATAGATCATGTTCGCCATACGGCCAAGCGCATAATGGCTAGTTATTGGGGATGCACCATGATGGTGCATCCCCGCTCAAATTTCGCGAAGGGGATGAATTTCGAGCGCAAATTACGAATCTCTAGTAGAATTCTGCTCTCCTATACACAACATGTAGATATTTTATTTAAGTTAATTGTTTTTAAAATAGTGTAAAATTGACGAAAATCCATAAATAACTACTATACATTGTGTTTTTGTCAATAACTTATCTACAATCTGTAGATAAGTTTTTTCATTTACCCCCTTGCATAAACACAACAGATAGTGTATCATATACGCCGAACACACAATAAAAGGAATTTGAACCAGTCAATCAACCTCTTTAGGAGCCAGAAGGAGTAAAACCGTGTCCCACAGGGAAATGAAGATTATCAAGCGCAGTGGTGAAGAAAAGCCATTCGATATAACAAAAATCGAGAATGCAATCCGCAAAGCATCTCAGGCTGTGGATTACAAGGATGCCTTGAGCGAAGGGCGCATAAAGCTAATCGCCGAAGAAGTTGCGGGCGTCTGCGAGGCACGCGATAGAGCGATGACAGTCGAAGAAATCCAAGATGTCGTAGAAACCAAAATCATGGAGTTCAACGCTACGGAAATCGCGAAGAAATATATTACCTACCGATATAAACAATCTCTTCTTCGTCAGGCAAATACAACCGATAAGCAGATACTTTCTCTTATCGAATGCAACAATGAGGATGTAAAGCAGGAAAATTCGAATAAGAACCCGACGATCAATTCCGTCCAGCGCGATTACATGGCCGGTGAAGTATCGAAGGATGTATCCTCGCGTCTATTGCTTCCTACAGATGTCGTGCAGGCACATAAAGAAGGCATAATCCATTTCCATGATATGGATTATTTTGCGCAGCACATGCACAACTGCGACCTCGTGAATCTCGAGGATATGCTCCAGAACGGCACTGTAATTTCCGGCACGATGATCGAAAAGCCCAAGAGCTTTTCGACGGCTTGCAATATCGCGACGCAAATTATTGCGCAGGTTGCTTCCAACCAGTATGGCGGTCAATCGATTTCGCTTACACATCTAGCGCCATTCGTCGATATCTCGCGTCAAGCAATCAGGCGAGAGCTTGCCGATGAATGCAAGGATGCGGGCGTCACGGTTGATGATGCTGCATTTGATAGAATCGTAGAATCGCGCGTAAGGCGTGAAATCAAGAAGGGCGTTCAGACTATTCAGTATCAGGTAGTTACATTGATGACTACGAATGGTCAGGCGCCTTTTGTTACGGTCTACATGTATCTCGGCGAAGCGAAGAACGAAGCCGAAAAGAAAGACCTCGCTCTGGTAATCGAAGAAGTTTTGAACGAGCGCATTCTCGGCGTCAAGAACGAGCAGGGCGTATATGTAACACCCGCGTTCCCGAAACTTATCTATGTTCTCGAAGAGCAGAACATTCGTGAAGATGCGCCATATTGGTATCTTACCGAGCTTGCTGCGAAATGCACCGCAAAACGCATGGTGCCGGATTACATCAGCGAGAAGAAGATGAAGGAGCTTAAGCTTTCCAAGGGTGAAACACCCGGCAACGGCGATACTTATACCTGCATGGGGTGCCGCTCTTTCCTTACCCCCGATCGCTCAGGCAATGGTTATGACAATGTTGCTCGTGCGCTCAACTACGACCCCAAGAAGCCGAAGTATTACGGGCGCTTCAATCAGGGCGTAGTAACGGTAAACCTCGTCGATATCGCACTCAGCGCACATGGCAACGAAGAGCGCTTCTGGACGATTTTCGATGAAAGGATGGAGCTTTGCCATCGCGCGCTTCAGTGCCGCCATAATCGTCTTAAAGGTACGCTTAGCGACGCGGCGCCGATTTTGTGGCAATATGGCGCGCTTGCGCGCCTCGATAAAGGCGAAAAAATCGATAGCCTGCTATATGGGGGCTATTCCACGATTTCTCTCGGCTACGCAGGTTTGTGGGAATGCGTGTTTGCGCTTAAGGGCAAAAAGCTGACAGAGCCCGAGGGCGAAGAATTCGGCCTTACGGTAATGAAAAAGCTGAATGAATATACTGCCAAATGGAAAGCTGCGGAAAATATCGACTATTCGCTTTATGGAACGCCGCTTGAATCGACGACCTACAAATTCGCGAAGTGCCTGCAGAGTCGCTTTGGCGTAATCAAAGGCGTGACAGATAAGAATTACATAACCAATTCCTATCATATTCACGTCACCGAGCCGATTGATGCTTTCAAGAAACTCGAAATCGAATCTCGCTTCCAACAGCTGAGCCCGGGCGGCGCTATCAGCTATGTCGAAGTTCCGAATATGCAGAACAATCTTCCGGCAGTTCTTGCCATCATGAAATTCATCTACGATAATATCATGTACGCAGAGCTCAATACGAAGAGCGATTATTGCCAAGTCTGCGGATTCGATGGCGAAATTGAAATCGTTAAAGACGAAGGCGGCAAGCTCGTTTGGCAATGCCCGAAGTGCGGAAACCGCGATGAATCGCGTCTGAATGTAGCACGCAGGACTTGCGGCTATATCGGTTCACAATTCTGGAATCAGGGTCGTACTCAGGAAATCAAGGAACGCGTCTTGCACGTATCGTGAACTGGGCATCGATAAGAACATGCGATATAGCGAACGGGGAGGGAGTTAGAGTCTCCCTCTTCGTTTCTGGTTGCACGCATCATTGTAAAGGTTGCTTCAATAAAGAAGCCTGGGATTTTAATTACGGCGAGAAATTCACTTTAGAGACGGAAAACCTATTGCTCGATTCTTTAGCCAATCCTTACATTGCCGGGCTCACGATCCTTGGCGGCGAACCTATGGAGCCAGATAACCAACGCGCGCTCGTACCTTTTTTGCGTCGGTTGAGAGCGCGCTTTGGTCAACAAAAAACTATTTGGGTTTATACTGGATGCGTCCTTGAGATTCACCTTTCGCCTAAAGCGATAAATTCCAAATGGCGCACGGAAGCAACGGATGAATTTCTTTCGATGATAGATGTTTTGGTCGATGGACCGTTTGTCGAATCTTTGAAAGATATTTCGCTGCAATTTCGCGGCTCTTCAAATCAAAGAATCCTTCGCTTGCGATGAGCAACTGCAACCTGACGCCGAAGAGTGGTTTTTGCAGTTCTTGAGACAGGCTTTGCAATTTGTTCCGCATTCGCAAGGCGCGCCTTTCTTCCAAACCCTCCACAGCGCTAGAGAGACTAGCGCTGCGAGGATTACGAGAATTAGTATTGAACTTGCGTTCATTTTGCAATTTCCTTCCTTGCCGGACGGAATATCGCCCATAGGCAGAAGCCGTCGATTGCAAGAGCGAGGATTGTCCAGAATGTGAATACGCCGCTGCAAATCAGCATACCGACCTGATAAGCCGAAAGAGCAATCGTATATCCAATGAATAGCTGGAAGGCGACAGCAAACCAACCCCATGCTTTTGTTCCCATTTCACGGAATGTCACGGCGATTGCGACCATGCAAGGCGGAATGAAGAGGTTGAAAACCATGAATGAGAAGGCTGCAAGACGCGGGAAGTCGCTCATTGAACCAAACAGCGCTTTGATATGGGCAGCTGTGGATGTGCCTTGCATATTCTGCGCGACAATACCCAAGGTTGCAGTCGCTTGTTCCTTTGCGATTTCTGCTGATACGCTAGCTGCTGCGCCTTGCCATGTTCCGAACCCGAGGGGCGCGAAGAACCATGCTATCCAGCTACCGATATCGTGGAGAATCGATTTTTCGATTTCTTCATCGGCGAGAAGCGTAAAGCTCCAGTCGAAGTGCATCACGAGCCATAGGAATACGCACGCAGGGAAGATAATCATACCGGCCTTGAAGACATAGCCTTTAACGCGCGTCCAGGTATGTCTCCAAATCCCGTTTGGCGTCGGCAGGTGATAGGAGGGCAGCTCCATGACGAACGGCGCTGCTTCGCCTGCGAAGGCTCTGGACTTTTTGAGAGCGATTCCTCCGAGAACGATAATTGCGATTCCGATGATATCCATGAGTGCTGCAACCCACCACATATCGCGGAAGAATATCGAGGCGAACATTGCGATAACAACAGTCTTTGCGCCGCACGGGATGAATGTAGCGAGGATCACCGTCATTCTATGGTCGCGCTCGTTTTCTATTGTGCGCGCTGCCATTACTGCAGGCACGCCGCAGCCTTTGCCTACAATCATAGGAATGAACGATTTGCCGGAAAGACCGAATTTCCTAAAGAGCCTATCCATGATAAACGCGACACGCGCCATATAACCGCAATCTTCCAGGAACGCGAGGAAGAGGAACACGACCAGAATCACTGGCACGAATCCTAGAACAGTAGCTACGCCGCCCCATGCGCCATCCTTTACGAGAGATTTTACTGTTTCATTTACACCTGCTTTATCGAGCATGGAATCAAGCAACGTAGAAATGCCGGGAATAAAAACGCCGTAGTTCGAAGGGTCGACTTCCGGAACGGCCTTTGAGACCTGATACATCGCCCAGTCGCATGTCCACTCGAGCTCGGGGGCATCTTCGTCGTCCTCTTCGGCGATTTCAACTTCGATGCAAGGCCCGCAACCATCTTTCAGCTTCCCTCGAACTGCTTCGCCCGTCTCTTCGTCATCGTCTAGTCTAACGCCGTCCGCCTTTACAGTCCGCGCGAGCGCTTCATCGAGTTCTTCTGGCATCTCGGCGAGCTCTTCGAAGCCTTCCTTATCCTTATTCGCTTCATTGTAAGCCTCGATGTAGGCAGCCTCCCACGCTTCTATGTTCTTTTCGTGCGGTGCGTAGAATTCTTGCGCTTCTTCATATTCCATGCCTGTGTAGATGCGGCAACTTTCGCAAGTGCAGTTTTCGCCTCTCTCATCCGCAGTGCAGTTCTCACATTCTTTTTCGGGACATTTGAATTTATGGGATGTGAAGGGCAGGTGCCATCCATCCTCTCCAAGGAATTGATCGTTCGCCCAATCGGTGAGAATTGTGCCAGGACCATTTTCAGCGACTGCCAACCACCACATGGCGCAAAGCGATAAGATGAAAATCGGTAGCGCTAGAATCTTATGAGTTACGATTCTATCGATTTTATCCGATATGCTCATTCTCTTCAGGCGCTTGGAATTTTTTACTACGCAATCTTTCACGATTTTTTGTATGAATTCATAGCGCTGCGATGTGATGATGGATTCTGCGTCATCATCAAGTTCCTTTTCGCAATCTTTGATATGTCCCTCGACATGCTCGATGGTTTTTGGATTTATTCCCATCTTTTCGATTGCTTCTTTATCGCGTTCGAAGATTTTTATTGCGCACCAGCGAATAGATGCCGCAGGAACTTTACCTTGAATAGATTCTTCGATATGTGCAAGGGCGTGTTCTACCGAGCCAGAAAAGACATGTGGCGCTTCACTCTTTAATCCTTCGCGCGCGACAAGCAAAGCCTCGGCCGCGGCATCGCGGCAGCCGCGAGATTTCTGTGCAGAAATTCCTATCGCGCGGCAATTCAGCGCTTTGCCGAGCTTCTTGAAATCGATTTTATCGCCCGCCTTGTCAACTATATCCATCATGTTCACAGCTATGACCATCGGAATTCCTAGTTCCGCGAGCTGTGTCGAAAGGTACAAGTTTCTTTCGATGTTTGTGCCGTCTACAATATTCAAAATCGCATCGGGTTTTTCGTAAACAAGAAAATTGCGCGAAACCTTTTCTTCAAGCGAGTAGGGCGATAAGGAATAGATGCCGGGCAAATCTTGCAATACCGTATCTTTATGCCCGGCAAGACGCCCGTCTTTTTTCTCTACTGTTACGCCAGGCCAGTTCCCGACATATTGGTCGCTTCCCGTAAGAGCGTTAAAGAGAGTTGTCTTTCCGCTGTTTGGGTTGCCTGCTAGTGCTATTTTTATCGACATTTTGGATTATCTTTCTTCAATAAATTTCCCTAGTCTAATTTTTGCGTCAAAAAAATCATTCGACTTCGATTTTTGCCGCTTCGTCTTTGCGAATCGATAGGTCGTATCCGCGAACAAGAAGTTCTAGAGGATCGCCTAATGGGGCAACCTTGATTATCGTTACTTTCGTACCTTTAGTTAGACCCATGTCCATAATGCGGCGTTTTACAGCTCCTTCGCCGAGAATTTTCGTTATTGTTCGCTCTTCTCCAATTTGTACTTGATCTAGTGTCATGTTATGTTTCCTTTTTGTTATTGTGAAATTTTCTATACTATAATGCGCTTGGCAAGATCTTTGTTAAGTGCTACCCGCGAGCCATATAGGCCAACAATCAAATCGCCGGAATTATCCGCAATAACTTCAATTTCCGCCCCTTCGACGAAGCCGAGATTGTGAAGATGCTTTTTGACGGCATCATCACCTTTTACGGCTATAATGTTTCTTCTAACTCCAACGCCAAGTAATGTAAGCGGCATTTTACTATATCTCCAATCTCTTCAGCCCATCGCGAAAGGGCCTATTATGTGTTAGACAAGGTAAAGTTTACCATATCTAAGTCGGAAAATCAAGGGGAAATGTATAAAAAATTTCACAAGGTTAACTTTATTTTAATATGACACTAGACAAAACTGCCCAAAAAATGCTATAATTTGCGCCATGTTGGCAACATATATATTCGGGTGTCTAGCCCTGATTATCAAACCGGGGCCCGACTTGATGTGCACGATTGCGACTGCGATTTCGTACGGTCGCAAATGTGCGGCGATTTTGATGAGCGGAATGATTTTTGGCTGTTGGATGTGGATTTTGATTTTGACGGCCGGATTTGCCCCTTTTTTTGCAGAAAATTCGCCTGTGATGACGAGCGTCCAGATTGTAGGGTTTTGTTATATTGCGTATCTTGCGTTTTGTTCGTTTAAAGAAGCGCTAGCCGCATTCCGAGATCGAGAAGCAACGGCGCTAGTTGGTGCTGATTCGAAGGGTTTTCGTTTATTTGGAAGGGGAGTTGCGATGGCAATGGCAAATCCTTTGACAATACTGTTTTTCCTGGCATTTTTGCCGCATTTCAGAAGCGCCGAATCTAGTCTTTCACCCGCGCTTCAGACATTTCTTTTAGGTACGCTCTTTTGCGCACTTGTTCCCTTTATATCGCTACCTTTGATTTTTTTGGCAGGCTTCCTGCGCTCACGGCTTTTTGCCCGCCCCAAAGCGCTAGCCTCCCTCAAGCTTGTCTCGGCGATAATCCTAGCGGCCGTCGCGATTATACTATTTCTGAAACTTTTACCCTAGCGGATCTAGCGCTACATGCGCCAGATAAAAGGCTCGTGAGGGATTGTCGAGAGGTCGAAAAGAGGAATTAACTCTTCGAGAGTCGCATCTTCGCCTTTCTCAATCCAACCGCAACTAGCGGCTAAGGTGCCGATTATTTCTTTTTTTCTCAAGCCCTGGGCGCGAAGAGCGCAAATTCTCGTATCACCATGGCGTTTGGCGAGGCGCTTGCCATCTTCGCCGACGACGAGCGGCACATGGCAATATTGCGGGGTAGGCAAATTTAGCGCGCGTTGTATAAGTATTTGCGGTGGTGTAGCGGCAAGTAGGTCGTCGGCCCTAACGACTTCCGTCACACCCATTGCCGCATCGTCGACGACTACCGCTAAAGTGTACCCAGCTCCAAATTCATCTCTAGCCAAAGGAAAATCGCCTAGCGTTTTAGCTACATCCATTTCAAAAATACCGGCGAAATTATCCTTGAATGATATTATATCGTCATTATCCACCCTAAATCGCCAGCAAGGATTGATTTTGACATTTGATGCTTGCGCCCAAGATGAAAAGCGATCGCGACATATTCCGGGGTAATAAAGCTGCTCGCCTTGATGTGGCGCGGATTGCGCCGCTTCCACATCTTTTCGCGAGCAGATGCAAGGATAAGCCAAGGGATAGGGGGTGTGGGAGAGGAGTTTCCCCAAGGCATCTTTATAGAGTGCTTTCCGTTTAGATTGCACATATTCTTCATCCCATTCGAATCCCAACCACCTTAAATCCTCGATTGCTTGCAGATCTGCACCTGGTTTATCACGAGGATGATCAAGGTCTTCCATTCTCAAAATAATGCGACCTGATAAAGAGCGTGCACGCAAGTAGGCAATCATAAATGTTCTTACATTGCCTAAATGCAACGCACCAGTTGGCGAAGGAGCAAGTCGTCCTACATATTTTTCCAGAATTTCAACCATTCTGACACAAACAATTTTAGTCTATCACGATTTTTGAAAGCTTCCAGCGTAGCTTCACGCATATCTGCCGAGCGCAGGAGCGCGGCGATATAATCTCGTTTAAGATTTTCAAAAGGCTGAAAGCGGATTTTGGGCGCACCTTTTTCCAGAAACACGGCAATCGACCAAGCAAGTCTGTAATTGTGTTGCCTCAAGCTGGCATCTTCCGAATAGAATTGCGAGTAGTCAAGCCCTAAGAGGGTTGGAATATATTCTGCGAGGGCTTCGAGCTTTTCCGGCCCTACCTCGCCAAGTTTCCAATCCAGGCTTTCTTCGTCTTCGAAATATTGCGCATAACCTTCGTTCAACCATGGTGAAGCTGTAATCATCGAGCAAGCATACGATAGATATTGGTGAAAAGCTTCATGACGGATGGCGGTCTTTAGTTCTTCAACCCCGCTTTCCGGAAGATACGCGACGAGTTCGCGGCGAGTAGGATCCCAATAGGCGGCCGACCATTTCATATCTTCACCGACGGCAGCTAGATACTCGCCGCGGTCGGCAAATATACGAGCAACACAAAGTGTATTTGTAACGACTACTGGGCTAGGCAGCGCTGCGGCATAGCGCGAACGCATTATCGTAAGATCGTTCGTAAGGATGTTTATGAATCGTACGCTTTCGGGTAAAGCATCGAGGATGGTAAACTCCTCGGCTTCCGTTACATGCCAAGAAGTATAATTTGTTACGCTGTGGCGAGCATCGAGCCTCATTAACTCGCGCTCGGATTTCTGCTCTCCCTTGAGCTTTCTTTTGATTGCTGCGCCGAGTATCGAGCTGTAGCGCGGCTTTTCGTTCACAAGGTCGATTTCCGAGCGTAGATTTTTTTCGAGATGCTCATCGAATTTTTCCAAGAATTCCTCTTCGAATATTTCGCGGGAATAATCTTGCTCGTCGCCTTCTGCAAGTTCCCAGGTCGCGAGATACCAAAATGGCGCCCCTTCCTTCAAGAATGCGCAGACGATCGCAGAGGTATTAGTCCCTTCAAAATACAAGACTTCCTTAAAGCCTCGAATCGTCTGCCGAGGGCGCGCGGGGTCATCCGTCGGCGTAACAGGCGAGAGTCTGCGAATCGCCTGGTCGCGGATTTCCAAATCTTTTTTGGGGTCGATCTTGACTTCATTCGCGACGTATTTCGCTCTCGTCGTTGTTACTTCAGTATAGAGCGGCGGCACGATATCAAGTCGCGAAACGGTAAAAATCCGCCCCTCGTCATCTTCCCATCGCCCGAGGACAGCTCGCGAAGTCCAAAGATCGTTTTCGTTATATCGATCTTCAACGGCAATCGTGCCATCGGTATATTTCAGCCGGTAAGCTTCAGCGCGCGGCATATCGAGCGCAGAAGGATAATTGAAGAATAATGATAATGCGAGTAGAAACATGGTATATATTGTATCATTTTTTCTTCTTCCTGACTAGTGGAAATTTGCCACTGGAATCCGGGCGAAAAATTTGCTATAATATCCGGCATGACAAAGAAACTTATCATGGGGGCTTTAATGCTAGCAACTACATCCTTAGGCGCCAACGAAATTGAGCGCATACATATCGTGCCGTGCCCGAAATGCGATAAACGCATGAGAATACTCGATGGGAACAAAGAGGCGAATGTTAATATCTGCCGTCTTCAGGATGATAGCCCAGATGAAGAAACGCTAGCGAGGCGCGTTGATGCCATGCGAGCGCGCGCAGAGAGATTCTTGAGTATCGCCAACAAGAAAGTCGAACCCAATAAACTTTCGCCTCTAATGGGCTGGTCGACTTGGAATACTTTCGCAGTCGATATTTCCGAAGATATTATCGTCGATACTGCTGCCAATATGGCAACAAACGGCTTGAAAGAAGCCGGCTATGTCTATGTAAATATAGATGACGGATTTTTTTGCGGCCACGACGAAAAAACCGGCAGACTCAAAATCCACCCTCGGCGTTTCCCCAACGGATTGAAAAGCGTAGTCGATAAGATACACGCGCTTGGGATGAAAGCCGGCATATATTCCGATGCCGGAAGAGATACGTGTGGTTCGAGCTATAGCGGCGATAAGTCTGGCCTTGGCTCCGGGCTGTACGGTCACGATAAGCAAGACTGCGAATTATTCTTCCGCGATTGCGATTTCGATTTCATCAAAGTAGATTATTGCGGCGGAACTTGGCTGAATCTCGAAGAAAAAAAGCGCTATACTGAAATTTCGCGCGCGATCTATGCAGCCGCAGGCGGGAAAGATATAAGATTCAATATCTGCCGCTGGAAATTCCCCGGCACATGGGCTGCCGAAATCGCCGATTCTTGGCGAACGACTAGAGATATCAGGGCGAATTGGAAAATCGTTCGCCAGATTATCAGTGAAAATCTTTATCTTAGCGCTTTTGCATCCCCTGGTAAATTCAATGATATGGACATGCTGGAAGTTGGGCATATCGTAGGCGAGACAAAGACGAAATTTTTAGCTGAAGGCGATACCGGTCTTACGCGCGAGGAAGAAAAAACGCATTTTGGAATGTGGTGTATGCTATCTTCTCCATTGCTCTTGGGATGCGATGCGAGGAACATGAACCCAGAGACGATGGAACTTGTGACAAATCCGTTTCTTGTCGAAATGAATCAGAACGGAGGTCTTGGCTTGCAAGGATATATCGTTTCACGAAACGGCGATGGGTATGTTCTTGTAAAAGACGCTTTCGAGCGCTTTGGCAAAAGCCGTTATGTAGCTTTGTATAATGCGGGTGACGAGCCTGTAGATCTATTGGTTGATTCGCGCGAACTCGATCTCGGCGGAAGAATCCAAGCCTTCGACCTGATGGAAAGGGCGGATGTTGGCGAATTCGAGAATAAGATTTCGATATCTCTCGCACCCCATGCAGCGAAGTTTTATCTCTTTGATGCAGAAGAAAGGCTTGAGCGCAAAGTCTACGAAGCCGAATGCGCTTACTTAAAAGCCTATCAGGAGCTTCGCGATGCCAAAAAAGTCGGCACAGCCTACCACGCAAGAAAAGAATCGGCGCATGGCGCAGTAGTCGTAGATAATCTTGGCGGCAATGAAGAAAATTATCTCGAATGGAAAGATGTCTATTTGTTCGAAGACGGCGAAAGAGAATTTAAGTTAACGGTATTTTCAAACTCCGAGAGCCGCTTTATTCTCGAAATCGACGGAGAAAAAATCAATGGATTTTCTCTTGAAGCCAAAGAGGGCGCGCAGGAAATTTTCTTCAAGGCGGAACTCGAAAAGGGCAGCCATTCGATAAAGATATGCAATCCCGAATCACTGTGCCCGCAAATCGATAGACTCGAAATCATCTCGTGATTTAAATTCCGTCTTTACGCGGCGCATTAAAACAAAACAAAAACGGAATCCTCCATAAGCTTGTAGTTCGCGTCAAGTTGCAGCTTGCCGGTCGCCAAGCCTCCTGTCATGTGATCGTGGCGGCGATGAGGATAATAATACCATATTACAGACGTGCGATATTCAAGCCCCCAAGTTTTCCCGTCGTCAAACCAATAGGTGAAACCATAGTGGATATTAGGATCCCATTCGTTGAATGCCTTGCCGAGATGTTCTCTGCGGCGGTCGGTTAGGTCGGTATTCGACCAAACGCCCGCGCCGACATATCCGAGATTGAGATCGTCGAAGCTTAAGTTGGCATTGATTTCGACATATCCTTGAAGCGTCGGCTCGGGATTTACCAGCGAACCGTATAGTTGGTAGCCGGAATAAATTCCGTAATTGCCGAATCCCCAAAATATCGGAGATCCTTCTTCGGCTAGACGATCGCGCTCGGCGTCGTCCATTTCCGCGAACGCCCAAGTTGCGGCAAACGCTGAGATTATAACGAGTAGTTTTTTCATTCATTGTTTTCCTTCTCTTTTTAGACTTGCCGGGTGTTTGTTGTTCAAGTATTGAAATCTCGATTATTTACCTTCGTATTGAATCAACGAAACTACATCGTAGTTGGCGAGTTTCCCTCGTCTTGCATCGAAGCCCTTTAGCTCGATAGGGAAAATCATTTTCACTACTTTGCCGCCGAGTCTTTCGATAAGTTTGGCTCCAGCGGCTGCAGTCCCTCCGGTCGCGAGCAAATCGTCCACGAGAATTATTCTTTCGCCTTGCGAGATGGCGTCCTTGTGAATATGCACCGTCGCCTTGCCATATTCGAGATCATAATCTTCGCTAATTGTTTCGCGCGGCAACTTGCCGGGCTTGCGGATTGGCACGAAAGCGCATCTTAGACGGTCGGCGAGAGCGGCGCCGAAAATGAAGCCGCGAGATTCGGGCGCTGCAATTTTATCGACTTTAGTGCCGGCGAGGGCGCGTTCCATTTCGATCATCACCAGGCGGAAACCATCGCCTGAATCAAGAATGCCTGTTACATCGCGGAAGAGTACGCCGGGCTTCGGAAAGTCTGGCACTTCCTTTACGAATTTTTCGAGTAGATTATTCATTTTTCTATCGACCTTCCTTTACAAATTCGATTTTGCCATTATCGAGAGATGAAATTGCTGCGAGCGATTCTACTCTTGTTCCCGGCATATTCTTGGCAATCGAAGCTCTTCCGCCCTGAAATGCCTTTTCGATAAGAAAGCCGAAACCTTCGACTGTCGCGCCGGCTTGCGAGCAAAGCTCTGCCAGAGCGAGCGAAGCGTTGCCGCAGGCGAGAAAATCGTCGATTACCAAGATATGTTCGCCGGCATTCAGGTATTCTTTGGATACGAATACCGTGTAGGTGCGCTGTTTTGTAAAAGATTGGACCTCTGTCGCAAAAGCATCTTTCATCGTCTTGGGCACGGCTTTCTTTGCGAACACTACAGGAACGCGCATTAGATAGCCTGCGAAAACGGCAGGGGCGATTCCGCTTGCTTCGATAGTCAAAATCTTATCGATTTTCTTGTCGGCAAAAAGTCGCATGAATTCGGCGGCGCACGAAAACATCAATTGGGAATCCATTTGATGATTTATGAAATTATCGACTTTAAGAATTCCGCCGCTCAAGCACTTGCCGTCTTTGATTATGCGCTCTTCCAATTCTTTCATTGTTTCGATTCCACGAATGTGGTAGTCGTCGATGTCCCCATCACGGCGCCGATGGAAGTAGCGATGGAATCGGCGTATAGCGCGCCGGAAATGCGCGGCAACTTGCCGTCTTTATCCAAAAAGCCGCCTTCCCTTGGGATGCCTAAAGATTCCGCGCCGGGCACCTCCGCGAGCGAGAGTAATTGCGGGTTGACTGCCAAAATATAGGCAATCGTCATGAAGGATGTAATACCGGCAATGATTTCCGTGCGAACAGTCGTTCCGTTCGCCTTTAGCTTGAACAGTTTTTCGAGTATCATAGACTTTTTTACCTCGCTCGCGCAATCTTAAATCGTACCGAATATCCTGTCGCCGGCATCGCCAAGCCCCGGCACGATATAGTGGTGGGAATTCAGGTGATCATCCTTTGCGGCCGTCCAAATCGGCACATCCGCGTGGTCTTGCTCGAATTTCGCTATCCCTTCGGGCGCAGAAATGAGGCAGAGGAATTTTATTCTCTTGTATCCTAGCTTCTTGAGCTGGTTCACCGCATCGCAAGCGCTGCCGCCGGTCGCAAGCATTGGGTCTATGACGATTGCCATTTCTTCCCCTTTGGCAGGAGGAACTTTTGCGTAGTAGGGTATGGGCTCTGCCGTCTCTTCGTTGCGTTGCATGCCAAGAACGCCGACCTTCGCGTAGGGCAGAATTTTCAGCATCGCATCGAGCATTCCCATGCCTGCGCGCAGAATAGGCACAAGGACGATTCTTTCGTCAATCTTCTCGCCAGTCGTTTCGGTAATCGGCGTCACGACCTCGATTTGCCTCGTGCGCATGTCTTTCAGCGCCTCGTAAGCCAAGAATTCGGTGATTTCGTTTGCCAATTCCCTAAAGATTTTGGGTGGCGTTTCCCTATTGCGCAGTAAAGCTACGCGATGATTGACTAGCGGATGATTCAAAGCTGTATGCATTTATAGACTCCTCCCGGTCCACCGCATATTTTACCATATTTGCGCCCAGCGTGCAATAGGCCGCCGCGGCTTTCGCCGCCCCCGCCCCCGAGAAAGTTCATAGAAATTAGGAATTAGGATTTAGGAATTATCTCTGCGTACTTGAGCGCCTCTCGGGTTAAAAAACCCCAAAAAACTACATATTCTACATTCTACATTCTACATTCCTAACTCCTAACTCCTAATTCCTAACTCCTAATTCCTATTTTCTAATTCCTAATTTCTAATTTCTAATTCCTAATTCCTAATTGGTTACTGGTATTGGCAACATTTCCACAACTCCAACTAGAACTAAAATTTCACTCTCCCTCTTGAAACTAAGAACGAAATATGCTACAATATAAGGGCAAATGTCGATTGAAGATATAGCAAACAGCGATGAATTCCGCTCGTTGGTCGAGGACTACCGGGATACATGCCTTTGGTTCATGAAAGATGCCTTTCATCCAAAGGATGCTCGTCAGTTGGAGTGCATTCTTTCTTCGATAGAATCGTATGGCGATATGGCAGCATACAAAAAAGCAGGGAGAATTCGTCAATGGCAGTAACGCGTTTTCAAGCCGATGTTCTTCGACTTCTTGCTCGCAACAGAATTGCCGGAGGTGAAACTTATGTAGCAGGGGGCCTTGCGCTTAATTACCAGTTGAATCGTCCGCGTATCTCGCACGATATAGATGTATTCAACAATACTTATGACGCTATGATTTCTGCGGCCGATAAAGATCGTGATGTATTGCGGGCGGCCGGGTTGAGCATTATAGTAAAGAGAGAGCGTGATTTTATTGTCGAAGTGACGGTCTCGGATGGCAAGGAAACGACTGATATTCAGTGGGTTCAGGATAGCGCGTATCGATTCTTTCCTTTAGTGGAAGATGATTTACTGGGCGTTACGCTTCATCCATTCGATTTAGCAACAAACAAATTGCTTGCGCTTTCTGGTCGTCGGGCCCCTAGAGACTGGGTAGATACAATATCTTGCGCACAATCGATTCAACCCTTGGGCCTGTTGGCTTGGGCGGCCAATGGTAAAGACCCTGGCCTCACGCCTCGTTATATTTTAGAAATGGCTGCTCGTACGCATTATGTTCAGAGTGAAATCGATATTGCCGTTATCTCGCAAGTGCCTTTGGACGTTGCGGCGCTTTCACGAAAATGGCACGAAATGATAGATGTGGCGCGAAAAACTATATCGTTGCTACCTCCAGAGCGCGTCGGGAATGCCATTTTGAATAAAGATGGCTCGCTGTTTACTGGAGGCGATGAGGAACTTGTTTCTGCGCTCGCGGCTGGGGAAATTGTATTTCATGAAGGACGGATTTACGGCGCTTGGCCGCAAATTATCGGCTAGCATTTTCACATTGGCAACATTCTACAACCTTCAACCTTGGGCGCAAACAGGTTCAAAATTTTGACGCTACCTTCGCCCAGGAAAACAATTAGAAATTAGGAATTAGAAATTAGGAATTATGATTAAACAACCTCTGTGCCTTGAGCGCCTCTCGGGTTAAAACCCCCAAAAAACTACATATTCTACATTCTACATTCCTAACTCCTAACTCCTAATTCCTAACTCCTAATTCCTAACT
>JAFSMR010000035.1 GCA_017447805.1 Kiritimatiellia bacterium | reverse complement strand
TATTGCTTTAAGCAAGACATAAGCAATAATTGTGAAACATTATTATTGAGAATCAGAAAAACGCTTCGGCTCGGGATAGGAGTCGCGCCCGCGCGGGCCAAGATCACGAGCTTCGCTCGTGCTTGTTCCGCGCTTGCGCGGTCGAGCCTCGCGCCTGAATTTTTACCAATAAGAGTGCGGGAAAGACAGAGAAACTATGCGATTGGTGCTATGGCTCAAGAGAAGTTATGCGTTCCCAGAACTAAACAATGCGGTTAAGTAGGGCTTGTCGCGGTTCGATTCTGTTTAAGGGAAAAAGGCGGAGCGGAAGCCCTAAAGCTATAATCGACCATTGAAGCTAGGCGGACACCGCCAAGCCCCTTTCTTTTTAAGTAGATTTTTTGTGTATGCGAAGAGAGGGCAACCAAGTTGAAGTTTTCGAGGTCGATTCGGTTAGGGAGAACGATTTCGGGGTGTTTCAAACCTTTAGAGATAAAGAATCGCCGGCGGGAGATTCGCTCGAAGTTCTCATTGTCGAAAGTTTTCAAAACATACTTGGTTAGATATTGAACGCAAGCGTCAGCATTGCGAATCGGCTCTATGATATTATAGCCGTAGATTTCAGCGATAAGAGCGCAATTTTTAATGCCAGCACCTTCCGCCAGCTTCTTTTTGATATAGTGGTTATTGAGAGCCTTCGGAGCTGTTTCGGCGAAGTCGGAAAGATAAGGCTCTATTTCTTTACTAAGTAATGCGTGGAAATGAATCCCGCCGTTTTGATGGAGCTCTGGAATCATAAAGTATTTGATACCGCGACGGCGGAAGAAGTTAGTCGTTCGGTTAAGCAATGCGTGGAAGTCGTTTCTATCTTGCTTGGAAGCATCAAAAGTTAAAGTGGCAAAATAAGCCCAAACATCAACATTGGCGAGCGCCCTTTCTTGAGCGAGATTCTTCGAAGCGAAGCGAGCCTTGTCAGAATCAGACATTTCTTGTGCTAATTGCCAACCGCTATTGGAATTGCCAATGCGGTTAAAATTTGAATATATGACAATAGTATCTTCGTTAATCTTGCGAAGTCGTTGAAAGCCCAATGCGTGAATTTGTCGTAATGCTTTTTTATCGTGATTGAATAAGTTTTTTGTTTCATTGAAAAGTTCTAAAGACCTTTTTAGGAAGTATTCGGAATCATAATCGTCAGAATTTGAAGCCGAATTTGGCGAAGCCACTTTTGGCTCAACAGAGGCGAAAGACTCTTTAGAGTCCGACTTATCTGTGTTAGTCAAGTAAGCCGTTCGGCGCGCGCCGAGCGCTTCAGCGCCAGCGCCGACGGCACTAAAAAAAGACCCAAAATTTGAATCATTTACTTGTTCGTTCCAATTTTCTTGCTTTTTTGAAAATAGTTTGTTATTATACATATGGATAGGAAGAGAAGCGAAAGCAAAGAGTTCGCTTCCCTTTTTTTGTCCCTTTCAAGACAATGTTTTAGAGTTAATGTATTTTCCTTGCTACTTAATAATATAGCATAAGAGTATTGCTTTAAGCAAGACATAAGCAATAATTGTGAAACATTATTATTGAGAATCAGAAAAACGCTTCGGCTCGGGATAGGAGTCGCGCCCGCGCGGGCCAAGATCACGAGCTTCGCTCGTGCTTGTTCCGCGCTTGCGCGG
>JAFSMR010000034.1 GCA_017447805.1 Kiritimatiellia bacterium | reverse complement strand
GAGTTGCCGAAGTTCAAGGCGAAGAACCTCGCCGAGAAGAAGATGCAAGTTCTGTGGCTTCGCTTCCTGACAGAGATCGACGAGAAGTCCAAGAAAGCCCCTGCCGATCTTTTAGACAACCGCGAGACGTGTCAGGCACTGGAGATAGTGGAGGAGTCGGCATATAGCGAAGCCGAGATGCTTGCCTACGACAGGTACTGGGATCAGGTTCGTCTGGACAAGGCGTTGATTGATGACCTTGACGATGCACATGCCAAACTCGATGCGGCGACAGCGCTAGTCAACGCGGCGGTTGAAAGGTTGAAGCAGACAGCCCGCAACCTAAAGGCCATGAAACTTACTAACGAGCAAATCGCGGCGGCTACCGGCCTAACCGCCGCCGAAATCGCCACGCTCTAAAACCAATCTCAATCGTTAAACTGCAAATGAAAGGAACAAGTCCATAAACAGTTAAAACGATAAGGCGGGGAGAAATCCGCCGACAGCAATTTGCAATGCTGCGAGTAATCGTTTGTCGGAAATGTACGAAGTTGACAACGGACGATACTGGGCAGGAGGCGCAAACGCGCTTGCCTCTCTCATGTCTCCGTTAAGGGCAATTCGTACGGCCTCCGACAAGGATATGGGAGAGGCTTTTCATATCTCTGATTACAAAGCGGCAAACTTCGAGAAAAGGTGGAGCGAAAGGAAACAGATATGCGCAGAAATCTAAAATCGTCATTTATAGCCGTAGCGACAACGGTTTGCCTTGGCATTGCCAATGCTGTTGCAGATACGATCCATCAAGAATATGACGGGCCGTGGCACTGGGAAGAGTTGACAAGACACACAAAGTCTCTTGATGGCAAATCGGCACTCGTTAACGGTGATTTATATCCTATTCTTGAGGGAACCGAATATATACTGGCACTGCAGAAATCACAGGAAGCAAGGTAGAGAGTTCTCGCTTGTCAATACCCTCCCGTATTATAGACACTGGGTAAAAGGCCCATGGGGAGAGAACGATGTTGAAACGCTGTTGAGTTATCAGACAAATGATTTTGAGGTCGTGTCAATAACAGCAGGCAATGTGGCTCCCGGATTTCAACTTAAATCATGGCTCAAGGACATAAGTATTCCATCCTCAGTGACCAATATTGGGCATGGAGCTTTTTATGGATGTGCGAACCTCACAAATGTATCTCTTCATGCACGGATAGACCGAATCCGCGATTCCATGTTTCTTGGCACGGGCTTGAAAACTATTGCGATTCCCGAGACTGTCTCTGCAATAGACTATGCGGCGTTCAATTCATGTAGCAATCTTTGTGAAATAACAACGCCGGCTTCAGTCAAGGAAATAGGCGAGTTTGCATTTGGCGCGTGCTATTCATTGACAAACGCAGTCATTATGGGCGCAACAAATATTTGCCAAGGCGCATTTTGGAAATGTTATGATTTAAAATCAGTAACGCTTCCTTTGACACTAAAACACATAGGGTCTCATGCATTTGCTGTGTGTACATCCCTTGAGACAATAGTGATACCCGATTCTGTGGAGGATGTTGATGTTCAGGCATTTCTTGGCAGCACAAACTTAAGCCGCTTGGTTATAGGGCGCAATGTTAGTTCATTTGCGGCGGGATATCTTGAAGGAATAAAAGACTTGGAGATACGCAGTGCCTCTGTTGTTAGCTTGTTAGCATCTTCAGATGACATTATTGATTCTGTCACAAACCTTGTTGTAAGTCAGGAAATTGAAATACCCGAGGGGTTTTATTCCCATTTCCCGTCTGTGAAGCAACCTGGCGGCAATGGCAATAGCGGCGAAATAGACGATCCAAACGCGCCTGTGGTAACAGTATTGGACGGACTTCTCGTTTCTGTTCAAGGTGTCGGCTTGACATCCTTGGATATTCCTAACACGGTGACGCAAGTTGCCGACACCGCATTTGTCGATTGCTCTGAATTGCGCGAGATTATCATCCCTGATTCTGTGGAGTTTATAGAGGCAAATGCATTTCACAATTGCACTAATCTTGAACGATTGGTTGTTGGTTCAGGCGTGATGGAGGTAGGTGCTCCGCTGTTTTC
Source organism: Kiritimatiellia bacterium (assembly GCA_017447805.1). Lineage (GTDB taxonomy): Bacteria > Verrucomicrobiota > Kiritimatiellia > RFP12 > UBA1067 > UBA1067. The sequence goes on along the minus strand of JAFSMR010000034.1, from coordinate 41,049 downwards.
ATGGACGGATGAAATAGGAAATACGCGTTACGGATCGCCGTCGTTGAAGGAACTTGTCGTCGCCTCGCCGCAGTTCTACGAAGCGATGTTCATGGATGAGTACTGGAACTTCGTCGCGGAGTTTCCTTCCGTGACGAATGTCGTGTTCGGCTGGCAGTTTGAAGATGTGCCGGAAAATGTTGGATACATTTTTCCGTCGTTGGTGGTTTCGACTGTTGAAGCGGCATTCCCGCAAATAAATTCTGGTACGGAATCCGAAATCGCACTTGCGTTGTCGGATGCCTTGAAAGGCTCTCGTGACAATGGACTGACAAACATCACGGACATAGCCACTTATGATGCATTCGTCAATTGGGCTGAATCGGTAGGCGGCTATGGACAAAGCCGGAATCAGACTTTGGCAATGGTCAAGAAGTCGTCAAATGCATGGCTTTCGTTTGCGCTTGGCACAGATGCGCTTATCAACAAGGAACTCTCGTCCGACGATGTGAAGATCGATTCTTTCACGCCGGACATTGAGAATGGTCAGTTTGCATTTGAAGTGTCCATTGATGGAGTTGACATCGGAAGTGGCTCTGTCGCTGAGACGACGCTCAAAGCGAACTTGAAGAAGGCACTTGGCGTTGAAGGTGCCACCTCGCTTTCTCCTGATGCGTTTTCTCCTGACAACATCGAAGTCTCCTTTGATGCGCCGCAAAACGGCAAGGCACGATTCACCGCTACGCCACCTGCCGACGCGGGCAATTCGTTCTTCATGCGCGTTAAGGTGAAATAGCATGGTGCAGTCCTTGAGACAATGGCAGATATCGCGGCAGATTCGTCGCCGCCGTGCCTGTTGCTGTAAACTTTGATTCGTCGGGTGACGAGGTTTTAGAACTGCACACGGATGCGCACAATCCATCTTGGTATAACGGATTCAGTCCGTCTGGCAACTGGGGCGAACGCTATTCTTGGCACAAACAGGAACTCTACAAGGGGCGTAAGTCTCTTCTTGGGTTCATCGGCACGACAACATTGTCAGGTTGGGGCTTCAAGAGCAATATGCTCGGAGCAAGGGTTTGGAGCGCAGACGATGCAAATGCCGTGACCGATCTTTCCGTATTCGCGACAAACACGGTGATCAATCCCTATCCGATTTAGATAACGAACGCCGTTGCTACGCGCCTTGAAATAGACGCCCTTCTTACACAGGGCATACCTGCGCTTTCGCCGCCGAATAACCTCTGCTACTTGAGCGCCTCTCGGGTTAAACAAAATCATGCCTCTCGCGGCCGCGGGGCGTGGGGAATGTTGCCAATATCCAATTACACGGGAGAGGGACACGGGACAGGGAAGAGTGTTGTGCTGTAGGGTAACCCAGTTTTAGGTGAAGAATCAAGGTGAAGGTGAACAATGACGAATTAGGAATTAGGAATTAGGAGTTAGGAGTTAGGAGTTAGTAGTTTTTATTTAACGCGAGAGTCGCTCAAGTGCCAGAGAGGTTGTTTAATCCTAATTCCTAATTTCTAATTCCTAATTTCTAATTTCTAGTAAACGTTGAAGCAACTTGAAGTGATGTTTACGGCAAGAGAACATTCCGCTGCGGGCGAGGCGGCTAATTTCTGCGCAAAGCGCACTGCGCTCGACGCAAAGGTAGTCCGCGAGCTGCTGTCGGTCGAACGGGATGTCGAACTCGAGCTTGCCGCACTTCTCGGCAAACGACCGCAAATACGAGATGAGCCGCTCTTGCGTCGTGCGATGAGAGAGGATTTCGATTTTCTCGTTCAGTTCCAGAGTCTTGGCGGCAAGTATGCGCATGACATTGCGAACGAGGCGCGTATGAAATGCGCAGGCGTTGCAGCATGTAGCGCCGACGCGCTCGGCGTTGAGAATGAGAACCCGGCACTGCGCATCCGCCTCCACGCGCAAACTCATCGTTTTCGCGCCGGAAAACGCCTGCGCAGCGGCGACGAGTTCCTTTTCACCAATGCGCTTGATGATGGAGCGCTTGCCGTCCAAGCCATCCTTCACGACCACAAGCGAGCCGGCGAGGACTACGCCGAAGCGCTTGGCATGGCTGCCCTCTACGAAAATCGCCGCGCCCTTGTCGCGCGAAATGACATGCGCATCGAAGCACTCCAGCATCCTGTTCGCCTCGTCCAAGTTCATGCCGTCGAAAAGTTCGCAGCCCTGTATGCAATCCAATATTTCCTTCATGGCGCTTATTATAACAAATTTTTCGGTTTGTTGCCATTCCAACAGACAAGAAAACAAATATTTGATAAAATATGCGGCGTCAAGGGCAAATCAGGAAAGGAAGGTCTATGAAACGGAAGATAGTCGAGATAGATGCCGATAAATGCAATGGCTGCGGCCTTTGCGCCAAAGCGTGCCATGAGGGAGCGATAGCCATGGTGGATGGCAAGGCGCGGCTCGTCAAGGATGACTACTGCGATGGCATGGGCGACTGCCTGCCAGCTTGTCCCGTCGGTGCGATAACAATCACCGAGCGTGAAGCCGCCGAATACGATGCCCTCGCCGTGGCGGCGAGGGGCAAGTTAAAAGTTAAGAGTGAAGAGTTAAAAGTTGATACGGCGTCCGTCAAGCCACATACGCCTCCGGCTGGCGGTTGCCCCGGCAAGATGGCGCGTATGATCAAACGCGACACCAAGGCCGTTCAGTCGGAAAACTCTCAACTCTCAACTTTAAACTCTCAACTTTCCCAATGGCCGGTGCAGATAAAGCTCGTTCCCGTCAAGGCGCCCTGGTTCGATGGTGCGAAACTGCTCGTCGCCGCAGACTGCACGGCCTACGCCTACGCCGCCTTCCATCAAGAACTTATGCGCGGACGCATCACGATCATCGGCTGCCCCAAACTCGACGAGGGAGATTACACCGAAAAGCTGACAGCCATTCTCAAAGAAAACGATATCAAGGAGCTTGTCATTGTCCGCATGGAGGTCCCCTGCTGCGGCGGGCTTGAGCGCGCGGCGACAAACGCGCTTAAATCAAGCGGCAAGTTCATCCCCTGGCGCGTCGTCACTGTAGCCATCGACGGAAACATCATTGACTGAAAGGAGTTTAGACATGAAAAAGATAGCGTTCTTCGATACAAAGAGCTACGACAGGGAATCGTTCGAGCGCGAGAACAACGGACGCTACGACATCCGCTATTTCGAGACGCGGCTGACGGCAGCGGCGCTGCCGTTGGCCGAAGGGTGCGACGCTGCGTGCGCGTTCGTGAACGCCGAAATCGACCGCGCGGTAGTGGAGGGCCTTGCCAAGCGCGGCATCAAGGTTCTCGCCATGCGTTGCGCGGGCTACAACAATGTCGATTTCAAGGCCGCATACGAGAGAGGCCTCACTGTCGTGCGCGTTCCCGCCTACTCGCCCTACGCGGTCGCGGAACACGCCGCCGCGCTTCTCCTCACGCTCAACCGCCACATCCACAAGGCGGCGGCGCGGACGCGGGACTTCAACTTTTCGCTCGTCGGTTTGACCGGCTTCGACCTCCACGGCAAGACGGTCGGCGTGATTGGTACGGGCAAGATCGGGCGAATTTTCGCCGACATCTGCAAGGGCTTCGGCATGAGGGTTCTTGTCTACGACGCATTCCCGAATCCGGCAAGCGGCCTTGAGTATGTTTCGCTGGAAACGCTGCTCGCAGAATCGGACGTCATTTCGCTCCATTGTCCGCTTCTGCCTGCGACGCAACACATGCTGAACGCAGAGACGCTGAAGAAGATGAAGCGAGGCGTCGTCATCATCAACACCTCTCGCGGCGGACTCATCGATTCGGCGGCGCTTCTGGCGGCACTCCGTGATGGCGCGGTCGGCGCGGCGGGGCTGGATGTTTACGAAGAGGAAAGCGAGTGGTTCTACGAAGATCGCTCAGACGTGACGCGTCAAAACAAAACCCTGTCGCTCCTCGTCTCGATGCCCAATGTGATCGTCACCTCGCATCAGGCGTTCCTAACGCACGAGGCGCTTGCTAGCATCGCCCAGACGACGCTTGCCAACCTCGACGCCTACTTCGCGGGCGCACCCCTTGAGAATGAAATCTGCTACCGATGCCTCGGTTCTGGCGGGGCGAACAAAACCGACTGCCCGAAACGTTCCGGCGGCCGCTGCCATAGATAGGAGGCGCTTGTAGTTGTAGTCGTAGTTGTAGAATGGAATTGGAAAGTTTAGTTGTAGTTGGAGTTACGAGTTGGTGTTTTTGTTTAACCCGAGAGGCGCTCAAGCAGCAGAGGTTGTTTAATCCTAATTTCCAATTTCCAATTTCTAATTCCTAATTCCTAATGACCTACATGCTAAATTAAATAAATGATGAAAAAATGGGTAAACTCCAGAAAGGAAAATACAAATCGCTGTTGACAATTGGCGGAAAATAGAGTATACTACGAGCCGAAAATGATTAAAGGTGCTAGAAATGAGGCGATTTGCATTAGAAAGGCCAAGGAACTTGCGAAATAGGCGAGAGGGAGTTTCTTTTTTCTGCAAAATCGCGCATAGGGTAGTTTCACTAGATGAAGATAACTCTTATAACGGCTTGCTACAATAGCGATGCGACAATTCGCACGGCAATCGATAGCGTTCTTTCTCAGAAAGGCGTGGATATCGAGTATATTATTGTCGATGGCGCCTCTAAGGATGGTACGGTAGCTTTACTTCAGGAATATGAAGGGAAGATTTTGGCGAGGGATGAGGGGCATTTAAGTTTCAAGTGGCTTTCGGAGCGCGATAGAGGAATGTACGATGCCATAAACAAAGGCATTAAGATGGCTACTGGGGATATTATAGGTATTCTGAACGCCGATGACGTTTTAGCTACCGATGACACGCTTGCCAAAATAGCTGCGCAATTCCAGGTAACAGGGAACGCTGAGCAGGGAACAGAGAAGATTGACGCGCTTTACGCCGACATCCGGTTCGTGAAGGATGGCGCAAGTGTCGCGGCATTACGTTCTGCACCTACTGTTCGGTATTGTAGCGCCCGCAGGTGGCGAGCGTGGATGTTCCGCTTTGCCGCGATGGTGCCGCATCCTTCATTTTATGTTAGGCGAGAGTGTTTCGAGATGCTTGGCGACTATTCGCTCGAATATCGCATTTGTTCGGATTTCGAACTAGAGCTAAGATTCCTCGGTATTGCAAAGTTGCGCTCGGTGTATCTGCCGCAGTGCGTTGTAGTGATGCGCATGGGCGGCGCTTCGACTGCCGGTTGGCGTTCAAATGTGGAGATAAATCGCGAAGATTTGCGTGCTTTGCGCTCGCACGGTATTTGGTCGTGCCTAGGGCTTATATACCTCAAATACTTCTTCAAGATATGGGGATTTGTGTTTAAGCGCCGGAAGAAGGGGATTATAGGCGGCTAAAAAGCGTGAGGCGAGTAGCGCCATAGTCGCGTACTTTCAAGATTTGCCATCCATCTTGAGCTTGAGAATCAAGGTTTGTTGCAGTTTCAAAAACGAAGAGGCCGCCTTTACGCAAAATATTGCGAGACTCAAGCGCTTCGAGGAATGGCTCGGCGGTTCGTTCCTTTGCTAGCTGGTATGGCGGGTCGGCAAAGACTATGTCGAATGGCTCTCGAGAAGAAAAAGAATTCATCCAGCTAAATACATCTTGGCGGAAAATACTTGTCGCCTGAGCAAGTTCGCGGGAATTGGGTGTCTCGAGAGTCGCGATGTTTTTCTTTAAGGTGTCGATATGTCGCGAAGAAGATTCGACAAAGGTTGCCGAGGCGGCGCCGCGCGAAATTGCTTCAAGGCCAACGGCGCCGGACCCCGCGAATAAATCGAGGAATCTGGAGCTGGCGATTTCATTCATCAGCATCGAAAAGAGTGCTTCGCGCACGCGATCTTGCGTAGGGCGAATATCCCCGGTTTTTGGGATGAGTATATTCCTGCCGCCGAATTTTCCGCTTGTTATTCTCATTTCGCCGAGTAGGTCGCCGAAGAATCGGCAGTTTCCCAAACTGTAACTGCGGAAAGGTTTGCTAGATGCTTATGAAGAGAAGAATAAAACATCTTCGCGAGATTTTCCGCAGTTGACCTGAAAGGAATGGGAACCGTTCGCATGCCTTGCTTTTCTACAACTTGGGCGATTTCGTATTCGCCTTGAGAGTTAGTATTGTATATAAAGGCGTGATCAAAGCGAGAGCAGATTATTTCTTCGGCGAGGCGTTTTAGATCCTTAAAATCCATTACCATGCCATTTTCGCCCGGTTCATCGCAAGTTACGGAAATTTCTACTCTGTAAGAATGGCCATGGAGGTTTTTGCAGAGTCCTTCGTGGTTTGTCAGAATATGCGCCGCATCAAAGCGCACGGCCTTTGTTACGGTAATCATTCTTTTATCATCTCCATAAATCGTGCAGGCGGCGCGCAGGGACGAAAATCTTTAGTCGAGACGAATGCGTGGCGAGTAAAGCCGCTCACGAGAAGTTCATCCTCGCCCTTGCGCCTGACTTCGCAGGCGATTTCGAGGCGCACTCCCTTTTGGGCTTTTACATAGCATTTTACCTCGAGGAGGTCGTCGTATTTTGCAGGGCTACGGTAATCGAGTTCTGCGTGAATTACCGGCAGCATAAAGCCTTCGGCTTCGCATTCTTTATAAGTATAATTGCCTGCGCGCATGAGTTCGTTGCGCGCTCGTTCGAATATGGTAAGGTAGTTCGCGTAATATACTACGCCCATCATATCCGTATCGGCATACGGAACGCGATATTCTAGAGTAATCGATTTCAAGGATTATTCCATCTCTTTATAGCCGCGGCCATCTTCAAAACCGATATCTTTACCTTCGCATAGCCATTTCGTGAGGTCTTCTAGTTCGCTCTGGCTCATGCCGTTTTTAGGCAGCTGCAGAGTTTCTGTGTGGCCATCCGCAAAAGCTACATGTGCAACTTTAACCTTGCCCTTCTTATGGTTGAAGCCGATAACTTCGCCTTCCGTGTATTGAAGGGTGCAGTCGCAATCTGTTCCCGGCGAAGTGGTGAACGATGGAGTGTTACCGGCCCAACCTTTCCAAGGCAGCTCGGCGAAAAGAAGAATTTTGTCGCCGCGTGCTTGATTGTTCCTTACGCCATTGAAATGTTCGCTTTTGGGTTTCGAGCCTTGGGAATCATCCCATTTGAAATACGAGTTCATTACATACGAGAAGAAGGGGTCCAGCTTCTTTGATTTCATATCCAATTTATGCTGCGGGCATACGAGGATATCGCTATTCTTTTCGAGCGTAGCCTTGAGAGCGGCATTGGTAATGCAGTAGCGGCGCATCTCGGCGACAGATTCTGGAACGCCGCCGCTATCGACTGATGCGTATGCCGAAACGAACCACGAAGAGCTCGCGAGATGGCTTGATGAGCTATTGCCGGCGCCATAGGCGCCATTGGAATACCAGCTAAGCCAACCGGGGCATTCCCAATAGATATACTGGGCGCTGCCGCTAGTGCCGATGCCGCGCGATTCATCGACTTTCCTGCATTCTACGGAACCCGCGAGCGGGAAGAATTTGCCGTTGCCGGCCGTCGCTTTGGCGAGATTCGACAAGTTCGCCATGCATGTAGCGTTGCGGCCTGATTCCGATCCTCCGCCCATCGTCACCAACATGATACTCATGAGTATGGCGATTATGCCGATTACGACGAGAAGTTCAACTAGAGTAAACGCTTTTTTCATGATAGGTTATTCCTATTATCTTAATCCAATTGTTTATAGAAAAGAACTCGTGTCTGGTGAGGGATGTTTTCATTCTTCGTAGGCGTAGGATCGCGCCAGACGAGCGCGACTGCGCGTGCCCCGAGCTGAGGAGGAATCTGGCCCATTCCGCCGCCGCCCATCATCACGGGTTCTGCGCGAACGAATACGAGGAATAGCTGCTGCTTGGCGTCGAAGCAATCGCGCCAATAGCCGAAGAAGAATTTTCTATCGACATCCCAGATTTCGCTTGTCTCGCCACTGAGCTTGACATCGAGGAAATTTTCGCCATCCCAATTCATATTGTCATAGACGTTCTGCCAATCTACATATGTAGTGGAAGTGCTTTTCGCGTGCACCGAGCTAATGAATTTAGCGGCGATGGTTTCTATATCACTCCACGCGATGTTTGCATCTGAACCATATTCGTTCCAGGCGTATTTCGAGTTGAAATCTTTTGCGCTCATGGACGAAAAATCTTCAACTCCTGTGACGAGATTCGTAGAAGCTCTCTTCCAATCAAGCGGCGTATTGGCTAAGGCCGCGAGGACGATATTCGTAGAATCGCTGTAGGGGTTGACCTTGAAGCCCTTGCCGCTGAACCATGGAATTTCTTCCAGCGCGGCAATATCGCCATCGGAACTAAACGCATCGTAGGTATCCCACATTCTATCGTTGTTGCACGCGGGCGCGCCGGATGTGAAAGAGCGGCTATTGGAAGAAGGAATATTTGCATAGCCATGCATATTGCCGTCGCCGGAAGTCTTCAGGTCCGCGAGGCGCGGCAGCATAAGAAGCTCCCATTTGCTTTGCAAGTATCCGGAATCGCTAGTAGCCATGAATATATCGCCGTTAGAGAGATTCTTCTTAAGCCAATTATCTGCGGTAAGCGATTCATCGATCGCATACCAATGTTCTGGCGCCCAGTTGTAGCGAGGATCTGCAACAATTACCGTCGAAGGCCAAAGCTTCACCTCGACGCCTTCCTGCTCGATAAGCTCTTCAAACGCCTGCGCATTATCCGGCAGGGTAATCGAGGCGAGTGTCGAGGCGCTGCCGCCAGTATCGAATCTCATTACTGGATAAGGAACACCAGATACAAAATTGCCGTTATTGGCATCCATCAGCATATCATTCACACTGATGTCGTTTTGGTTCTTATCGTCGTAAAGACAGGCAGGCACCATATCCACGACCTTGTCATTTTTATCGAGAACTCGAAGAGTAACAGCCATATTAAGCGAAAGAGTGCGCTCTTCGAGAGCATTCTTTACGCCTTTTGAATTTGGGTCGACAATGCCCTTGCTAGTCAGCGCGGGAATGCAATATTCGGCTTCTTGAACAGTAAGGCCGCAAATCGAATCTTTAAGCGCTTCATCAAAATTCTTTGGCGTATAAGAAACCATGGAGCCAACTCCACCGGTGTTGCCGCCTTGTTTGCGCTGAGTCCATTTATATGTAACACGAACGAGAGGCGTTCCATCGTTTGAGAGAGCGCTGCCTACAGTATCTGCGCCAGTGAGATCGAAATCGATATCCTTGATTGCCTTTGGCTCGGTTGTCATTTCATCATTGAACGAGATAGACTTGGAATTTAGTTTAAGACTCATCACGCCAGTATCGGCATTGAGGCCGGGCTCGGGGATAGATTTCGATTCAAGATGCAACGCCTCGCCTTGCACATCCCCAGCGGAGCTAGCGCCTGTTCTTAGGCCCATATCGGATGTCGTAAAGAAGAAAGCGACTCTTCCATCGACTTTGAAAGTTCCATCATCATCTGCCTTGTGGCTGAAAGGATATGTAACGAGAGCTTTCAGCGATCCGGTCAAAAAACCATCTGTGACGAGTTTTTTGGCATCTAAGCGATATAGCACATCTTGAGTGGCTGTTCTTGTTCCGTCGCCGTTATCGACTTCTTGGAGATTGTTTTGAAGGGTTTTCGTAACGGCCAGTTTTGGCGTTCCGATATCTGCGCTAATGCCGCAAATCATTGGCGTTCTTTCGAATGTTGGAATCGCGAGGGAAATAGGTACATGGTCCTCATCGAGATAATCGTAAAGCGTCGCGCAACCTAGCGCGCTTAGGCGCTTATCCCACCCCATTTTATCGTCGTTCTGGAGTTCGTCGCCATCGATTACCGCCGAGAGGGTCGGGTTTGTTTTCTTTAGGAACTGACTCGAGAAGGGTTGGTTCTCGGCGTTGGCTAAATCATAATCGTTTGTGGAAACTTCCGGGAATAGGCCATCGGTCACGAATGTCATGCGCCTAAGGAGGTCTTTATTCGCGTCACCAGTTCCAAAGGCAGAATAAAAGCCGCCGCTCCCGCCATTTTTGATATATTCGACGAATGGGCTCTTGAATTGGCCGATGGAGCCTTTTTCGCCGAGCGCCAGGTTATAGTCGGCCAGAGATACGAAGGGATAGATATTGCCAGACCAATCGAGCTCGAACGATTCTTCATCGAGAGTGCGGTAGTTTTCCATCCAGGTATCCCAAGTCTGGGCGGTCGAGCCCGCCTGGGTATGGGCATCGTTTTCGAAGAGATACGCGAGCGAAATTCTTCTATTGGCGGCGGAAGAGCGAGGCGAATCGGCGAAAAGTCGGTTAATATCGAAATAATCGCTCACATCAAGCGCGCAATACGCGTAGCGGCCTGAATCGAAATCCAGCGATTTCCAGATTGCGGTAGGCGATTTTCTCGAAAGGAATCTAGCTTCATTCACGAGCGGCGGCGGAATGTAAGCAAGGCCTTCGAGGGTAAGGACCGGAACGGTACTTGCTTCGGTAGTAGCTTGGTCGTCGCCGAAGAATACTCTATGAAGCCAAATATTGCGGTTTTCGCTCGTTCCTTCGTAGCGCGGGTACATCGTAGGGGCTTGCCCGACGCCCGGATGGGCATTATTGCCGATAGCGGAATCTATCTGGTCAATCGCGCGAGCGAGCGCGGCCTTCGCGAGCTGGCGCGATGATGTAGTGCGCCGCAAATAGCTCGAAGGTAAACGCGCAAAACGCATGTATGCCGCGAATGCCACGGCGGAAATTATCATAAACGCCAGCATTCCGAGGACGATTAGCAAGGCGGAGCCTTTTTTCGATTTCATTGGCGCTCCTCTTTTGAGAGTCTATAGTAGTTCGGGAAGAAATAACCTGTTTGCATATTCGAAGAAGCGCTTGCGTAACTTACCGAGGCAGAGCCTTGCTTGATCGTTACTTTATAAGGCGTTCCCCACGGGTCGAGAATCTTTCCATTGGAAGCGAGAGAAGCCTGGAAGAGTGTAGGCACGGTAGAACCCGAGCCGCTGCCGTAAGATGTTCCGTAGCCGAGGAGGAAATCGAGACTAGAGCGATCGGCATCGGTATCGGTCATTGTAGGCAACTCGTTTCCATTCGCATAATTTTCGTATGCGAGAATCGCCTGATGCATATCCTTCACTTCGACAGTAGCTTTTTGTACACGCGCACGCGATTGTGCGCCGCTCATCGATTGCGATATCGCACCTATGACTAGGGCAATCATCGCTACGACAACCATAAGCTCCACTAATGTAAAGCCGCCTCTAGTTTTATTCTTCAAAGTCATCGGGGAAGCTCCATATATCATCATAGTCGCCAAATACCTTGTTGGGGCCGGCGCTTTTGACATTTATTGTGTAGGTTTTCAGGTTGTTTGCGGTTGCGCTGCCGACAGGGACTATTTTGAAATCCCTGAACGTGGAATTTTCGTTTTTCAGCGCGCTATTCTTTGCTGTCAGAAAGAGAGCTTGGTTTGCCGGTGTTTCTTCCGTTCCGACATCCCACGCGCGAGTGCGGAGGTTGCCGCTTTCATCCCAAAGACCGATTACGCGGTGGATTTTATCATCCCAAACATAAGCGCTATCGGCTTCTTCTCTAACCTCGGCGATGTTGTTGCGCACATCATCGAGGTCTGCGACGCCGGCGACACCTGTTCGCCAAGCGATCGAGGATTGATTGAAAATCATCGTCAGAATCGTGATAAGCATCCCTAGTAGGAGGCTAGCCACGAGAAGTTCTAGAATCGTAAAACCTTTTTTCATTCGTCAGCCACCCCCTGGAAGCGAACTTCCGTGTAATAAATCGGTAGTGCCATCAGTTCGCCCGTGTTTCGCGATGCGCGAAAAGCGATTCGAAGAACTGCGCTATCATCATCATGCATGACTACAAGCCCGGCGCGAAGGCCTGCGCTCGCGGCCTCTGGCCAAGATGTATCGACATCAAGCGTGCCGATCGCGGCAGATTTCAGTTCGCCCATTACCGAGCCAAATACGCTCTTCGCCGTGCCGGTCGGGTCTTGGGTCACAAGACCGTTCGAATTGAAGTAGTCGGCCCAGCCATTTTCGCTAGGATAACTCTTGATATCCTTAAAGGCGCTCCACTTCAAGTTAGTCGCAGAAGCTGCCATTACGATAGGCGAGATAACAGCGTCGGCGAATGCCGCGCCTGCTACATCTTCGCGGCTTTGGCGATTTTCGCGGTAGCCTAGCGAATATAGACCTACGATGGAAAGTATTCCGCCAGCCATAATCAGAATGGCGAGATTTACCTCCATCAGGGTGAAAGCTTTTCTTAAGTTACTCATAGGCTTGATGTTGGGCTGTCAGTTTGTCCGATTGATTTGGGGCTTAGACCACCACTTTGGTCTGGCCGCATTACATAAATTTCGATTGTGGATTTTCCATCCGTGCCTTGATTTGCTCCGTTGCCGGAATTTTGGCTTACCTTGAAGCGGATTACTTGCTCGCCGGCAATGGGGCTTGCATCGGATTGCGAGTAGTTAGAGCCGAAGATGTAGTTTTTCGGCAGCTGTATTTCGGCAAATTCAAATCCGTATGCATCGCCGACTTTCCATTCTACGCCATTTTTATCGATCAACCTATACGCGTAGCATTCAATGTCGGCATTTTCTGTCTCGAGGTTCTTTATTGCGGCAGGAATGGAGTTGTCGGCCTGCGCGGAAAGGCCGGCAAGAAGGGGTTCGGAAAGGAGAAGCTTGCGTGTAGTCTTTGCGATTTTCGAGCGAAGAGGCTGATTGCCTTCATTGCCGTTTATTCTATATAGATATACGCCGCTATCATCGGTATCGCTCTCGTTTGCGTTGGAATTCGATTCGTTATCTTCATCTGTAACGAGGCGATTAAATCTTAAATCACCGAATTCATCGCCGAGGAAATTGCCCTGCACATAACTTAAGCGCCCGGAACGCCTTACGGCTACCGCCTTGCCGACGACAACGAGGATATCGGTATCGCTTTCTTTTTGAAGAGTCTCGTTCCAGAAATAAATCGCAACCGGCTGACGGTCGATTTGCGCTCTTTGGTATGCCGCGCGAATAAACTGGTTCGCGTTTTGCATTACCCCGCGCTCTTCCATGCCGCGTTGCATCGCCCGGTAGCCGCCGATGGAAATCGACCCTAGTAGCCCCATTATGGCTATTACTACGAGAAGTTCGAGAAGTGTAAAAGCTCGTCTTGTCATTGCCGTGAAACCTTCATTTCATCTGTAGGGATGGAATAGACGACTTTGAATCGTCTGAAATAGCCCGTCGAGGGGTCTTGGTAGCCAAAGTTCATTTCGCCAAGCGACATTTTCTTGGGGCTTCTCTTTGTGCCGTGGATGGCATCCATGAAGTCCATTCCATAACCCTTGCCATTCGCCTCGCCTGCATCGCGTGAAACATACAGGCCCGAAATATCCATCATCGGATTGCCGTTTTTCGATTCGCGGACGATTTCCTTGATCATATCTTTGATTTCGCTTGCTTCAAGGACATATTTATTATCATCGCTTTGGTAATCCAAGCCTTCATCGTTTGAGCGGCTGGAAAAGCTGCCGGAAGCGATGCGAGTTCCGATAGAGCCTGGCCAACGGTCTTTCTGTGCGTAGTAAGTAGCAAGCCCTTGCTCCACGGCTTTGCAAAGAGCATCGGCTTTCTGCGCTCTGGAAGTTTTAAGCGAGCCGAGCGCCGCTGTCGTTACGATTGTCATCAGAATGCCGATAATTCCGATTACCATTAGTAGTTCGATAATCGTAAAGCCTTTTTTGCCCATTCTAGATATTAATCGCATGTTTCCTCCTCGTTTCGCCAACTGTAGCTGGAATCGTAAGCCCCATCGGCTGATTATTCTACTGCCGTGGCTTGCCCCTTGGTCCAGCTATATACATCATCGCGCTTTAGGCCTTTAGAGTAGGCTTCGAGCTTGCCATCTTTACCGCAGCACCAAACGATAGCGCGAGCGCGAACGCTGACAGATTCTCCACCGACATTGGCGCCCTTGATTATTCCATCATCGCCTAAATCGACGGCGCAATAGAGGCGGTGATCCTGGATGGTCCCGCCGCCGGGGACTCTAGTAGAAAGCGAAGCGCCGGAGCCCGAGCGCTTAATTGCATCCTGCGCCCACGGGGTAACGAGGCCGAATTGGTTTGCGCCGGAAAGAGATGTTCCATCGCTATTCTTGGTAAGACCGAGGTATGGTGCGAGTGGAAGCGCGGCTCTTTCATCTAGTTCGCCGCCTGTTTCGCCGAGGCGGCCGATTGCAGAGGGCCAAAGCCCGCCGTTATCGTCGTTCAGTTTCGTTAGCGCAGCAGCTACATCTCTTACAAGCGAATCGCAACGCTTCTTTTCAGCATTCGCGGTAATTTTAGAATATGCGCCAAGGCTTGCCGCAACGAGTACTGCCAGAATGCCGATTACGACCAGCATTTCAACGAGAGTAAAACCTTTTTTCATATCTTTTTGGCTCCTTGTCATTTCGTGTTTAAATCTTCATTCCTTAGTTGCTCATGTGGATAATATCATCGACGGTCCACTTGCCGATGCATTCGTTCGCCTTAGCCGAAAGGCCCTTGCGCGAAATCCATGGCGGGAAGGTCCTTTTGTTCGCTCCGCCGCTCCATATAGTATAGGTTTGGTATGGTGGCGGGGAATAGTAGTAGAAGGGCATATCCCAGCCGTCATGGACAGTAACCATATCGAGCACATATTGGTTTGCGGTCGACCCGCTTGATTCATCGCCTGGCGAGAATATTTCGATATTGGGAGATGCGCTAAGGCCGCCGGAGCTCGAGCTTCTTATATCTATACCGAAGAAGGAATAGTTATGGTTGCATTTGCAAATCCCTTCGAGATTCGGCATCCATCTTGCGCAAGCGGCCTGTGAAGGAATGTTTGCGACATGCGCCAAATCATTTTGTGTAGGGCTGTTTTCGGTATAGCGCTTTAGGGATTTCCAGTTATTGTAGGCGCTACCTACGAACGGGTCGCAAGGAAGGGTGTTATTGCCTGTCCATTGCGCATAATCAGAGAAGAAAACATCGTCGCCGTTCATCATGAAGAGATATCTAGGAAGAAGATAGCTCATCAGTCCAAACTGGAACAGCTGAATATTGCGCCAATCGGATTCGTCTTTATTCTTTGAATGGCGACCTATGTTATTCGATACGCCATCATCGAATCCCGCGAGCAGGCGCTCCCTTACTTCATCATCGAGATTCTTATACTCGTCATCCCCATCAGTGATGAGAGATTTGATTTCTTCCGAAATATCTTCCACTACCCCATCATAGCCGCTAGGGAAAGGATAGCGACAGGCGATTGGCTGCGCTTTGCATGCCGCGCTCACCTGGCGCCAAGCGGCTTGCTCGTTAAGTTCGCCGATTTTATTCCAGTTCCAGATATCCTCGTTTCTTTCATCGGTCTGGATATCGTGGGAGCCGACCTTGAAATTGATATCGTGGGAGCCGTGGAGTTTTACGGGCGGGTAGCTGCCGAATGCCGCCTGATAGCCGGAAAGACAATTTTCCAGCCTCTGCAGACGCGTGACAGTCGTTACGCGCCTATCGGATTCATCGCCTATTCCCGCGAGTTTGAATGTTACCGACATCAAGGTTATCAAAACCACGACGACGATAAGCATTTCCACTAGCGTGAAGCCGTTTTTCTTTTCTCTAGAGCGTAACATCATACCCGCCTCTACTCCTATTATCAATTGCCGCCGCCGGATACGGAGGAGATAATCTTGATCATCGGCAAGAACATCGCGATTACGATCGTGCCTACGATCAACGCAAGAACAATGATTAGCGCCGGTTCAATTGCCGCCGTCATACCGGCGACTGCGTTATCTACTTCATCATCATAGTTGTTCGCGATACGCGTAAGCATATCGGCAAGCGCGCCAGTCTCTTCGCCGACTTCCACCATTGATACGACCATTGGCGGGAATACGGTGCATTGCGAAAGCGGCTGGGTCATGCCCTCGCCTTCTTTGACGGCATCATGTACATTCTGAAGAGCTCTGGAGATGATTCTATTGCCGGTCGTATCGCGGACGATTACGAGCGATTGCAAAATCGGCACACCAGAAGAAAGCAATGTTCCGAGCGTTCTTGTTACGCGCGAGACGGCTGTTCTTTGCACAAGAGTTCCCGTAACCGGCATCTTTAGCGATAGCCAATCGTAAAATCTCGCGCCGGCTTCGGTCTTACCAACGATTTTCTTGATTATGATAATCGCGGCAACGATGATAGCAATAGTAATACCGTTATGCTGCACCCATTCCGAGGCTTGTATTACCATTTCGGTAATTGCCGGCAGAGCCTGGCCGCCGAGCATATCGTTGAATACCTGCTTGAACTTTGGAATAACCGTTACCAGCAAGAAGGCGGTAATGCCGACCGCCGCGACGAGCACCACGATCGGGTAGATCATCGCGCCTTTTACCTTGTTTTTGATCTTCTCGGATTTCTCCGCGAATTCCGCAAGACGCCCCAAGACGACTTCCAAAACGCCGCCCGCTTCACCGGCCTTCACCATATTAATATAGAGATTATCGAAAATCTTCGGATAAGCCGTAAGCGCTTCGGAGAAAGTTCCGCCTGATGCGATATTTTCAGAAATTCCGTCGAGCGCTTCGCGCATTTGCGGGTCTTTCATCTGGCGCTTGAGAACCTCTAGGCCTCTCATGAGCGGAAGGCCGGCGTTCACTAGCGTTGCCAGCTGGCGCGTGAACTGCGTGAGGACTTTCGTCTTCACTTTGCCGCGCAAGAAAGAGGGTAGCTTGATGTTGATTTCCTTGCTGAGCGCCCCCTTGCCTTTCGCCTTGGGCGCTGCCGCCGCCTTCTTTGCGCCTTTGGCGACTTTCGCCTTGGGCGCCGCGGCGGGCGCCGCGCCTTTTACTTCGCCTAGCGCCGTAGGGAACAACCCCTGCGCCCTCACGGCCGCTATTGCCGATGAGCGGTCACCTGCCTCGATTTGGCCGCGCTGCTCATTGCCAGCGGCGTCCTTAGCTATATATTGAAATGTCGCCATGTCTAAACCTTCTCCAATCGTTCGGCTAAATTATACCAAATACCCTATTATGTTACAAGTGGGTCGTTTATAATTTTTCACTCTTTTTTCAACAATCGGCCATCAAAAAATGCTATAATACCCGCGCAATGAAGCCGAAATTGGAGTTCGAGATTCTCTTTGAAGATGCGAGGTTTATCGCGATCGATAAACCAGTCGGCCTGCTTACTACCCACACCCATCTTCACGGAAAACTCGCTCGCTCTTCTCAGCGCACAGCAGAGAATATCCTTAATGATTACTTGCGAAAAGGCCAATTAAAGAGTAAAAAACGCGTATTCCTTGTCCATAGACTCGACCGCGAGACGAGCGGCGTTCTTCTATTCGCCAAAGATGAAAGGACGGCAGAAAATTTACGTGCGAACTGGAATAAACTCGCGCGCAAGACATATCTTGCGAGGGTCGTTGGCGAGCTCGATAACGAGAGCGGCGAATTTGCGAGTTACTTGAGGGATGATCCGGCGACAATGAAGGTCGCGAGCGTTCTCGACCCTTCGCGCGGCAAACTTGCGATTACGAAGTGGCGCGCTTTGGCTCGCCAAAAAGGCACTACTTTAGTAGAGGTGAAGCTTGAAACCGGACGCAAGAATCAAATCAGAGTCCACTTTTCGGAAGCAGGGCATCCAATAATAGGCGATGTTAAGTATGGAGGAGAGAAAGCTTCACGAATGTATTTGCATGCCTGGAAGCTTGAGATTCCTTCTTTAGATATGAAGTTCGAATCCAGCCTCGAAGCGCACGGCTTCAAGCTCGGGGGGTATTCCTTATGAGGATGGCGATAGTCGCCATCCTGCTCGCCGCAGCCTTCTCTTGGCTTTCATTTCGTCTTTACAAGTGGCTAAGATGGCTTTTTGCCAGCAGAAAGCAACGTCTCGGGAGGTTTGGCGAAGAAATCGTCGCAAAACGCCTTAGGGATGGCTTGCCAAGCGAATATGAGGTTATTAACCATATATATCTACCTCTTCCATCGGGCGGCACGACGGAAATAGACCATGTAGTCGTCTCGAGATATGGAATATTTGTTATCGAAACAAAGACATGCTCGGGAATTCTTCATTGTTCGCCTCAAGCCAAGAACTGGCGACAGAAACTCGTTGGCCGCAATACAAAAATGCCGAATCCCCTAGAACAGAACGCGTTTCATGCTCGAGCACTTTCGAAATGCCTATGGCTGCCGCATAATTGGTTTCGAAGCATTGTCGCAGTTACTGGTGAAGGGACGATGATAGGCGATATTCCACCCAACATGATGTATTCGATGAGTCTAGCCGACTATATATTGGGGTTTGAGAGGCCGATTATGCCTCAATCGCGGGTAAAACTAATAGCTGATGCGATAAGAGATTGGCAAAATCTCCTAGAGAAAGATATATCCAAACAGCACATAGCCTATGTGCGTCAAAAGCGGCGCACGCGCACGCGCAATTCCGCACGCTATTGCGCTGAAAAGGAAAATATGCTATAATATGCGGCCCATACGGAGAATAGGATGAATAGTGAACTTCTAAAGCGGGCTCATGAGAAAATCCCTTCGACTGCGGTGTTGGTTAATCTGATATCAAGGCGCGAGAGGGAATTGATTAATGGCGCAAAGCCTTTGATTAAGCCGGAAAGCCTCGATGTTGATAAATGCGATATTGCTCTGCAGGAAGTCGCAGAAGGTAAACTTATCGCAGAAATCGACTTTGATGCGATCGCGAAAGCGGAGCAGGCGAAGACCAAATGGCAAAAGTCGAGCGTGTTCAGCGTAGATTCGCTTTACGCCGACATGTAGTATAGTAGATGCTTGCTGAAAACCGAAAGGCTCGTCATGATTATAACGTGCTTGATACACTCGAGTGCGGAATTGTTCTAACGGGCACTGAGGTTAAATCGATTCGCAACGCCCATGTATCGCTCGCAGGCAGTTACGCGGCGGTTTTGAAGGGGGAGCTTTGGCTTGTCGGCGCCGATATTTCAACATACGAATTCGGCAACCGGTTCAATCACAATCCAAAGCGCGATCGGAAATTGCTGGTGCATGCCAAGGAGGTGCGGGAATTAAAGATGAAGACCGAGGCTAAAGGGCTTACCTTGATACCTCTGAATCTACATCTCAAAGGCGGCAGAATCAAGGTTACGATTGGAATTTGCCGTGGCAAGGCGTTGCACGATAAGCGCGAAAGCCTAAAGACAAAGGCGCTGAAACGCGATATGGATAGGGCAAGAATTTAATTATGGCGAAAAAGAGCAAAACAGGCGAATGGCTGGAATATTGCGCGCTGAGAGGGGCGTGTGTTGTAGCTTGCCTGGTGCCATATCGCGCCGCGCTCGCGTTTTGCGACGCCATGGCCTTTCTGATGGTGAGAGTCTTTCGTTTCAAACGCAAAAGAACTCTAGGGCGCCTTAAGGGAGCATTCCCGGATAAGACGCGCAAAGAGTGCCTCGAAATTGCGCAATCTAGCCTCGCCAACATCTTCAAGACGGCGATAGAAATGATGCGTGCGCCAAAATTCACCCGCGATTGGATGAATAAATATATCATAGATGGCGAGGAGTATAAGCGGCGACTTCAAGAGTATGTCGATGAAGCGAAGGGCGTAGTCATAATGGTTCCCCATTCTGCCAACTGGTACATGGCAGCATGGTCCATGGCAAAATACGGCTTGAAGCTATTCGCGATAGCGGCCAAGCAGCGCAACAAGAAGATCGATGCTTGGATGAAGAGGCAATATTGCGATATAGAAGTTCTCGATCGAGGCTCTTCTAGAACATTGGTCGATATCAAAAACAGACTAGAATCAGGCGGAGCATTCGCGATTTTGCCAGATTTGCGCGTTCCACAGCCTGATGTCGAGGTCGATTTCCTCGGTTCCAAGGCGAATGTATCGCATGCCGGGGCCATGTTCGCGGTTAAATGTTCTTCACCCATAGTAGTCGCCGCAATGCGCCGCGAAGGCGCACGCCACCGTTTTGTTCATATAGCGACTCTGCGTCCAAACCCGGAAGCGAAGGATAAAAAACTCGAAGCCGAGCGCCTGACGCGCGAGGCAATGAGGCTTATTGACGCGGAAATACGGGCAAATCCCGGCGATTGGTTTTGGTATAACAAAAGATGGATTCTTCAACCCGTTGGAGGCACAGGGAAGAAGATGTAAGTTCATGGTTGCCTCGGATAAAAGGATTTGGTATAATTTGTTGCTGTACGGCAGAAAGGCTGAATGATATGAAAGACCTCAAGCAGGCTTACAAGACTATTGAAGCAGACCACTTCGCACCGAAGATGGAAATTTCGTTTATCGATGGCGAAAAAAGGGAAACCTTCTTCTACGAGAAGGTGACATGGAATATCGCAGGTGAAGAAAAGGGTTTGAGGTACGGCGAAAATCCTGGTCAGGAGGCGGCGCTTTACAAACTTCAGGGCGGAAATCTCGTCTTGGGCGATGTGGAAATGCTCCAAAGCGGTCAATATCTCGCGAGCGTGCCGGAGCTGTTGCAGTCTGGTAAGCACCCGGGCAAGACGAATATAACAGATACCGATAATGCCCTCAATATCTTGAGATATTTGATGGAAAAGCCGACCGCCGTAATCGTAAAGCACAATAATCCTTGCGGCGTTGCGACCGGTTCGACTCTCGCCGAGGCGTATTTCCGCGCCAATAAAGCGGATAGGCTAGCGGCTTTCGGCGGCGCAATCGCCCTTAATAGAGAGTGCGATATCGAAACGGCAAAGCTGATACTCGAAAACTACGCGGAAGTAGTAGTAGCGCCTGATTTCAAGCCTGGGGTAATGGATCTCTTTGCGACCAAGAAGAATCTGAGGGTTTTGCGAATCAAGAACATGTCGCGCCTGTGCGATTTTGTTGCAAAGCATGTTATCGATTTCAAGAGTCTCATCGATGGCGGAATCGTAGCCCAGACTTCATTTTCCGCCAATGCAAGAAAGCCGGAAGATCTTATGCCGGCCTACTGCAATAGAAAGATTGTCGATAAGGCGACAGGCGAAACAAGCTTTAAGGAATATAAGATTGCGCGATTGCCGAGCGCGAAAGAATATGAAGATTTGCTCTTTGGATGGCTTGTCGAAGCGGGAGTAACTTCAAATTCCGTACTTTACGTAAAGGACGGTGCAACTGTCGGAATCGGCACTGGCGAACAAGATCGCGTGGGAGTGGCCGAAATCGCGCGCGATAAAGCATACACGAAGCACGCCGACTGGATTGCATGGGAAAAATACGCCAAGCCCTTTAATGATTTAAGACTTGTCTTCGGCGAAGAAGAAGGTGCCAAGAAGCAAGCAGAAATCATGGAGCAGACTCGCGCCGAGAAGGGAGGGCTCCCCGGATGCGCGATGATATCCGACGCGTTCTTCCCGTTCCGCGATGGCGCCGAGGTAGGAATTCGCGAAGGCATTACCTCGATTGTCCAGCCCGGTGGCGCGCTTCGCGATTGGGATGTAATCGATTGCTGCAATGCCGCCGGCGTAACGATGGTGTTTACCGGTCAGCGCAGCTTCAAGCACTAATGAATAATAGTTTCCGTGATATCAAGGAAAGAGTAGAATAGAAAGGTGAAATATGGGTTCAGTCGTTGATATAAAGATGATTAAGGTTACCTTTGGCGATGCTTGGGCAAAAGGTGGCGCGCTGATGTGGGTGTTGGCGTTTTTCTCGGTTCTTGAGCTTACGATGATTTTGTATCTTTGGTTTTCGCAGCGCCGCGGCGGCTTTCTTAATGATGCGCTCGCGAGGATGAAGGCCGCGAAGGACCGCGCGGCGGAAGGTTCGCGAATCGCCGCAAGGCTCTATTCCGCGGTTGATTGGTTGGCCGATATCGCGGCGATTGCTCCTCTCGTCGGCTTGCTCGGGACCGTCCTTGGCATGTTCCAGGCGTTCGCTGGTATCGATACCGCCGCCGGCGCCAAGCCTGCTGCGCTAGCCCAAGGCGTATCGAAAGCGATTATTACGACTATCTTCGGTTTGGCTGTCGCAATCCCGGCCCTCGTATTCCACGCGATGTTCCGGCGCCGCGCCGCAACCAGAATAGCCGAGCTCGAGGAGAAAGCAGATGAAATTTTCGGTTGAGCGCAAATCTAGGGCACCCGCCCTTACGCTTACCAGTATGCTGGATGTAATATTCCTGCTGCTTTGCTTCTTCATTACGGTAAGCGTATATTCGCAGTGGGAATCTGAAATCTCGATTCAGCTTCCGACCGCAAAGAATTCCGAGGAGCCAGATCGGCTCCCCGGCGAAATCATTACGAATATTGCAAAGGATGGCACGGTCAAAATCAACGGCGCCGATGTTACGCTTATGCAGCTCGGGGAAAAGCTCGCCAAAATCGCGAAGTTCTACCCTGGCCAGGCCGTAATAATTCGTGCCGATAAGGAAACGAGCTACGAAGATCTCGTGAAAGTAATCGATGTATGCCGCGGGGCGGGAGTTTGGAATTTCTCGCTCGCTACACAAAACGAATAACTTTTTTAACAAAACGATTGGAGAATTATGGAAAGAACAGATAGTTGCCCTTGTAAATCCGGTAAGACATTCGGCGAATGTTGCGCGCCGATAATCGCCGGCGAAAAGAAAGCGCCGACAGCCGAAGCGCTGATGAGGGCTAGATATTCCTCTTATGTTTCGGGCGATGTGCAGTTTCTCAGAAAGAGCTCTACGAAAGAGGTCCAAAAAGAATTCGACGAGCGCGCGTCCAAAGCCTGGAGTCGCTCTGCGAAATGGCACGGCCTCGAGATCATCTCGACCGAGAAGGGTCAGGAAGGCGATGATACCGGCGTCGTGGAATTCCGCGCTCTTTATACGGCCAATGGAGAATTTTGCAACCATCATGAAGTATCGACTTTCGTTCGCGAAGCCGGCGACTGGCTTTTCGCAGATGGCAATCTGGTAGGTGAAGAGCCAATCAAGCGCGAGGAGCCGAAAATCGGCCGTAACGACCCGTGCCCTTGCGGAAGTGGCAAGAAATACAAAAAGTGCTGCGGTCAAGGCAAATGATACCAAAAGCTTTCTTTTTCGATTTCGATGGAACCCTGATGGATACTGAAGCCGTCTGGACGAGGGCGATTGTGGATATGGTCGTCCACCGCGGCGGCAGGGCGACTTTCCGGCAGGTCCTTTCATCTGTAATTGGAAGAAACTGGCTTGATATTGATCGTTGGCTTCATGAAAAATATTCCTGCATGGGCAAGACTACGCCGATGCAGGATGCCATCGAGTTGAGGCGCTATTATAACAGGCGTTCGGGCAACGACCCGCGCGGAATGAGAATAAATTCATCGATTGAATTTTTCCATAAGGCCGCGCGAATCGCACCTTGCGCAATCGTGACAGGTTCGCCTCGCGAAGATGTCGCGGCGATGGTGTCGCTTTGCGGCCTTGCGGATGAGACGGCATTCGTCCTGGGCGCCGGCGAGTACGAGCGCGGCAAACCGGCTCCTGATGGTTATCTTAAGGCGGCGGATATCCTTGGCGTCTACCCCGACGATTGCGTAGTGATTGAAGATTCCGAAGTCGGGGTCGCGGCGGGGGTCGCGGCAGGAATGCATGTAATTGCGCTTAACAGGCGGCAAACTTCCGAAGAGAACCTTAAAGGCTATAGATGGCTTGTCAACGATTTAGCCGAATTCGATTTTGAAAAGGAGTTTGCCGAATGAGCGATAACCCTCTTTTCGATAGATGGTATGCGGCGAGAAAAGCGAGGATTCTCGTTCGGCCTTCCAATATGCTCGAAACATTTGGCGCGACAATCGTCAACTACCATTTGATTTCCGAGCTGGACGACCACCCTGGAAAGATTCGCGTAAGGGAAGGCCGCCTCGAAGCCCACCAGCCCCAGATCATAACGCCGAATTTTGGTGAAATCACAACAGAAGGGTTTGGGGATGCGGCTAAGGAATATCTCGAATTCTTGCGCGATAACGAGGAACATCTTCGTATCTTGCGCTATGGGTATCATCTGAAGAGCGATAAATTTTCCGAGCAGATTGTAACCGATTCTCTTTCAGCGGTAACCGAGCGCGTAAAGGCGTATGTCGTCGAAAGCGGCGATAAATTCGCGGCTGTCCTGCAAGGCGTCGATGAGCCTTGGGATGTTGCGCTAGTCGAGCTTTGGCGCCGCGAGGTAGAACGCTCCGCTTTGAGAAACATAAAAGAACTCCACGAAAAAGGTAAGCTGTTTTAGAGCCTAGGGGGAATAATGGAACATAAGACAAAGGTAATAGCTGTTGCAAATCAAAAGGGCGGTGTCGGCAAAACGACTACAGTAGTAAATCTGGCCGCAGCTTTGTCGGCACGCAGGCGCACTGTTCTTGTAGTGGATCTCGATCCACAAGCGCATGCGACTTTAGGCTTGGGCCTCGAAAAGCAGCAAGGAATATCGCTTTATCCAGTTCTGCTTGGCGAAAAGCCGATACAAGATGTAATCCAACCGACCAAGTGGAACAACCTAAATGTCATTCCTTCGGAAGTCGACCTCGCCGGCGCGGAACTGGAATTTGCCGCGCGCGAAGATCGTCTTGAAATGATTCGCAATGCCCTCGCGCCGGCATGTGATGCCGGAGCGTTCGATTATATAATTCTAGATTGCCCGCCTTCGCTTGGTATCGTTATGACGAGTTCGCTCGTTGCCGCTGATGGAGTGCTGATTCCTATTCAGGCGGAATTCCTCGCGATGGATGGTTTAGCCCTCATTACTTCATCGATCAACCGCATAAGATCTTCGGTAAATCCCGAGCTTGATTTGAACGGAATTGTCTTTACGATGGTGAATAGCCAAGCGCGTCTCACGCAGGATGTAATCGAGGAAGTGCGCGCGCATTTCGGCGATAAAGTCTACGAGTCGACGATTCCTCGCAATATTCGCGTAAGTGAAGCGCCTTCAATGGGAACGCCGGTCGTCTTTCTCGACCCACGCTCCAAGGGCGCCGAGGCTTATAAAGCGTTCGCTTGGGAATTTATGGCGAAAAATCCTACGAGATTCGAGTTGCCCGCAACTCCTGCAAGCGCTCCTGCCGCTCCAGCGCCTGCGCCCGCCGCTCCAGCGCCTGCCCCCGCGCCAGCTGAGACAAATAACACGCTCGCCAATTCAGAAGCTCAAGAAAATAATGACGGCGTCGATAATAATTCCCCATCGCAACAGCTCCAAGACCCTGCCGCGAACGCTTGAGTCGCTTGATAAAGCCGCTAAGGGTATGGATGTTGAGATGATACTCATCGAAGATGTCGATGGGAGAGGCCCTTCCTGGGCGCGAAATAGAGGACTAGAAAAAGCGCGCGGCGAATTCGTCTTTTTTGTCGATGCGGATGATACGGTCGAGCAGGAATTCTTGCGCCGTCCAATAGCCGAACTGAATCGAACAGGCGCCGATTTATGTTTTTTTACCTATAATTCGGGACCCGAGCTTAATCGATATGTTCTCAAGACCAATGAAGAAGTGCGCTCGGCCTATCTGCCTGCCTTTTTCGGTTATTCGTTTAATGATGTAAAGCGTTGGAATCAGGGCGGCGATTTAATGCTTCTGAAGGAGCTCGGGCAAGTTTGGCGCCTAGCTTACAGGCGAGAGTTTTTGGAAAAGCATAAAATCCGCTTTGATGAAAACATGACGCTTTTCGAAGATGCGGCGTTTATTTCCAATTGCGTGGCGTTTGCTTCTTCTAGCGTATCGATTCCGGATAAACTATACTCGTATACACCAAGTCCCGAAGGAAATCTCGCAAGCGGACTTGATTCTCGTCGCCACTGGGAATATAAGATCGCCTCTAAGCGCTTTAGGGTTCGGTTAGATGAGGCGACTGGTGGCAAAATCTGGCGCTATTGCGAGGCGAGTATCGTCTTTTCCGCTCTTGAGATGCTGCGTCTTGGCAAAAAGGCCGGGCTTTCGCGCAAAGAGCGCGCCGCGGGGTTCGCGGAATATTTGAGCGATGAAAAAGTCCGCGATGCAATTCGCGCTTTCCCCGTCTCGTGGCTGCGACATCCGCTAGTGGCGCTCGGGGTATCTTATTTGAGGATGAAGATATGAAGCTTTCCGTCGTAATAACGACAAAGAACGAAGAAGCAAATATCGCAAATGCGACAAATGCGTTTGGGAATTGGAAAAACGAAATCGAAACGATAGTCGTTGATAATTGTTCGAGCGATGCGACGAAATCAATTGCTCTTGATTGCGGCGCCAAGGTTTTCGATAAAGGACCCGAACGTTCGGCGCAGCGTAATTTCGGCGTAAGCGAAGCTTCTTCGCCTTGGGTGCTTGTTCTCGATGCGGATATGATTTTGCCGCCTGAGACGATCGAGGAAATTCTCGCTTTTGTTTCTGCGCCTGGCGATGTCGCCGCTTGCTGGATTCCTGAAGTGCGGACGGGTGAAGGTTTTCGTGTGAAAGCGAGGAATTTCGAGCGTTCGTTTTACGATGGGACTTGCATAGATGCGCTAAGATTGTTTTCGAAAAAGATATTCGAATCTGTCGGCGGGTATGACGAAAATCTTATCGCCGGCCCCGAGGATTGGGAGCTCGATATCAGGATTCTTGCGACTGGTGCGAAATGCAAGGTTTTGTCTAACCACTTACTGCACAACGAAAAACGCCTTACTTATCGCAAGATGCTGGAAAAGAAAGCCTACTACACAAAGAGCTTCGCCGCATATAAAGCCAAATGGCCAAATCACCCTGCCGTCAAAAAGCAGTTTTCGTTTTGGTATCGCTTCTTCGGAGTATTTTTGGAAAAGGGCAAATGGCGCAAGATTTTGGCGCACCCGATTTTGTTCGCCGGCGTAATGTTCGAGCGCGTATCGGTCGGCTTCGTGTATTTCGTAAACAAGGGGAAGCGCTGATGGCAGATGGCGATTATGAAAAGCTCGCTGCGCGCGAGGCAGAGCTTAGTAGGTTGACGCGCCTAATGAAAGAAGCGCGCAGTAAAAAATCGCCTAAAGCGCTTGTTCTTGGGTTTGGCGCAAGCGGCGCTTCCGCGAAGGCGCTCCTTGAAAAGCAAGGATGGCGCGTTGGCGTCCTCGATGAGGCGCGCAAAATTTCTAAAGAGGAAGAAAATTCTCTTTTAGATGGCGCGACTCTTGCGATTGTCTCGCCGGGGCTTGCCCTGAACCATCTTTGGCTTGAGGAATGCCGCAAGAGAAAAATTCCTCTAAAGAGCGAACTTCAGCTAGGGGTCGAGGAATTAAGAAGACGCGGCGTAAAACTAATCGCGATTACAGGTTCGAAAGGGAAGAGCTCTATCGTAAAACTCGTTGCGCAAGCGCTCGGCGGCGTGCCTTGCGGCAATTATGGTCTACCGGTAAGCGCCGTCGGCGAGACCCCGTGGGCCGTAGTCGAAGTATCTAGTTTTCAGATGGAGACTACCAACCTCCCCCCCGACGCATTCGAGATCGCGGCAATTTTGAATCTTCAGCTAGACCACCTCGACCGCCACGGCACCAAGGAGATATATCACGGTCTTAAGCGCAAACTTCTAGGGTTTGCGAAGGTTGCGATTTCATGCGAAAATTTAGATTTCGCCAGCGGTGAGAGCCTGTTTTCGGGTAGCTATTTCGATTCCGGCCCGCTGCGGAAAAATGCCGCGATAGCGGTCGAAATCCTTCGTGCGGCTGGAATCGACGATAAGAGCATCGCAGATAATTTCACTTCTTTCGAGCCGCTGAAACACCGTTGCCAGAGGCTTGGTGTTTTCGATCAAATACTATATATTGACGATTCAAAGGCCACTAGTATAGCTGCTTTGGCTGCTGGCGTCGAAATGGCCCCCCCTCCGGTAAGGTTGATAGCGGGGGGATTGGAGAAGGGCGACGATCCAAAAGATGCAATATCCTCATTGACGCGGAGGGTAAAAAAAGTGTATACTATTGGTCACGCTGCTGAAATTTTCGCTCGAGCATGGCGTGATTCGGTAGATTGTGAAATCTGCGGAACTCTCGAAAATGCGGTGCGGATTGCCCGGCAGGAAGCTGAAGAAGGGGAGACGATTCTTCTATCCCCCGGCGCGGCGAGTTACGATCAGTTTAAAAGTTTCGGGGAACGCGGGGATGCCTTTGCGGACCTCGTCAAAAAAGGAAAAGAAAGATGATGAAGAAGTTAGGAATTGTTCTTGGTGCGGCAGCGGTCGCAATCGTTTCCGGTTGCCAAGATCCAACATATGTACCACCGAGCCAGAGAGGTGCCCGTGTAGTAAAGCCCTCGCAGCCTGTGCAGGCGCCAAAAGATGAATTTACTCCAAATCCAGATGTAAGACCCGTTCCGCCGGCCAATCACCAAGTCGAAATCCAGATTGAGCCGATGGGTTGCACCTGCTTGCCGGGAACCAAGCACACCGAGCCGTGCAAGTGCGGCGCGGGCGATTGCAAGTGCGTAGTGGTCGAAAAGCCGGCTCCCCAGCCAGCCGCGCCCGAAACGACGACCTACATTATTCAGCGCAACGATACTCTTAGCGGAATCGCCCAGAGATATGGCTTGAAGGTTAGCGAGATCAAGAGCCTCAATAACCTCAAGAGCGATAAGATTTGCGTCGGCAATAAGCTGAAACTCCCTGGCAAGGTCGAAGTCGGCCCCCAGAGCGTTCCGGCTGGTTCTAGAGCCGAAGCACCCAAGGCGGCGGCAAAACCATTCGTTCCTTATACCGGCGAAACAAAGGTATATGTCGTAAAGAACGGCGATTATCTTAGCACAATCGCGGCGAAGAATCATATTTCGACCAAGCAGCTCATCGAGCTTAACGGCCTCAAGAGTGATGTGATTATTCCCGGTCAGAAGCTGAAAGTTCCTGCTGGCGCGCCAGTTGCCGCTACGGAAGCCTCTCCTAAGGCCGTCGCAGAAAAGAAGGCAACCGCCGAAAAGAAGGCTCCCGCAGCCCCGGCTCCAAGTGTTGTAGTAAAGGAGGAAGCCGACTCGAGCGAAGCGCCTGCTATTGTTCCGGAAGAAGAAAAGACCCCCGCACCTGCCGTAGCAGATAAATATCAAACTTATGTCGTTGCGCCAGGCGAAGATATCATCGGCATTGCGCTTTCTTACGGAATCGATCCTTCCGTCATTCGCGATTTGAATGGTCTTGGCGAAGGCGATCAGGTTCGCGCGGGTCAGACAATCAAGCTTCCTCAGGACGGCAATTGATATTTTGAAAAGTGCCTAGAGGCATTCTCTATATGCTTGGCCTAGTTGTCGCGGCTCTCGTGGCGCTAGGCCTCGTAGTTCTCTCGAGCGCGGGTGGAGCAAATGCCGTGCGTCTTCATGGAGATCAATATTTCTTCATGAAGAGGCAGTTTTTGTATCTAGGTGCTGGTTTGCTTGTCGCGATTTTCATGGCGGCGTTCGACTATCGCCGCTGGAAAGACAATTGGATTTTCAGCGTTCTATTCTATGTAGCGGTATTCGCTCTTTTGATTTTCGTCTTTAAGTTCAAGGCGGTCAATGGTTCGCAGAGATGGATTAAGCTCGGCCCCGTGAATATCCAGCCGAGCGAATTTGCGAAACTCGCGACGGTAATTATCGTATCGGTGTTTCTCGATAAGGCCAGTTGGCGAGTCGAACTATTCGCGCGCGGCGCATTTTGGCCAGCCGTCTTTATTGGCCTAATGGCGCTTCCGATTATTCTCGAGCCAGATTTCGGCTCCACGATGGTAGTCGTCGCCGCAGGCTTTTTGATTATGATCGTCGCAGGCGTAAGGATATTGCATCTCGTTCCGTTTGCCATCTTGGGCGCAGGCGTCTTTGCCTATAAAGTAGGAACAAATGCCAATAGAATGGCTAGACTTTTCGCTTTTACCGGCTGGCAGCCTGCCGTATCGGGCGAAGCCGCCAAAACTGTCGATGCCGCGGCCGAACGCGCCGCGTATCAGGCTAGAATGTCCCTCGTCGCGATTCAGCGCGGCGGCTTGAAAGGCGTAGGGCTTGGCAACTCTATGCAAAAGCAATATTACTTGCCCGAAGCTCATACTGATTTTATTTTCGCGATTGGTGCGGAAGAATTCGGACTCGGCTTTTCGCTCGCCGTCATTCTTCTCTTTGTCGCCTTCTTTGCGCTATCGGTCTATATTGCTGCACATGCTCGAGATCGTCTGGGTAAATTTCTCGTGCTCGGCATGGCGTTTGTTATATTTTTCCAAGCGGCGTTCAATCTCGGCGTCGTTTGCGAGGCGTTGCCGACCAAGGGGATGGCGCTTCCCTTCTTTAGCTACGGCGGCACGAATATGATTAGCGCATTCTTCGCCGTGGGGACGATTTTTTCTGTCGGCATACGAGCGCTTGCCGAAGAAGATACTTCCGCAAAGCGTCTTCGTGAAGCAATTGCGAAAAGAAACAGAAGATAATGCCGCCGGTCTATACAGTTTCGCAAGTAGTTGCGATGATGAAGGATGCCCTCGAGCGCAAATTCCCGAGTGTCGATATAGAAGGTGAAATTTCCAATTGGCGCGTTTATCCTTCGGGACATTCCTATTTCGTGCTGAAGGATGAAGGCGCCCAGCTTAATGCCGTCCTTTTTGCTCGTGTGCCATGCGATTGCCGCGCGCGTTTGGCGGATGGCAGGCGCGTGAAAATTCGTGCTCGCGTAACGATGTATCCACAGCGCGGCGAATGTCAGCTTGTAGTAACCCGCATAAAAATCGCCGGCGAAGGCGAGCTGATGGCGCGCTATCTCGTGCTCAAGGCGAAGCTGGAAGCAGAAGGGCTCTTCGATTCTCGCCGCAAGAAACCGTTGCCGAAATTCCCGCGCCATATCGGAATTGTTACCAGCCCCTCGGGCGCGGTTGTCCACGATATGTGCCGCGTGATTTCAAGGCGCTTCCCAAATATCGAAATCACCCTCTTCCCTTCGCTGGTTCAAGGCGAGGACGCCCCAAAATCGATAATCGAAGGGCTTAAATATTTCAATTCTGCGCAAGATGACGATTTCGACCTGTTGATTGTCGCGCGCGGCGGCGGGAGTTTTGAAGATTTATTCTGCTTTAACGACGAGGCTCTCGTTCGATCTGTCGCCTCATCCCGAATTCCGGTAATTTCTGCCGTCGGCCACGAGACAGATTTTACCCTTTGCGATTTTGCCGCAGATTTCCGCGCCGGCACGCCTTCGATAGCCGCAGAAATCGCCGTTCCTCAATTGTGCGATGTCAAAAAACGCCTTGAAGATTTTTCCTCGTTAATGTTGCGCGATATGCGCAATGTTTGCGACTTTGCTCAGCAGCGCCTCGATAGAGCATCGGGAGATATAGCGACTTTGCTTTCTTCTCGTTTCGAAAATACGCGTCTTGGATTGGAATCGGCCAGACTTTCTCTTCGCGCCTCTCTGCGCGCGGCGGCAGAATCGTTTTCTGCAAGGCTCCAAGCCGATGCCGAAAAACTACCTCGTGCGCTCGACCTCGCTTTTGAACGAGCAAAAACGAAATTCGATAAAATTTCTTCTCACCTCGCATTGCTTTCGCCTTATGCCGTACTTGAACGCGGCTATTCGATAACGCTAGATTCCAATGGCGGCGTAATTAGTGATGCTTCTTCCGTCTCGCCCGGCGATCAGATTTCGACTCGCCTCGCCCACGGAACGCTCATTTCCCGCGTCTGCGACGCCGAGGCGCGCCCGGTGGAAGGTTGAAGGCTAAAGGAGGTTCCTGTGTTTTGGACTCAGCCTCAGCCGCCACCCTGAACGGCGCTTGCGCCCCTAAACGCGCAAACGGCGCGGCGGAGTCCCGCGCCGCCCTATTGCGCGGCGGCGGCGGATTTGGTATAATATACGGCGCTATGGATATTGTAATTTTACTTGGCGCCCCCGGTTCGGGCAAAGGTACTGTCGCGGGTAAGCTCGCGGCGGATAACGCAAACCTTTCGCATGTCTCTTCTGGAGATTTGCTGCGTGAAGCAATCGCTAAAGGAACAGCTGCGGGGCTTGAGGCAAAGGGCTATATGGAAAAAGGCGAGCTCGTGCCAGATGCATTAATCGCGGCAATGATTAAAGATGTAGTATCGGCAACGACTGGCGATAAGACGATGCTCCTCGATGGCTTCCCGCGCAATCTCGCGCAGGCTGAAATACTTGCGCAGATGGGCGTTAGCGTGCGCGCGGCAGTCCTGATCGATGTGCCAGATGATATTATCCTTGGGCGAATTCTCGGCCGCAGGACGTGTCCGAATTGCAAAGCCGGCTATCATGTAACGAATCTTCCGCCCAAGGTAGAGGGCATTTGCGATAAGTGCGGCACTCGGCTTACCATCAGAAAAGATGATAATCCCGATACGGTCCAAGATCGCTTGGCGGTCTATCACCGTCAAACCGAGCCTCTTATCGAATATTACGGCGCGAAGGGGATTTTGCGCAAGGTCGATGGCAATGCCGATATCGAGGTCGTTGCCAAGGCTTTTATGGAGCAACTGTGAAAGTTGATATAAAGACCAAAGAGCAGATAGAGCGTATGCGCGTCGCTTGCCGCATGAGCGCCGAAATACGCGATATCTGCGCCGCGGCAGTCGTTCCCGGTATCTCTACTGCGGAAATAGACGATTTGGTCGTCGATTATTGCCAGAAGCATAATGTAAAGGCCAGCTTCTATAAATACGCCGGGTTCCCGGGGCATATTTGCGTTTCGATTAACGATGAAGTCATTCACGGCATACCAAGCCGGAATAGAATCGTAATGCCCGGCGATTTGGTGAAGACGGATGTTGGAATTTTCACAAATGGTTATCATGGCGATACATCGAGAACAGTCGCGATTGGCGTAGACGACCCTGAGGTCCTGAGGCTCGTAGAGACGACTAAAAAGTGCCTCGCGGCGGGAATTGCCGCTTGCGGACCTGGGGTGCATCTCGGGGATGTCGGATACGCGATTGAAAAAGTAGCGACAGATGCGGGTTTTGGCGTTGTGAGGGATTGGATCGGCCATGGCGTAGGGCGAACTGTTCACGAGGACCCCGAGGTCCCGAATTATGGAAAGCCCGGCACAAAGCTAGTCCTTAGGCCCGGCATGACCATCGCAATCGAGCCTATGATTACGATGACGAAGAAAGGTGAAAAGACGTATGTCGAAAGCGATGACTGGACCGTCATCACGCGAGACCACTCGTTAAGCGCCCATTTCGAGCATACTGTAGCAATAACGGAAGACGGGTGCGAAATATTGACTTTGCCGGCGGATTATCCCTGAAGTCTCGTGGCCCGAAAGCGCTTAGGTCGAATGGCGACTGATTGCCCGAGGCGGATTTTTCGCCGGCTTTAATTTGGAAGAAGAAAAGATAAGATAAGGCCGAAGAAGGAAATTTCAAGACGTGACGATAAGATTTTACGCAAACGATAAAAACGAAAAGGCTCTAAGCGCCGCATTCGAGTTGGAGAAAGAGGCGTTTTCTCTAGGCTTGAAAATTGCTTCCTTTGGAGAACCGGCGGATGTAACAATTGTCCTAGGGGGTGATGGCACGATACTTCGCGCTAGACGTATGTACCCTAAGGAAGCACTACTTGGCTTTAATCTCGGGGGGCTAGGGTATCTCGCGGGTGTCGGGCAGAGCGATTTTGCAAAAGCGCTTGAAATGTTATCAAGCGGAAAATTCAAAGTCGCCGAGCGCACTTTGGTAGAAGTTAAAAAGACCTCTACAAGCGAAAAGGCGATTGCGCTAAATGAAATTTCGATAATGCGTGAAATGACGGGTCATGCGGCGATTATAGAACTAGCGGTAGATGGAATTAGAGCCGCGCGCTATATGGCAGATGGTGTTATTATCGCGACTCCTACCGGGTCCACGGCCTACTCGCTTGCTTCCGGCGGGCCGGTAGTGATGCCCGATTCAAAGAGCTTCGCGATTACGCCTGTCAACCCGCATGCGCTTGCAGTAAGGCCTCTCGTAATCAGCGATGGAGTGGAAATAAAAATTTCCTCCGTAAGAAAAATCAACGGCACGGCAGAAATGCTCGGCGTTTATTCTGATGGTGAAAGCGTATTCAAACTCTGTGAAGACGAGACGCTCGAAATTGCAAAATCGCAAGAAGTCGCGAAATTCATAGAACTCGAAGGTTTCAATCCTTACGAAGTCCTAGGTCGCAAACTCGGGTGGTCGTAATAGAAGGGGCCTGATATGACACTAGACGAACTCAATGAAATAGTTCGCAATGGCGATATCGATGAAACGATTCGCGTCGCAGAAGCAAGGCAATGCAAGGAGCTCGCCCGAATCGCCGATATAATCTGCGAAAAGAAGGATGTTCGCCTTGTGCTTCTCGCGGGGGCGTCTTCTGCCGGCAAAACCACAACCGCAAAGCGCCTTGCGACTCAGATTAGGGTAAACGAGCTAGAGGCTTGTTATCTTTCTACCGATGATTATTTCGTTGGCAATTCGCGCAATCCCAAAGATGAAAGTGGCGACTACGACTACGAGACTATCGAATGCGTAGATACCGAGCGGCTTACATCGAATATCGCCAATCTCCTGGAAGGTAAGGCAATCCACGCCAGGAAATTCGATTTTGTCCAGCATGAAGGTTTTGACGATGAAGCTTTGACGAGTTTGCCGAAAAAGGGAATCGTAATTCTCGAAGGACTTCACGCGCTTAATCCTCGCCTCGTAGAAGGACTGGATCACATCGGCCAATTCAGAATTTTCATAGAGCCTAAGACTCAGCCGGAAATCTTTATCAGAACCCGGTTGAATCCCAACGACGCTAGGCTCTTGCGGCGTCTTGTTCGCGATCATCAATTCCGCAAGATGACGCCCGAAGATACCTTCGCGAGATGGCCCAAGGTCTTAGCGGGTGAAGAAAAATGGATCAACCCATTCAGGCATCTTGCAAATCTAGAATTCGATTCATCGCTTTGCTATGAACTTGCGGTCCTAAAGCCTTATGCCGCCGGGCTTCTCGAGATGATGCGTCTTCAGCATCCAGAAGAAACCAAAGCGCGATTTTTGGCTGACTTGCTATCTATCGTCGAAGAGACGAATCCTACCAAAGTCCCCGGTGATTCTATTTTGCGCGAGACGATAGGCGGCAGCCAGTTGGATTATTAGCGATTGGCCGAAAACCATGGTAGTTCCTGAGACATCTACGACATTACTGCGCGATTTGGCGCATGATTCGAAAAATGCTCGTTGGGGCGAATTTGTAGAGCGCTACCGGCCGATGATGGAAGCTTTCCTCCGCGAGCGATTTCCATCAGTTGAATCAGATGATATTATTCAAGAAACGTTAATTGCAATTTGGCGTATTTTGCCCGCCTGGCGGTATTCGCCGGATGAGAAGGGGAGTTTTCATAATTACCTCACTGGAATCCTTCGAAAAAAGGCAATGCGCGCAGCGATAAAGAAAGAGAAATATCGAGAGCGCGCCCTCGCTAGAGCCTCGCATGAGCAAGAAGGAGTAAATGCCCGGGATTGCGATGAACAATCTTGGCAGAGGTCGGTATTTGAAATCGCTCTTAAGCAATTGCTCGCGGATGATTCGGTGAACAATAGGACGCGCGAGGTATTTCGCAGGGTTGCAGTGAATGGAGAAAAACCTGAGGATGTTGCACTTTCTTTTGGGATTTCACGCAATGCGGTAGATCAGATGAAAAGCCGCATGATGGCGCGGCTGAAGAAACTTGTCGGTGCTCTAAATGAGGTTAATGGCGGTGGGTATGAAAAATGACGCCTCTACGTTAGCAGCGTTTCTAGATAAGCATGAGCAGATTGATTCTACTGCAAGTATTGCTGCTAACACTATACTCGGCGAATGGCGCGTCGCCTCATTCCTTGGACGCGGCGGCTCGTCTGAGGTATATCGCGCCATTCACATTTCTCGCGAGTTAGAGTCGGCAATTAAAATTCTATCTCGTAACGATGATTCATCGAGAATGCGCTTTGAGCGTGAGAGTCGGTTTTTGATGGAAAACGAATGTTCTTCTTTCCCGCGCTACCTTGGGGCCGGTGTGCACGAGGGGCGTGAGTTTGTTGTTATGGAACTTTTAGAACCTATGGAGTTGCCGCGTGACGATAAAGATGTAGCAAAATATATACTATCGGTTGCTCGCGCTACTCTTGAACTTCATGCCAAAGGTCTTGTTCATCGCGATTTAAAACCGCAGAATATAATGCAGCGCAAGGGCAGCGGAGAGCCGGTAATAATCGATTTCGGGCTTATCAAGCCGGTCGCTCGCGCTGGATTGCCGAGTGCAGATACGATTAGTGTAGTTGACGGCAAACATGTAGCCGTAGGAACGCCGGGATATGCCGCGCCTGAACAGCTAGTAGGCGAAGAAATATCGCGTGCAACCGATGTGCATGCTCTTGGCGTCTTGTTGAACCAATGCTTTGACGGATTGCCGCCGCGATGCTGGGCACGGATAATCCAGCGTGCAACGAGTTCGATTCCAGAGCAACGCTACGGCGATATCTCGGATTTTATGCGCGCTGTTCGTGCGCGGCATCGCTGGGCGCATTTTCTATATTTCACTCTTATCGTGGCGTCTATCGCTGTAGTCGCGGCAGCCTTCTGGTCGAAAGAGGAAGCTGCCAAAGCGCGCCAAGCCGAGAATCGGCGAGCGTTAGAAGAGAAGACGCAGAAGGAACACGATGAGATACTTGAAATGCTGCAGCGAGATGTATACTGAATACTTGCGCAAATAATTTTGATATTGCGCGTAAGATTTTTGTCTTTAGCTCTCAGTATTCATTAGAGGCATGGGATTGCCCTGTGCCCTAAGGAAGAATCGCCGAGAATTGAAAAGAGTCTGTGGTGCCACTATTGCGGGAATCCCGAAAATATGGTAAAATATCCACCGACAATTCGAGAATCTTTGCGTTCTAAGCATCGATTGGCATGTCTGAAACCTGGAAAGTTCAAATGTGTATGCCAAGCGAAGTGAAGAATGCGTCCTTTTGGGCGCATCTTTCTTCCGTGGGCAACACAGGGCTATTCCAGGGCCTCAGACGAAACACGGACGGGGATCGCGCCCTCTTTTCTCGCCCGTGAACTAACGAAAAGGGCAGTAGATAAAGGAGAGGTGAAATATGAGTATAAAGAGAGTTTCTGGCATAGCGATAGCCATTGCATTCGCCGCCGGGATTTCCGGCTGTATGTCGATGGACGAGATGCTTGCATCGGATAATGAGTTCTTGCGTGGCATTGGCGAAACTAGAGCGGTCGCCTTTGCTACAGATGGGCAAAATACGATGGAAGATCGGCTTGCTGTAGTGCCGAAGATCAAAAACCAAGAAAAGCTTGCTGATATTTATTTGTCGAAATCGGCCGCCCCCGAGGTAAAGAAGGTTGCTCGCGATGGTATGACCGAAGTCGGCGCGTTCGTGTATGTACTTCAAAATACCGATGACGCCCAAGCTGTTGACGATGCTTTGGATTTCGTCTCGAAGGACGACGATTCACGCCTCTTAGCGGCGTGGAGCGTTGCTCTTCAAAAGCCTCAGTCTACAATACCTGCGAAGCTTTTGGATGGCGTAAAGGATGGCGCAAAGATTTCCGAAGCAGTATCGACAAGGATGGACGAGTTGTCTCTTCTCGCTGACGATACCGAGAAACTCAGGCAGAAGTTTGGCGATAAGGTTGCCGAAAGCAATGATAAGAAGATTGTCGCAATGATAGGCTTGATTCAAAAGTTTGCGCCTTATGTTACAGATGAAAAGTTGCTGGAGTCGCTCCTTAAGCGTCCCGATATCGTGGAAACTCGCGATACGCCGGTCGATCTTTACACGCCTTTCAATAATAGGCTTGAAATCCTCCAGCTTCGTAAAGATATTCTTGCGCTTCCCGATGCCGATAAGGATACTCTCCTTCGCACCGGCATGTTCAAGATGACGAACGACGATAAAATTTTGCTTGATGCAAAGACGGATAGCTTTATATGCGGAAAAGTCGCCGTTACGAGAGGCGAACTCGAATCTAGCGTAAAAGATAAAACGATACTCGAGCGCATCGCGGCTGAAAAGGCAGCCGCGGAAGCTCGCCGGCAGCGTCGCGCAACGCTAGTGAAGATTGTCGAAAAATATCGCAAGTTGCCGGAAGACAAGCGTGATGAGTGCCTCGCCAAAATCAAAAGTGACGAAGATCGCCTCGTCTTTGCGTGGGAACTCGCCGCAAGATCTTCGGGTGATGCTCTCTTGAAGGCCGCCGCCGGGAAAATCGCCGCAGAGTTCGACGGAACGAAAGTCGCAAAATTCCTTCGCGACGAGATAAACGGTTATCTCAAGACCGATGGCGCCGATAGCAAGTCCGTCGTCGCTGCGACCAATCTTCTCGCGCCTTTTGCTAAGGATGAGTTAATTGTAACGCCGCTCTATGAACAGCTTGCGCAGGCCAATCAAACTGACCTCGCTCGTCCGCTGAAGACGGTTTCTGATTCGTTGAGACTAGCCGCGCTCGGCGATAAGGATATTCGCCGTCTTCTTGCTGGCGAAACCATCACGAAAGAAGATAAATACGTATTCAAGATGGATTCGGATAGTCCAAACACAATCGCACCATCTCGCGCGGCATTAATCGCGGCGTTGAGCGACGACGCTTTCCGCAACAGGCTTCTTAAAGAAGACAAGTTATATAAAGACGCGGTTGCGTTCCTGGGCTATGGCAAGGCCGAGGAACTTGCGAAGAAAATCCGCCTCTCGCTCGAGGATAACGGTTTCGTCGAACGTCCCGAGAACGGCAGAATGATGGCCAGCGGTCCGTACCGCTCCTTGCACGAGTGGCAATGCGAGCTTTCTATGGCTTGCTATAACATCGAATCGAAGGATACCAGTATTTGGTTGAAGGCTGTAAAATCGTTCGATGGCGACAAGGAGGCGCAGATATTTTATATTCTTAACTTCATCCACGAATCGTGGCGAGACGACGATGAGGATCCTAAAAAGGCTGCTGCCAATGCCGAAATTCTCGCTAGCGTTCCGCAAGAGACTCTTTTGCAGATGTTCTACGAGATGGCCTATCAACGCAAGGGCCTAGATGGAAATGATATTTACCGCTCTTTCACGTCCCAGGGCGGCATGGGCGTAGTTGCGAAGGCGATCAAGGATAAGGAAATTATCAAACATCTACTCATCGATTACGATGGTTGGGCGCGTTATACGGAGGCCGAAAACTCGAGAACTAGAGCCTATCGCGCCCTCGTGAACAACATCAGCGACGAGGATGTTATTTGGCAGCTTTACGCAAACACCGAACCGACCACGAGAAGCGACATAATTTCGCTTGGTTATCTTTCGAGCCTCGCTAAAAAATTGAGCGAGCCTAAGCGCAAGGCCCTAACCGATGCTGCGTTCGCACGCGCCGAAGAAGTCGCGAAGACCAACATTGTCGTAAAAGGTTATTATCTTGGCATGAGCCTTGCAGATTTCAGGCTGATCGACGCCGCCAACGGCAATCAGGCGTCGGGCACTTACGATGATGCAACTAGCCGGAAAATGGTTAAAATTGTTTTTGATAGCAACAGCTACAATACATTCCTTGGCCTCGATACTGGAAACCCGATATCCGATATCGATAAGTTTGGCCGCGATTACGGTACGGTGCCGGATGGTGTAGATGTATCTGATAAAGTCACGAGCGATATGGCTTTGCGTATCGAGAATAACCTTGAGGGATATTCCTCGCAAGGCGTTTGTAAATGGGTTGATACATATCATAATTTCCAGGCTGAAATCGATGATAATAGAGGCATTCTCACTTTCCGTTATCCTGTGAAAGAAGAATTCATCAATCAGACGGACATTCGTCAGGAGCAGGCAAACGCGATTTTCGATGTTTTCGCCGGAACAGATGATGATTATCCCGACTATTACGAATAATCGATAGGCGCGATAGAGAAAATTAAATATCCGCCCCCGGGTTCGTCACTGCGCCCCGGGGGCGCAACTTTATTTTCCCAATTTCTCTTCTCCCCTACTTGAAGCACGGCGGGAAATATGATACAATATCGGCGTAATTTGAGATTGAAATATGTGCGTGCTCGATGAGATAGCGGCAAGGCGCGACGAAATATACGAGATTGCGCGCAAACACAAAGCCGAGAAGCTTTGGGTGTTCGGTTCGTGTGCACGTAAAGAAGAGGGCCCCCAGAGCGATATCGATTTTCTGGTTAGATTTTCAGATTCTGCCGAATTCGGCTCGCAGGTGTCTCTGGGCGATGATTTCAGATCTTTTTTCGGGCGTAAAGTAGATGTCGTATCAGATAGGGGCCTTAGTCCTTACATAGGCAAATACATATGGAAGGAGGCTCTGCCAGTATGAAAACCGGGGATATGACCGATGGCATCTTTCTTATGCATATAGTTGATGCATTGAGAGAAACGATCGATTTTACAAATGGCGTTGGTATGACGGAATTCTTTGATTCAAAACTGCTTATTCGCGCAGTTATGTCAAGTTTTGAGATTGCCGGCGAGTCTACAAAAAATCTTACGATGGAGTTTCGCGATTCTCATCCCGAGGTAAAATGGCGTCAAATGGCTGGCTTCCGTGATGTTCTCATACATGGTTATTTTGGCATCGATGAAACGCAATTATGGAAGGGCGCCAAGGAATTTGCTCCAGAAGCCATTTCGAAGATAGAGCAAATGGTCGAGTATCGCCAAGCGCTAGCAGACGACGCCATTGATTGAGGGACAATGCTTGAATAGACTTGAATGAATTTGTGCGACAACATAACCGCTCCAACTTGATTTATAATTTTCAGATTTTCTCTTCTCCCCTACTTGAAGCACGGCGGGAAATATGCTAAAATATCCCCGTTCTTTGAGATGGGTGAAAGCCTGGCGACGGGCAGATGCCTGTTTCGAGGGATGATATAATCTGGATGACGCAGGGCCCTAGGTCAAGTCTACTTCGTGTGAGCCGACCTGCTCCCTAAACGCTCTAGATGCAAAAAAACGCTGCAAAGCGGTCGTCCAGAGAAATGTAGGGAGTTCCTGGGCATCCATCAATTTACAAGGCTTTTTCGACGGTTTTCAATTCCAAGTGGTTCTTTGGTGTTCCTTCGACTTCTTTTAAGAGCCTTTTTTGAGAAGATAACGAGCGGTCTTTCGACCGCTCGTTTGATTCCTTCTTGGATGAATAT
>JAFSMR010000033.1 GCA_017447805.1 Kiritimatiellia bacterium | reverse complement strand
TGGTACGAATTGAAAATTCTATGCCCCTACTTTCATATCGCGGGCAAGTTGGCCCGCGATAAAAAGTTGTCCCAAGTTGTTCAAGTTGTTTTCATTAACCTCTCCAACTCCAACTGAACACCTAAACTATCTAAACAGCGCGAAGCGCCCTGAACAACTGAACGGCGGCCACGGGGTGGTGAGCCCTACCTGAACTTTCTAAACAGCGCCGTTAGGCGCTAGACCTTAGCATGATTGAAATTACAAGAAATCGTTTATATTGTCTGGCATGCCTTGTATTTCTGGTAATGCGTCAACAATCGGCCTTAGGGCTTTTTCCAATTTCGGTAAATCGTAACAAATCGCATTCCAGACAATATTTAAATCTATATTGGCATAATCATGAACAAGTCGATGCCTCATACTAGCCCACCCCTGGAAATCGATCTCTGGGTGTTTTGCGCACATTTCATCAGAAACATTGTTCGCTGCCTCACCAAGCACCTGAATGTTATAAATGATTAGCTCTGTACGATCGTCTCCTTCGGCAAGATTTGCCCGCTCTAAGCCATCCAATTGCG
Source organism: Kiritimatiellia bacterium (assembly GCA_017447805.1). GTDB lineage: Bacteria > Verrucomicrobiota > Kiritimatiellia > RFP12 > UBA1067 > UBA1067. Next base: position 2,639 of record JAFSMR010000033.1, on the reverse strand, counting down.
CTCTTATGCGGTCTACCGCGCGCATCATATGCTCTAGCCGTGCTTCATCGCGATAGTCTGCCCCACCGCTTCTCATATCGGCACCGCCTCTCTACATACCCTATTTGCAAAACGTGGGGCTGTGGTTAGCACAGATGAAGATACAATATCTACACCACGTCCAAGCAAGGAAGAAAAGCCTTGTTCTATAAAATCGTAATCTCTAAAACTCACGTCTGGGGTAAACTTGACAAGAAAATCTACATCACTATCTAGACTTTCTTCCTTACGTGCGCACGAACCGAACACCCAAAGCTTTTCTGCTTTGTGTTTTCTCGCGATAGCGTATATTTCATCGCGTTTCGCGCGTATCACATCCAACATGCACATATCAAGAATACTTATAGATTATATCACTCAAGTTGGCGCTTATATTATAGCAAATTCTCGCCCGATTCGTCAAGGGGCGTTGAGTTGGGGATTAGTTCGAGTTTCGGGTTCGAGTTGGAGCGCCAAGTTCGTCCTGGATATATGAACCATGCAGAACAGGCGCGTGCCCCTCGGGCCGCCGCGCTTATCGCGTAAGGAAACAACATAAACAACATATAACAACTTATGGTACGGATTGAAAATTCTGTGCCCTAGATCTGATTGTAAACCTTTCATATCGCGGGCAAGTTGGCCCGCGATAAAAAGTTATCCCAAGTTGTTCAAGTTGTTTTCATTAACCTCTCCAACTCCATAGTGGCGTAATAACAAACAACTCACAACTTGTTGTTCAATCTATCGCCAATCAAATTTTTCTGCAAGTCGTCAATCTGCGCGCGCTCTGCAAATTCAGGCCATCTTCCGATAGCCGACCTGACTCCTTCGACTATCTCAAACGCACGGCCGGGCTTAAGTCCGGCCACCTTCGAAGCTGAAATAATATCGTCGATTGTGATGTCATTGCGCTTCCCGGCAATAGTCATCTGATGGCCGGAAACCCAGCGGCTTCGCTCGTCGTATGAAAAGGTGAGATCGTAGGCTGGTGCAAGATACCATACCCCGTCGCGCCCCATAAGAAACGATATGTTCTTTACATGATCGTCGCAATTCCATGCAAGGACGTTGAATACCATCCGGCGGAACAATTCCTCCTCGGCGCGAACATCGCCGACAACCTCCCGTGTAACCCGGAACGCCTGCTCGTAGGAGTAACTCCCTGGGAGATTGAAGTCCATGTGTGCAAGGGCGCCGAGGGTCTGCATATGAAGCTTTCCTCCGGTCGCAGTCCTGTCGAAACGCCGCGTCATGAAATGGCGTCCACCCCAGAGTCTGCATTCCGACATCGCAATTCCGGCAGCCGTTGCCATAAGACTGTATGCGTATTCTATCCTTCCGTAGCCCTTTGGGTCGTCCCCATCCTTGTCACCATTGCCGGAAACCCCGTCAAACTTCATCAGCCAATAACCATAACCCTCCGGGAGCTTCACCTGGCCGGAACGCACCTCGCCTGTAGATTCGTTCCATCCTATTATGGCCTTTGCGCGCGCTCCGCCGGCCGATGCGCCAACCTTGAGAATGGGGCCGTATTCCTTCATGCCAGACGCAAGTACCGCCAGTTCCGAGTTGCGAACTTTAAGCACTTCCGATGCCAAGTGCGCCAAGGCATCGACCTGCACAGCCTCGGAAACATCAGCATCAACGCCCAAGGCTGGACGATATTCAATCGCACCCATTCCCCTTGAACCAAGGTAGCACAATCTCTCGACAGAATTGAGACTGCCGAGCACTCGTCCTTGAGTTGCAAGCCATGCATCCAGAACCGCCGAGCCGAATTTATCCGGGAGCGAGTCCGACAACATTCCAGGCAATCCTCGAAAAGTCTCCTCGCGCAACTCAGGGAAGGAGTAGACTCTCGCGCCCAAAGGCATAACGAGAGGCGAGACCTCTACGCCTGCCTCGCGAAAAAGCGCATCATACTCGAAACATGCACACGATTCCCCCTCTGAAAAGGATACTATGCCTATGCGCCTGCCCCAAAGGATAACTTCTGCCGATGTAGTCATTCGTCACTCCCCCATATCGTAGTCACCTGCGCTCCATTGCGCTTTCTTGCACGCTTGCGAATCCTCTGCCGATTAAAGAGCTGCTGTGGAGTCAATTCTACAGGGGGCAACAATGCCTCCAAACCAGGCGTGAGACGCAGAGCCGAGCAAATCGAAAGAAAGGCCTTCAGTTGGAGATTACCAACTCCCTGCTCCAATCTCTCCAACGAACGCTTTGATACGCCTGAGCGTAATGCTAACTCCTGTTGCGACAAATTCATGCTCAGGCGAAGGCTGGCAATCCTTCGTCCGACTTCAGCCAAAGTTTCTTCTACTGTATCAGATACAACAAACATTTTACTCGCCTCCTTTGACGATAAACAGCCCGTAAACTATCTTTACTCGCCTCTTGTGGCTAGTATTATACCAAATCTTCTCGGCCCAAGTCAATGGGCAATGCAATTTTAAGGAGATTAGTTCGAGTTTCGAGTTCGAGTTGGAGTTGGTGCGCCAGGTTCGGCCAGGATATATGAACGCGCGTGCCCCTCGGGCCGCCGCGCTTATCGCGTAAGGAAACAACATAAACAACATATAACAACTTATGGTACGAATTGAAAATTCTATGCCCCT
>JAFSMR010000032.1 GCA_017447805.1 Kiritimatiellia bacterium | reverse complement strand
GATACAATATCCATGTCCGAAAGTAAACGCTAGTTTCCTTCCTAGGAAGGAATGAAGGTGAAAGTCCTACATTTCAATCCCACCCAGTATTCTCAAGGACTAAACACAAGAGAAACTTGCATTTACATTTGGACTTCGCATCTCAGAAAAATCCGTGATAAGGGTGCTTAACACTATTGCGCCGGGTCGAGGAATTTGGTATAATATGAGGCATAATATGAGATAATAGAATGGCTGATGAGGTAACCGAGTCGATAGGTTTTGAACGCGACCTTCGGGAATGGAATATTCCGGAGGAAATAATGTCTATACTTCTTAAAGATAGGACAACAGGAAAGAATATAATTTGGGCAACCGAGGATTATTCTTCACGTGGTGAGGGATTTGGATTTCATGACCAGATACTCCTTAAACAGATTAACAACCCGAATGATCCAGTAATCCGCCCGAGAGTAGATAAATCAAAAGAGGAGCGAAGGAACCGCATTGTCAAAAAAGCTGAGGTTTTTACACCCGCTTGGATTTGCAATAAACAGAATAATCTTGTCGATGCGGCTTGGTTCAATCTCAAAAATTCGCCATTCAACAAAGAATGCGGAACAAGTTGGAATACAAATACTAAGAAAATAAATTTCCCCAAAGGCCATTCATGGCAAGAATATGTGAAAGCACCTAGACTAGAGGTTTCGTGTGGTGAGGCGCCATATCTAGTAAGTCGTTATGATGCAGACTTGGGTTTAATGATCCCTGTAAATGAAAGAATCGGCTTTTTAGATAGAAAACTGCGAATCGTAACAGAAAATACCGGTACAACTGATATGCAAGATTGGCTCTATTTTACAAAAAGAGCAGTCCAAAGCGTATATGGATTTGATTGGCAAGGAGATAATGTTGTCTTAGCAAGAGAAAATATCCTCTGTACAGTAATAGAAACATACAATCTCGCTTTCTTAAATATTGGTAGTTCTGCTATTCATATACCAATTGAATATCTCAAAGAATTGGCGATAATAATAAGTTGGAATATCTGGCAGATGGACGGTGTCAAGGGAGTCGTGCCAATGAGTTGCGAACGCAACCAGGCAGAGAAGCGTACGCATCAGACCATGTTTGACGGGACCTCGGAAACCATCATATCGCAATGCCCCGGCTGCAAGCGCAACGACATCTACAAGCATTCGGGAGACTATTGCATGGTTATGGATTGGCTTTCTTCGCCTAATCCAGTGCCAATGAGATTTGTAGATCTAATGGGAGGCAATCGATGACGCACGACCATCCAGACCTTGCCGCGTTGGACAAGAAGACGTTTGTCGAGACGTTCAAGTACAAGCTCATCTACATCTATGCGATCGACGACAAAAAGCACGAGGGCTATCTCAAGGTTGGCGATACTGATGTTGTTTCATCGTTGTTGCCAGACCAGTTGGCGCCTAATTGCAAGGTGCTGAATGATGCCGCCCGCGCCCGTATCGACCAGCAGACGCAGACTGCCGGCGTCGAATACACGCTCCTTTACACCGAAGTCGCCGTTCGCTTCAGAAATCTCGCCAACGGCGTTGCGGTGCTGGAGCATTTCACCGACAAGAAAGTTCACGCCGTCCTGAAGAACTCCGGCATTCCCCACAAGTTCATCGGCACCACAAAAGGCCGCGAGTGGTTCGGCGCGGACCTCGAAACCGTCAAGGCCGCCATCGCGGCAGTAAAGGACTGTCGCTCTGTCATATCCGGCGGCGAAGTGGAGCAGGATGAGCCAATCGAATTTCGCGATGAGCAGATGGACGCGGTGGAGCGGACGCTTTCGTGCTTCAAGAAGAAGGATGAAATGTTGTGGGACGCCAAGATGCGCTTCGGCAAGACCCTTACCGCGCTTCAAGTTGTTCGAGAAGCGAAGGGTCGCTTCCGTCGCGTCATCATCGTGACCCACCGCCCTGTCGTCGGCAGCGGATGGCAGAAGGACTTCAACAAGCTCTTCACCAAAGAGGATGGCTACACATTCTATCGCAAAGCGTCGCTTGCGTTCGACTACGAGTTCAGCGGCAAGGTCGAATCGCAGAACGACAGGAAACTTGCCGATCTTGATAATTCTGTTGCTCGCTTTATCTATTTCGCGTCCATACAAGATTTGCGTGGTTCGCAGATGGCGGGCGGCAAGTTCGACAAGAACCGCGGCGTGTTCAAGATAGACTGGGATCTTGTCATCGTTGATGAGGCCCACGAGGGAACGCAGACCGATCTCGGCAAAGAGGTGTGTCAGCTTCTCGTCAAGAAGCATACCAAGGTGCTTTCGCTTTCCGGCACTCCGTTCAACATCCTTTCGCAGTATGACGAGGACTCGATTTTCGTCTGGGATTACGTCATGGAGCAGAAGCGGAAGGAAACCTGGAACGAAGAACATCCCGACGAGCCCAATCCGTATGCCTCCTTGCCCCGCCTCAACCTCTACACCTACGACCTCGGTTCGGAACTTGAAGGGTTCTCCGAAGACGACCTTGAGGGCAAGGCATTCAACTTCCGCGAGTTCTTCCGGACATGGACCGGCAGCAAGGATGTCGATCGTCGCCCTGTTCCCTCCGACGCTAAGGTGGGTGATTTCGTGCATGAAGAGGATGTTCGTCGCTTCCTCGACCTCATATCCGGCGACAACCCGAAAAGCCGCTATCCCTTTGCCACGCAGGCGCACCGCGACTTGTTCCGCCACACGCTTTGGATGGTTCCAGGCGTCGCTTCGGCAAAGGCGCTTTCCGCTATGCTGCGCGAGCATAGGTATTTCAAGAACTACGGTATTGCCAATGTCGCCGGAGAGGGCGACGACTACGAAGAGAGGCATTTCGACAGCGCCCTTGAACTGGTCAGGAAGACAATCCGCGACCACGAGTATTCCATCACGCTTTCCTGCGGCAAGCTCACGACCGGCGTGACCGTTCCCGAATGGACCGCAGTCCTCATGATCGCCGGAAGCGCTGTCGCCTCCGCCGCACAGTACATGCAGACGATTTTCCGCGTCCAGAGTCCGGGCGACCTTGGCGGAAAGATGAAGACCGATTGCTATGCGTTCGACTTCGCTCCCGACCGCGCGCTCAAGGTGCTTGCCGAGACCGCGCAGGTCTCGTGCCGTGTCTCGAAGAACGACTGGGCGGAAGCGAAGGGGCGGCGCATTCTCGGGGAGTTCCTGAACTACTGCCCGGTGATCTCCATCTCCGGCACGAAGATGGAAGCCCACGACGTCAAGAAGATGATGGCGTCCATCAAGCACATCTTCGTGATGAAGACGATCCTGAGCGGCTTCGACGATAGCTCTCTCTATTCCAATCGCCTCCTTGAGTTGACTGACATCGACCTCAGAAAGTTCGAAGACCTTCGCAAGATTGTCGGCTCGTCAAAGCAGACAAAGATGGCGGACACCGTCTATGTCAACCAAAATGACTTCGACGAAGAGAAACATGAATCGGTAGGGCTGTCGCCCCGCGACCGCCGCGAATTCTCCGAAGAGGAGCGCGCCGCCCGCGAAGAGATGAAGCGTCGCCGCGAGGAGAAGAAGAACGCCATTCTCATCCTCCGCGCCATTTCCATCCGCATGCCGCTTCTCATCTACGGCGCGGATGTTCCGATAGAAAAGGTGATTTCCATTTCGGAGTTTCCGACTCTCGTCGATGATGAATCTTGGGCGGAGTTCATGCCGCAGGGAGTGACAAAGGCTATCTTCAAGAAGTTCGTCGAATACTACGATGCGGATGTGTTTGCCGAGGCCGGCACCCAGATTCGCAAGCTTGCAAAGAGCGCGGACAAGTTGCCGCCCACGCGCCGCGTCCAGCAGATTGCAAAGATATTCAGCTATTTCAAGAATCCCGACAAGGAAACGGTCCTGATGCCGTGGCGCGTCGTGAACATGCATCTTGCCGACACGATCGGCGGCTGGTGCTTTTACGATGAGAACTTTGAAAAGCCGCTTGAGGATTTGCCGCGCCATGTGTCGCACGATGGCGTGACGCAAGATGTCTTCGGGAAACCGGATTCAAAAATACTGGAGATCAACTCCAAGAGCGGACTCTATCCGCTTTATGTGGCGTATTCGCTCTATCGCCGGAAACTTGGCGAGGTGTCAGAAGACGCTGTAAAGCCGACTGAGCTTGCCAAGCTCTGGCGCGAGGTGGTCGCTCGTTCGCTGTTCGTCGTGTGCAAAACGGAAATGGCCGCGACGATCACAAAGCGCACGCTTGTCGGTTACGACGAAAAGGCCTCGGTCAACACGCAGTATTTCAAGAACCTCGTCGAAGTTCTCAAGACGAATCCAAAGAAGTTTTACAACAAGGTCTGTGGCGGCAACGCCTGGAATAACAAGGAGTTTGAAATGAAGATGCTCAAGTTCGATGCAGTAGTTGGCAACCCGCCATATCAGATTGAGACGGCGAAAAAGGAGTCGGAGACAAATGGTCAAGCGCCGAGATCTAGCATCTTCCAATTCTTTCAGCTCGCTGCGGATGAGGTTTCTGCAGGTTTCACCTCGTTGATTTACCCTGGGGCAAGGTGGATTCATCGCTCGGGTAAGGGCATGGAGGAATTTGGTCTTAGGCAAATTAACGATCCTCACCTTGCAGAGATTCATTTCTGGGCGGATTCTGGCGATCTTTTCCCAGGATCTGTTGCGATAGCGGATGGCCTTTCGATCGTGCTTAAAGACATGCGCAAGACGGCGACTGGCTTCCGTTACATCTATCATAAGGATGGCAAGGTTCAGTCGTGCGAGATGCAGAATCCGGGGTACAACTTGATGCCGCTGAATCCTCGCGACGGGGCGATACTTGCGAAAGTCAGGGCATTTTGCGCGGCGAATGGTCTTGGCAATCTGAACGATAAGATTCTTCCGCGTTCGTTCTTTGGCATAGAAAGCGATTTTGTTGCCAATAATCCCAAGCTTGTTAGACCTTATGTTAAGGGCATGAGCGTGGATTGGGCGAAGGAAGCAAAACTTCTCGCCAACGACAAGGCGGGCAAGGCTGGGCGTTCGACATGGTATGTCATCAAGCGTTCGGCGATAAAGGAGAACAACGCGGCGATTGACTTGTGGAAGGTTGTTGTTTCAAGCGCGAACGCCGGAGGCCAGAAGCGAGACTGGCAGCTTGAACTGTTGGATAATCATTCTGCCTTTGGTCGTTCGCGTGTGGCGCTTGGGATGTTCAAGACGAAACAGGAGGCGGAGAATTTCTTTAAGTTCTGTCAGTCTTATCTGGTTCGCTTCCTCTTTCTCATGACCGATGAAGCATTAACGACACTGGCAAAAGAAGTGCCGTATTTTGCCGATTGGAAAAAGGCCGGCGGCTTGATAGATTTCAGCGGCGACATCAACGCCCAGCTCTGCACCCTCGCCAAACTCACCAAGGCTGAATCCACCTATGTTGCCGAAAAGATTTGGGCTCTCGACGCCTCGCGGCACAGGAAGGGATAAAAGGGAGAAAAGCGATATAAGGGATAGCGATAGAAGGGATTGCAGGGATGAAAGGGATAAAAGCGATAAAAGAGATTAGGGCGGGCTTTGATAGCGCCTCGCCCAGCCTTGCCACCCTGCCCTGCCCAATTGCGCCCACTATCGCTTTCCTCCCTGTTATCCCTTATTTCCCTTCCATCCCTTTTATCTCTTTCCCCTCCCCTATAGGAGCCGCCGCATGACCAAGATCATCTTGCCGCACTCCGGCTACAAGAACCTGATCGTTTACAAGAAGAGCGATGTCATCTACCAGGGCACGGTCGCGTTCTGCCGCCGGTTTCTTCCGGCTCACGGCGACCGCACTGTCGATCAGATGACGCAGGCCGCGCGCAGCTGCAAGCAGAATATCGCCGAGGGCAGCGCGGCGGCGGGCACGAGCCTTGAAACGCAGATCAAGCTGACAAATGTCGCCCGCGCCACGCTTGACGAACTTCTCGAGGACTATCTCGACTACCTCAAGTCGCATAACGCCGCCGAATGGCCGATGACGAGCGAGAAGAAAACGGCGGCACGCGATTTCGCCAAGGCCCATGCCGAGTGGGACGACTGGAAGCCGATTTTCGAGTCGCGTCCGGCAGAGACACTCTGCAACTTGATGATTGTCGTAATCCAGCAAAGCCGCTACATGCTCGACAAGATGTTGAAGTGGCAGGAGGAGGACTTCAAGGCGCACGGCGGCGTCCGCGAACGGATGCACGCCGCCCGCACCGAGGCTAGAGGAGAGGCGTGGGACAAGGCGGTGTATTCGATGCTCGACCTCGCGTCGGATTCTGCGGATCTTGAATCGCGGCTTGTGAAAGTCATTGATTCCGCCCGCCGCGCCGCCTTTAGTATCAAGCGTCGCAAAGGGTGGTGAAACTGACAGGAGAAGGAAATGAGGAAGAAAGCTAAAAAAGACGGAGATGGCAAGGTACAACTCTCGTACGACGGGCGTTTTGCGACATTGACATGGATGGACCTTGAATCTTTTGCCGGGAAAAAGGCCGTTTCAAGGGGCAAGGGGTATGTTTCCGAAGTGTCCCGGATCGGGTTGGACGACAAGGGTGCTGTGATAGCGTCTGTGCAGGGAGGGCAGGAATACGCCACAAAGATATGGTTTGGCAAGGACGGCAAGCTCAGTTCGTACTGTTCGTGTCCTGTTGGATTCGAGTGCAAGCATGCAGTCGCGCTTGCTCTGAAAGTCATTGACGAAATCAAGAGCGGCAAGCCGCCGGTACGCATTGCACCGGACGACGAACGGCTTGAGGGACTTTCACTCGACGAAGAATTGTTGGATGATGAATTGTCTGATGAAGAGAATGCCGAAGATGGCGTTGCGGCGTCGCCCCCGCCCGAAGGGTCAAGGGCTTCAACGAAAAAAGACCCGGTGCGAGATTACATCGCCGCTCTTTCAAACGACGGATGCCGCGAGCTATTGTTTGAAATCGTGGATACATACGGGATTGTACGCACCGAGTTGCAGCGACGAATCACACTTGCGAAGTCAGATGTGGAGACACTTGCCACGAAGGCAAAGGCGGCAATTCGCGATGCGACGGCATACGCCTGCCGTTTCTACCACTGGGGGGATCGCGACAGATCCATATACCCCGACTATTCCGAGGCGCAGCGTTTTCTGGAAAGGCTATTGGAGCTGAAGGCGTATGACAGGTTGATTGCACTTGCCGACTACCTGACGAAGCGCTCTGTCAACCAGATGATGATGTCGGAGAACGACGAAGGGCAGATCGGCTGCGAGGCAGAAGGGTGCATGGAGGTCATAGCCAATGCCGTCGTGCGGTCGGACATGCCGGATGTCGAGAAGATCCTTTGGTTCCGCAAACTGCATGATGGCGATGAATACTGCTTCTACGAGGGAATAGGCGGAGTATGGGACACGCCAAGCAAGGTTTCAAAGTCCGCATGGTCGAAAGTCGCCGACGAACTTGCAAAAGAGCTTTCTGCACAGGGAGACGTTTGTGGCGGGGTTTCGTTTGTGGGCGGGAATCTGTCGAAGATGGCCGAGAAGGCGTTGCGCTTTGCGGGCCGCGGCGGTGAAGTCGCCGACTTCAAGAAGAATGCCGTCGCAAAGACGGGCGACTACAATTCTCTCGTCAAGGAATTGATGGCCGGGGGAGATCTGAGGGAGGCAAGGGAATGGTGTCTGCGCGGACTCAGGAACGGCGACGAGTACGGAGCCGAGGAACTCCGCAAGAGAATGGTAGAAATCGCAGGGGGGCTTGGCGACAAGGCCGAGGCCTGTGCATACGTCGCGGATCAATTCTTCAATACACCGTGTCTCGACAACTACAAAACGATAATCTCGTTCGCGCAAAAGGCAGGCGTGACGGACGCTGTGCGGTCGCATGTCTTGAAGTTCCTTGAATCCGGCGTTTTGCCGTGGGACGAAAAGAAGAACCGCTGGCCGCTTCCGGCGACGGGAAGCACGAAGGTCTCCAGACATGCGACTTTTCCGCTTTACTGGGTTCTCGTGGAGATTTCTCTCCATGAGAGGCAAATGGAAGACGCCGTAAGGTTCTATCATGCCCAGGGCAACCCAGGTGAACGGAAGGGCTGGTGGTCAAGGGGAACGGAGAGCGATCAAGGATGGATGGTTGCCGACAAGGTGGCGAAGGTGTTGCCGGATGACGCCATCGCAATCTGGCGCGGACTCGTGGACGCCAATCGAGGGAAAGTGGGCAATGCGTACTATGACCAGATAGGCGATGCGCTCAAGCGCATGCGGCCTGTCATGGAGCGACAGGGAAGGCGCGGCGAGTGGAAGGCCTTGATCGCCGATCTTCGGCAGACTGAGAAAGCAAAGCGAAACCTCATGAAGATTCTTGATGAAGTTGAATTGGTCCGGTCGGCGGATGTGCCCATAATATCAGTTGATAGATGCCATGGCGCCGATTATCCCTCATGTCGATTGGGTTGATGTGGTGATGAAGCGAGGTATGGTATAATTCCAGTGCGAGCTGAAGGAGCGGATATGCCAACGGGAGAGACAAAGGAAAGGAGTTTTGATGAGTGATGAAAACATAAGTCTGCCTGGACGGTTCGCCGTCTATGGCACGGTTAAAGGGAAGCCGGCTGTCGTGGCACGGTTCGAGGACAACGATGTCTGGCTGACGCAAAAGCAGTTGGCCGATCTGTTCAATACGACAAAACAGAACATAAATCAGCACACAATGGCAATTTATGGCTCTGGGGAACTTGACCGAAATCGAACTGTCAAGAAATACTTGACAGTTCAAACCGAGGGCACAAGGTCGATTGGCCGCCATGTTGACCACTACAACCTCGACATGATAATCGCCCTGGGCTATCGCATTGACAGCCCGATTGCCATCCGCTTTCGCCAGTGGGCGACTGTTCGCTTGCATGAATTAATCCAAAAGGGCTTTGCGCTGGAGGATGAACGGCTGAAGGAGGGCGGAAACCGGTATTTCAAGGAACTGTTGCAGCGCATCCGCGACATTCGGTCAAGCGAACGAAACTTCTATCAGCAGGTGACGGATGTCTATGCGACGGCGACCGACTATGATCCGCGCGCGGATATTACACGCGAGTTCTTTGCGACCGTCCAGAACAAGATGCACTATGCCGTACATGAACATACGGCGGCTGAGGTGATCTACGAGCGCGTTGACAACGAAAAGCCCAATGTCGGCATGATGACATTCAAGGGCGACTATGTCACGCGGGACGATGTTCGCATCGCGAAGAACTATCTTACGGAAAATGAGTTGTCGCGATTGAATCTCCTTGTCTCGCAGTTTCTGGACTTTGCCGAATACAAGGCGTTGTCGGAAGAGCCTATGTCCATGTCGGATTGGGTGGCTGCATTGGACGACCAGTTGAAGCGGCTGCGGGCAAGTCTATTGAGCGGAAAGGGGAAGGTCTCGCATGAGGAGGCAATGCAAAAGGCCGAGCGGGAATTTGCCATCTACCGTCAGCGAGAAATGCGTCAATTGAAGTCTGATTTTGACAAGGCGGTCAAGGGGTATCTCGGTGGCGGAACCGCAGAAAGTTGAAATTAGGATTTAGAAATTAGAAATTAGGAATTGTTTATTTTTTATGATTAAGCATGGAGAACAGGAGAAACAGGTGTTTAACCCGAGAAGCGCTCAAGGCGCAGAGGTTGTTTAATCATAATTCATAATTCCTAATTTCTAATTTCTAATTGATTTCTTGGACGAAAGTAGGTTCTATTTTTTGACGCTACTTGCGCCCTGGGCGAAGGTAGCGTCAAAATTTTGAACCTACTCGCGCCCTGGGCGAAGGTAGCGTCAAAATTTTGAACCTACTCGCGCCTTGGGCGAAGGTAGCCTCAAATTTCTGAACCTGTTTGCGCCCTGGGCGCAAGTAGCCTCAAATTTTTGAACCTACTCGCGCACAAGCCACTGGACAGGGAACACGGCACAGAGCTGACGAAATTACTGGAGAAGGTGTAGCGCGGCAATGCTCACATGGACGCTATCAATCAGATGGGTAGAGAATATTCAGGCTATGGTTTTACCTCGGATAATCTACCAGAAGGCGCGCGAAGATCTTGTCTAGAAGATATCGCGCGCTTGAAGGCATAAAGGATGATGCCTTTACCAATATTTCTTTCCGTATACGAGAATCTTGTTGAGATGGAAGAATTCGTTCTTTGCTCCCTTTGTGCGCGAGACGCGTACATACTGTGCGCGAGGCGAAGTAGACCTTAGATCGATACGATAGGTCTTTTGGGCGGCTTGCTCGGTCTTTACGGTGTTCCAAGTTTTGCCGTCGTCGGAAATAGCGATTTCCATGGGAATCTGCCGCGTCTGATTGTAGCCGGAAGTATTGTTTTCGATTACTATGCCTTTGATTTCTGCCGGGCCCGGCAACATTACTATTGCCCAGGGAGCATCTTCTTTATCCGTATGGAACGCAAATTCCGTGCAAGCGGATGTATCTATACCGTAGGCATAGTTTTCGGGGTGCTCGTGACCGCTAGTCGATGAAGTTCTAAGCAGACCCTGCTCGCTCAAAAGCTCGCCTGTAAAATCATTCTTGGGCCATGCGCCAGCTTGGAATTTCGGCGTGCCCATTTTTCTTTGCATATTTACGATATTGCGGAAAGCTTCGATATTCGCATTTCTGCTCGCGGCGAGAATCATCGGACCGAAATCGATTTTGCCGGATTCGGTCTGCTTGGCGCCTTTGGCGCCTTTAGAGCCTTTTGCCGCTTCTGCTAGCGCTTCATTCATGCATTTTGTGAAGAGCTGAGACCCCTCTGGTGACTTCGTGAAATATTCGCTGCCCCATCCCATTACCTGCGAGAAATAGTCGCTTGTTCCATATTGTGCGACGAGCATCGCTTTCAGCACGTCGTATCTCGCCTGGCGATCGTTGCCGAGCGCTTCGGTCCAAGTTACGAGATTCGTCTGGAAGTCGGCTTCCTCCTGCAGTTTTGAAGGCGCCTGTTTCAAGAGCGGAGCGAATGCGATCAGTTCATCCTTAAGGCCGCCGGCGCCTTTATCGATTGCCACGCGTTTGAAGTATGGCGTAAGAATATTCCAAAGCGGTTGGCGGCCGGCTTTAAGACCGCGCGCGCAACCTCTAACCCAGATGCGGATTTTATCGAGCGGCAGATTCGCCCTCATTAGCCAATCGCCATATTCCTTCCAGGCGCCGTAGTGCCCTGGATGCGCGGCGCACGCGTGCTGATGGAAGCTTTCGATTTTTTTGGCGTCGCTCTTTTCGTCCTCTGCGAGAGTAGCGAGCGTAAGGATTCTATCTGCGGCCAGGCGCGTTTCCCTATCGGCGGAGAAGGTTGTTTCGATTGCAGCAACATATTGCCATTCATGATGATTCCAGAATGTGAGATGCATTTGCGAGTGGCCGGTTACGTTATAGTCGATTTCCCAATAACCATCGGTAGATCTGCGGCGGGAATACGCGCAGTGACCTGGCTGGCCGACGGTCGAGGAGGGTAGCCCCTTGCTGTTGCAGATCGCGCTTCCGAATTTCGATAGCTCGCCGCAGACGCCGCCGACCATCTGCGAATATTTTCGCTTAGGCCATTCGCCGGCGGTTTCCCATGCTTTGTAATAAAGAGGACCATGCACCGAATCGCCGAAGCAATTTTTCAATCTATAGACAATCATCCACGGTGTGCCGCCAAGTTCGCGCTGGGGGATATTGATGAATTTATCGAGATGCCTCTGTTGCGCGGCCATATTATCGCAACCGGCTGTCCTGTGGCCTTGGTGAAGCGCAAAGCGCCAAAGCCATACAGGCTGGGAGTATGCGGATTTGTGAAGTCTGCCGGAAAGCGCGGTATTGCGGTATGCGTCAAGCACGTCAGCAAGCCACTCCTCATCTTTGTTCGGATAGTTTATCGCAAGCGCGGTCATGAAACGCCGCCCTTCATTATCTTCGTATTTTCCGTTAGAATAGCCAACCCACCTGCCTTTATCTTGATAGATTAGCGATTCTAGCGCGAGGATCGCGCCGGCGCCTGCGCCGGGGTCTACGCTATCGGAATAGCCGTCTTCGCTAGAGACAGGGAATGTGCCGCTCCACGCGAAATCTTCCATCCATTCGCGGTCGTTCAAAAACGCCTTCATGAATTGCACGGCACCCGGGCGAGCGGCTAGTTTTTGCCATCCCTGAAAGCCGATTAGCCTCAAACAGGCATAACGCGCAATGGCGAGTTTTTGCTGGTCGTTGAGCGCGGCGCCAGGTTTGATGTTCTTGATGGCATTCTTCGCCTGGTCGAGCGCGAATGTAGGCGGTACCCCGCCTTTGCCTGGCGCAGGGCGCGGCAATACCTTTGCGTGGTACAAGCCTTTCGATTCTATGTTTTCGCCATCCATTTTCAGCCTGCCCATCGCAAACTGTCCCCATAGAGTATCTCTACCTAGCGCGAAAGCTTCTTTCAGCAGCGCTTTGTTCGCAGATGAAAGACTTCCTCCGGACCCATCGGAATTAAGCGCGTATTCCATGATTTTTACGCACTGCTTTTGGTTCGCGGTAAAATGTTTTTGCGGTATTGCTTTCGTTTTGCTGACTAGAGAATCCGCTTGACTTCTTGCGCCATCGGTCTTGAGGTTGGTTACTTTTTCTACAAGCGCGACCGTCTCGTATTCATCCATCCTGAAATGTGCCAGCCACCCGTATTTATCGCCGGCATCCAGCTTCACGAGCTCATCCCATTCTTTTCGCCAACCATGCGCGCCTTCGGTTAGTTCCTTGAAATGGAAGGGTCCCATCATCGAGGCGAGCAAATCAAAACCCTGCCCATACAAATCGGCGGCTTCTTCCGGATTCTTCGAGCTCGCGGCTTTCTTGAAAAGTTCCTCTGCTTTTTTCCGCTTCGCCGTGACTTTTTGAATCGCGCCCCAAAGCTTTTTCGGGTCTACATTCTGAGGCACGTTCTCGATTTGCGCATATACCTTCATTTCGGGTCCGGGAGTATAGCAGGTTATCGCCGGAAAACGCTTGGTCCTTATCAACAAAGATCTCGCAGCATCATTCTTTGAGTTTATTGCGGGCGTAGGAGAATCGGCATCATCGAAAATTCCGAGCACGAATTGTCCACCCGAAAAGCGCTTGAACTCGGGAGATTCGAAGACTGATCGGACCTCCTCGCCGCTGACGCACCAGTCGCTACCTACTTGCAGCAAAAGCGCGCCTTTCGAAGCACGCACCGCTTCGCTTTCGAGGCTTGGGCCGGCGAAACACGCAAACCCCGCGATAATAACAGCCGATGCAATAACGCTATATCTCATTTCAATCTACTCCTCAAATTTTCGTCCTAAATTATAGCATATTTTCCCGGGTTTTGCAACCGCGCCGGAGTCGCTAGTGTCCCGATGTTGCAGTTGATGGTGTTGTCGATCCTAGCTTTCGTTCTCTTTCATATTCGCGCAATGAGGTTTGGAATTTCGCCGGCATCCAGCTCAGTGAACGCGAAGCACTTCGATTCGAGGTCTTTGAGCGATGCTCCTATCAAGTAGAGCTTCTTGCCGTCTATGGCAATGAACCGGTCGTGAAAGTTCTTGCTGATTGTTAGTGTCAGCCCGCCATGCTGCGAGTTGAACTTTGCCGCATCACTTGCCGAAATCTTATTGCCGCGTTTAGATGTGACTACTTCGACCGTCACGCCGTTCGATTTCTTGGCAAGCAGTTCAAGCGTAACAACATCCACCCAGCTGTCGATAAGCAGAATCGACTTCTTCGCCGAAAGGATGAGCTTCGCGGCAAACACATGCGCGTCGAAGACTTCTCCGTTGTAGAATACTCCGCGTAACGGTGGCAGAGAAGTCTGTACGAAGAAATCGACTTTCTCCTTCAATTCTACGACATCCTGCTCTGTCTTGGCCATTCGTCTATCGACCTTGTCCTCCAGCGCGTTTAGACGATGATTGAATGCGTAACCATGAAGAAGATATTCTCTGAGGATATTTGTCGCCCATATGCGAAACTGCGTGCCGCGAAACGATTTCACCCTGTAACCAACAGAAATTACAACATTCAAGCTATATAGTTTGACGGGCTTGTCAGACAAAGCAATGTGCAAAAAATGCACATTGCTTTTCTCGTCTAGTTCGCCCTCTGCAAATACATTGTTTATGTGCCGAGTAACAACAGTTCTATCGCGCTGAAACAACACCGTCATCTGTGCTTGTGTGAGCCAGACCGTATCGTTTTCGAGACGAACATCAAGGCTGACCGTATCGTCAGGCTGGTAGACTACAATCTGATTGCCTTCTTCGGTGCTCTCTGTAATACCTTTCATAGGACTATTCCATAATTCTGATCCGTATTATATCATATTTCGCGCACCCGAGCAAGTGGCGGCGAAATTTCAGAAAGTTCATGTGTAAAGCCTGTTAATAATGTTAGAGATATGCAAAAAAACTTTCTATAAACCCTTGCAGGGGCAATCAAAAATATGCCATAATACGGATGGAACGAAGGCAAGCAAAGAGGAGGAGCAAGATGAGAGCTAGACGCGCGGAAGCTACTTGCATTAAGGCAATTGTGTGTGGCATAGCTTGCGGAATTTGTTGTTTGGATTATTATCTCGCGCAGAGATTGTTCGGCTCGCCGCCGTTCAAATTTTTACTTGAGTGTTGCGGTTGAAACAAATGCGGTTGATGATATCGGAGAAGTTTTCGCTGCCTTTGAGAATTTCGATGGAAATTCTGAGGTATAGACATTTGACGGGCGAAGTTTCGAATCGCGGGAAGCGCACTGCGTCCTTTTCTGTTGTAATAAGGGCATCTGCGCCCATATCGGCAGTCCTGTTCAGCGCGTAGAGGATTTCGCCAGGTTCATAGCGATGGTGGTCTGCATAGCGTTCGCACCAAATTACTTTCGAGCCGAGGCGGCGAAGAGAGTTTTCGAAGCCTTTCGGCGAAGCGATACCAGAAAGGGTGCAGCAAGTTTTGCCTTGCAGCCAATCGAGCGGGAATTCCTCTCTGCTCCAGACATCCTTGAGAGTTTTTGGCGAATGATTGCATTCCACGATTTCCGCAGTTTTGTTGTGGCGGCGAATTTCATCGACTATGGCCGAAACATCGCCGCGGCATTTTGTGAGGAAGATGATATCCGCTCTTTTGATGTGGCGCGCAGGTTCGCGCAAGATTCCGCGCGGCAACATATAACCATTGCCGAATGGGTTGGTGGAATCCACAAGGACGACCTCAACGGAATGTTTGAGTTTTTGATACTGAAAACCATCGTCGAGAATCAGCGTATCGCACCCTAGCCGCTTTATCGCGTATCTTCCTGCCTTGACCCTATTGCGGTCGACGACTACTGCAACGCCCGGAAGATTTGAAGCGAGCATGTAGGGTTCATCGCCGCCAGTCGCCGCATCAAGCAGAATATGCTTGCCATCGGAAACGACAAGGGGTTGCTCAATCACCTGTGTAAAGACGCGGCGCCAGAAGGGGGTTTCCTTTCGCCTGTAGCCGCGCGAAAGAATTGCGACCTTGCGTCCGTTTGCCGCAAGGGTTCGGGCAAAAATTTCCGTTACGGGTGTTTTGCCTGTTCCGCCGGCCGTTACATTGCCGATTGAAATAACTTGAATTCCAAGAGGAAAACGCTTTAGGATACTCGTTCGATATAGAAAATATCTTATCGATACGATCGATGCGAAAATGAAGGAGAACACTTTGAGAAGATTCAACAGCAACCTTATCGAGAAGGGCTGATTCTGGTCGGCGCCTTTTTCTTGAATGAGCTTCACGAGATAATTCTCGATTCGCTCGAATCTGCTCTCTCGGGATTTTCTTCTCATCTGAACATCGAACCTGAATCGGGGCCGAGCGCGCGAAGATAAATGAAGAAACCGAATCTCCAATCGTCATCCGACTTCGACCAGTCTACCCTGCGGTAGTCGTTTTCGTAGCTGACGGAAAATCTGAAACCGAGGCAATCGGTTCTGTAGTCGAACCAGGAGCCTATTTCGTCGAGCTCCGATTCTCTGCAATCCCAACGGATGAAAGGACCCCAAGCGAAAGCATCGCAAATTTCATGTTCGAATTCGATTCCGGCGAGGGAGAATTTCGACATATTGAAATCTTCGTTCTTCAGGAGAGCCGGGTCGTATGGGGAAGATGAATAATCCCACCAACGGTGATCGCGGCTGTTGAAAGAAAGTTCCCAATTGAGATGAGAAGAAAGTTTTTGGCGCCATGCGATATCCGCATAGGCGATAGTTTCGTTCTCGCTATCGTATTCGATTCTCGATTTGAGTGCGCAATCTTCATCCGGGAACCATCTTAGGCGCATGCCGGGAATATAGGTTCCTGCATGTTTGCCGTAATTTGGTTTGGATGGGTTTTTGGCGAGTTTGTGATAACGATTGCCCTCTGTCCAGCTTGTATCGTTGAACTGGATAGCGGAGTAGAAATCGACATCGAATACCGTGCGCGCTCTGCCATTTTCATCGAGCGCTTTGAAAGCGTTGCGAATACCTGGCGTTACGCCGTACCACGAATACGGCAAGTTTCGGCTGCGGCCGGCGAATTGGTCGAGCCAATCGCGCGAAGCATCGACAGAATCGAAGACGAAAGGCCGCGCGCCATTCTTCAGCCCGTGATACTTGGCTTCTTGCGCCAGAATATCGAAGTAAGGTTCGAACATGTGCTGCCAATCTTCCGAGATATCGCCAGTTGCACGGGCGGAGAATGTTACGCCGCCTTCTACGATTGTTCGAACGGTATCGCTATTCATCGACCCGGCTCTGCCGACGCCAGTCAGGTTTTCTCTGCCTGTATCATTCCAATAGGTCGCTCTAAATCCGGCGCGCGGTACAACGCTTAAAACATCGGCGATCTTGAACGGCAACGCTAGGCGATGGTAAGTATCTGCGCGGAAAGTCTGGTAATCGGCCCATTCGCCGGGAGCATACCGGAAGGGGTAGCCCGTGTAGCGATCGCCGTGCTTTGCGTAGTTTCTGTTCAAGAAACCGAATCTGGTCTGCGATTCGTATGTAACGGGAAGCGAGAAAACCGGGGCTGGTTGCCAATCGAAATATACTTCCGGCAGCCGCGCAACACCCGTGTAGAAATCATTTAAGGGGCCCGATACCGAAACACCGAACGCAAAAGGATTTTCATTGTGTTCCCACGCTGCTTCATTTGCGGTGTGGCCGACATAGCGGTTTTTCGAGCCAAACATCGCATCGCGCAGGAAGTCGCTGGTGAAATGGGAATCCGAATAGTAGGCGCCTCGCAGCCTTACAATATCTCGCTCGCTTGCTTCCCATAGATGTTCAAGCATAAGCGCGTAGCGCTCGTCCTCAACTTTACTGCCCCAGTTTTCATTGTGATATTTATCTGGCTTATTCCAATTGTGGTCGTATTTGTCTGCGTCTTGATCCCAAGCATAATACACTTTGAATTTGCCGCGTCCAAAATCGCCGAGTTGCCATTTTAAGCCTTGGCCTGCCGCTACGCCATTCTTTGTTCTCAAGTCGAGCCTGGTAGACCCCGCAAGCCCAAATTCGCCTTCATCGAAACTGCCGGCAAGCCCATATACGTATTTTGTAAGCAAGTAGCCGCCCCATCTGCCGGAATAGCCGGGCGTTACCCGCCAACCGTAATCGGTGTTGAGAGGATAATACCAATATGGTAGCCACATTACCGGTATGCCAAACGCCTTAAGAACGATATTGTTCATCTCGACATACCGGCCGTCTTTATATTCCAGGCCACCCGATACGCACCAGTGCAACGAATCGGCGCTGTTGGTGCAGGTCGTAAGCGAAGTCGGATCGGCGAACGTGTAGACATCATCCTTTTTCGAGACAAGATCCGACATCAGGCATACAGGATGCGAGACGGCCGAAACATTGCCGCTAGCGACAACGGTGCCGGTGATATTATCTGCAGCCATTCTATCGGCCTTGATGCGAAGGCCGCTAGAAAAGGGCTTATCGTTCTTCGCAAAAGCGGCGAAAACGAGGGTCGTGGCGGCTAATAGCGCGAGAGCGGGAGTTTTCATAGTTGAGAGTATAACATTTGAGAGGTTGCCGCGTCAAGTATGGAAAACGCTTCTGGGTGACGATGAAGCTCAGAAACGAAAGTAAGGCGGGTTGAGAAATCCTTCTGGATTTTCACGAGTATTTCAGAGTCTTCCGTTCTTAGGCGCTGCATAACCTGCGGCGCGATTACGATCTTCGGCGTGAGTTTTTTGCCTTCCAGCTGGGCTTTTTTGAGAATACTTACGAGTTTGCGCTGAAGTTCGATGGAAATCGCGAGCGGGCTTTTCACCACTCCGTGGCCGTGACAATACGGGCAACGCGAAGTCAACATCGACAAAAGCGAGCGATCTTGGCGCTGCCTGCTCATCTCAAGAAGTCCGAGCTCTGAAATCGGCAAAACATTCGTGCGCGCCCTATCGCGCTTTAGCGCGGTTTTCAGCGCTTTGTAGACTTGGTTCTGGTGCTTGCGGCTCTTCATGTCGATGAGGTCGAGAATTACGAGGCCGCCGATGTTCCTTAGACGCAATTGCCGCGCAACTTCATCGACCGCTTCGAGGTTGACTTCGAGAATCGCATCTTCTTGCGACCCCGTGCCCTTGTAGTGGCCTGTATTTACGTCTACTGCGATAAGAGCTTCTGTCTCGTCGATTACGAGATAGCCGCCGGATTTCAGCGCGACTTGCCGCGCGAAAGCTTCGGAAAGCATGCGCTCGATTCCGTAATGTTCGAAAATGCAAATATCTCCATCGTATCTGCGGATGCGCGAACGTGAACGCCCGGAAATAAAGCCGGTTATCTCCCTCATCCGGTTGTAGGATTTTTCGTCATCGATTACGATTGAATCGACTTCTTCGGTAAGCCAATCTCTTACGACTCTCTCGCACAAATCAGGCTCTTGGAAAATGCAGCACGGGGTGCGGTGGGCTTTTATGTTCGACTGCATCTCGTTCCAAATGGAGATGAGGTTTCTCAAGTCGCGAGCGAAAGCGCGTGCGCTTGCGCCAGCGGCGACCGTCCTTACAACGAGGCCGACATTATCCGGCAGAGGCAGTTTATCGAGAATTTTCTTTAGCCTCAGACGCTCTTTCATATCGCTGATTTTTTTGGATACTCCGCGCACGCGGGTCCCCGGCATCATGACGAGATATCGCCCGGGAATCGAGAGGTTCGCAGTAACGCGCGGCCCCTTGGTCGATATCGGCCCCTTTGTTACTTGAACGATAATTTCCGAGCCCGGCGGAAAGCGCGCGGCGATTTCCGCATCGGATAGACGATTCGCCTTGCGTCCTTTTCGTGTGCTGGAATCTTCATCTTCTTCCAGCATTAGCGAATCGGCGTCGGGCGTCATATCCCAATAATGAAGGAAGGCGTTTTTCTTTAGTCCTATATCCACGAACGCGGCTTGCAGATCGTTTTCTAGATTCTGCACTCTGCCTTTGAAGATGCTGCCGACCAGACGCTCATCCTCGGAATGTTCGACCATGAATTCTTCAAGTTTCCCATCCTCGAGGACGGCGACTCTCGTTTCGAGCGTTTCGACGTTCACTATTATTTCGCGCTTTAATCTTGCGCGTTTTAACCAACCGAACAAGTTCATTCTTCTATCTCCTTATGAATTGAAATACTTTGTACAAGCGCGAGCGCGATAATTGCCGTAAGCAAAAACGTGCGGCCTGATGAAATAAACGGAAGCGGCAAGCCTGTAATCGGGACAAGCCCGACGCACATTGCGATATTGATATAGGCGTGCGCGAAGATTAGCGTCGTTGCGCCCAGCGCGAGAATTCGTCCGCAAGTATCTTGTGCACGCCAAGCTACATACGCGCCTGAGGAACAAAGAATCGCAAACAGCGCGAGCAACAACAGCGAGCCCATGTAACCGGTCTCTTCGGCCCAAACGCAAAATATGAAATCGTTCATCGATACGGAAGAAGGCAGAAATTTCATTCTGTTCGTTTCCGCCTTTCCAAGACCGCGCCCATGCATTTCGCCGGACGAAATCGCGATAAGGGATTGTTTTAAAGTGTATCCATCGCCCATCTGGTCGGCTTCTGGGAAAAGGAATGTTTTGATTCTTTTAACCTGGTGGTTTTTTAGAGGCACGTATTTTAAAATCGCCTCGCGCTTCTCTGCGCTTTGACCTGGTTTTTCGGCTTCATATACGGCGCCGAAAAGGAAAGATGCGGCGATGGCGAAAATCGTCAAAATCGCGAACAATCCCTTGCGCCAGATATTCGCCGCGATTATCATCGCGATTACCGCCGGGACGAGCGCGAGCGTAGTGCCGAGATCCGGTTCGATGAGGATAAGGAAGGCCGGAATCGCCGCGACTAGCGAGGCCGCGCAGAAAATCTTGAACGTACCGGAGCGCTTGCCGCTAGTTTCTTCTTCATCATTTTCGCCGTCGATAATCTCTCTGCCGTCTATTTGCGGTTTCTCGCTAGCGACTTCATCGCGCCAAGAAAGAATCAACGATAGGAATAATATCGTGCAAAGTTTTGCGATTTCGCTCGGCTGGAAAAACCAAAGCCACCTGCGCCCGCCGTAAATAGTGGAACCTGCGAAAAGAACGACTACCAGCATCAAAAGGGAAAGCGCGTACAATATCGGTGAAATCCATCTTACGATATTGTGGTAATCCGTAAAAGCGATGACAAAATATATGACGAGCGAAAAGAGCGCTGTTCCTAAATGCGCTTTCCACATACCATGGAAAATCGCCTCGCGCGCATTGCCGGCGCTCCAGATTGCGCTCGTTCCTATAGCGATAAGCGCGAGCATCGAGAAGAAGAGAATCCAATTGAATCTAAGCAGCTTTTTGATCATAGCGCCTCCTCCTCTTCTTCTATTGCAGCCAATTCGCCGAATTTCGCTTTGAGGATTTCGCGCGCTTTGGGCGCGGCTGTAGCGCCGCCGGATTCGCCGCACTCGATGACAATCGCGAGCGCGACTGTCGGATTTTCCGCCGGCGCGTATGCGATAAACCACGCGTTTTTGCGTCTCGTTGCGCCCGCGCCGACTTCTGCCGTGCCAGTCTTGCCGGCGACTTTTACATTCAGCCTTTCCCCTGCGCGCTTGCCTGTCCCGGATTGAACGACTTTATTCATTCCTTTTTTCACCGCATCGAGTTGCCATTTCGGGAAGGGGAGTGGAATCTTTTTCGTTTCTTCACCGGCCTTTAGATGGGGAGTAGCGAGATACCCCGTGCCGATTGCGCCTGCGACACGCGCCATTTGCAAAGGCGTAACTAGCAACATGCCTTGGCCTATCGACATCTGCGGAAGATCGCCCGGATACCAATTTTCGTTCCAATGCTCTTTTTTCCACTCGGCATCTGGAACAACCCCGCGCGCCTCATCGGAAAAATCTATGCCGGTCTTTTCCCCGAGACCGAATTTGCGCGCTGTTCTTATCAGAAGATTCGTGCCCGCGCGCATTCCGGCTTCGCAGAAATATGGATTGCAGCTTTTTGCAAGCGCTCTTTCCAGATTCATCGGTCCATGACCCCACACGCCAGTGCAGCGGATTTTCATCTTCCCTAAAACGAATGCGCCGGAGCACTCGATTTCTTCCGTAGGGGAAACGCCCGCTTGCATGGCGGCGAACGCCGTAATCGTTTTGAAGGTCGAGCCAGGCGCGTAACTGCCGCTCGTCGCGCGATTGAGAAGTGGTTTAGACTTATCCTTCGATAGATCTTTCCAAAGCGCCGTGCGCAAAACCGGAACAAAGTCGTTAGGGTCGTATGCCGGCGAACTTGCCAGAACCAAAACCGATCCATCTCGCGGGTCGATTGCGGCGCAAGCGCCGCTGATACCTTCAAGGACTTTTTCAGCCGCTTTCTGCATCGCAGTATCTAACGAAACAACGAGGTCGGGACCTTTTTGCGATTCGAGAACCGTCGTTTGCCGGTGCGCGAACCCTCTTGCATCTACCGTTAGATTCATCTCGCCGGGGATTCCGCGAAGATAACTATCGTAATGCACTTCCAGCCCTGCGCGCCCGCGCATCTCGAAGCCGACATAATAGGCACGGGAATCCCCATCGATACTTTTGATTTTGTCGCGTCCAACATAGCCAATCAAATGCGAAGCGAAGGAGCCTTGCGGATATATCCGCTCGAGGGTTTCTTCACAATCTAATCCGGGGAAATCAAGTTGGTGCTCGCTGAAACGCGCGAGTTCTTCATCTGTCAAATCTCGCCAAGCGATGATTGGCATCGCGATAGATTTTTCGAGATGCTTTCGTATATCCTTTGCTTGAAGAATCGAAGGGCGCTCGATAATCGGTTCGAGACGCGAGAGTGTAGAAAGGATATTCGAAACGGTCGAATCCCATGTCCTGAGCTGGTATGAATCGGGATTTACGACTATCGCCCTAGTGGGCCTGTTTGCGGCAAGGATTGTTCCGTCGGCGGTGAGAATTCTTCCTCTTTCGCCGGCGAATTTCACTCTTCTTACGCTTTGGCGCTCGGCGTAATACGACATCTCGGCAACATTATCAAGCTGCACATATTCCAGCTTGAAGGCGAGCGCGGAAAATCCCGCGAGGAAAAGCGCGGCGAAGGCGAGGCACGTAATATCGCCAGTTCGATGATTGGCGCTATTCTTCACCGACCGCTCCTTTCCTATCTAGCCATTCGAGAATCATTGAGCTTGCCCACGCACAAACAAGGCCGACGGGAATCGACACGAGGAATCTCGTAAATACGCCGCCAGAGAGCCCCGGCAGCCACATCCAAAGCCAAATCTGATATATGGGATACGAAAACGCGAATGCGCTGTATTTTAGCTCCGTAGTTCTTGTGAATGCTGCAATGAGAGTAAAATAGGCGAGGCTCGTCGCGAATGGCAGGTTCGAAAGCGCATCTTCGAAGGAACCAGCGGCGATCGAGAACATTATCATAGCGGTCAGGCTTCTTTTTGACGCCCAGAATATCGACGCCATAAGAAGAAACGGAAAGCCGACGCCGGAAAATTTCGGCAGCATCTCCTCTAGCGCCCCTCCGAAAATCAAGCTTAGCAATGCAAGCACCAATTGGATGATTTCAGTTTTCACAGCGTATGAAGACATCCTCCAATGTGGTAAAATCCACAGTCGGCCGAACTTCACACTCGGGCAAAAGCTCCCCTGCATCTTGTCGCAAATTCCCTTGCAAAGTGCCGACTGGGATCCCGGCAGGGAATATTCCGCCAATACCCGACGTATAAACTTTAGACCCGGCTACAATATCTGCGCCGGCCGTAAAATGCCGCATAGTCAAAATATCGTTCGACCCGCCCGAAAGAATCGCTTTTGCCCCCGCCTGGCCATCTATGGTGCAGCTTACTTTTAGTGCAGGGTCGGTAACAAGAAGAATTTCCGAGGTATGGGCCGTTACGTTTATTACTCTACCGACCAAACCTTCGGGAACGGCAACCGCCGCATCTTTCTTTACACCGGCGAAATATCCTTTGCCGGCGCGAATGGTCTTTCTCGCGCCTGCGGCGCCGCCGCCTTCGGAAAGAACTTCCGCCGCGAGCCATCTGCCGGGCATCTTTTTCGCGTAGCCCAAGACCTCCCTGAGGCGCGCATTTTCTTCTTCCAGTCTTCGGCAATCGCCTTCGACCATCGCCAGTAGCGCGACCTTGCGCTTCAAGCGAAGATTTTCTTGCGAGGTCGCGCTGCTCGAGAACATCGCTTTAATGCGGTGGATTACTTTATCCGAAAATGTGCGCTTCGCTTTTTCTACGCTATACGCGCTTTCTACCGAGCAAGAACGGATGAATGCGAGAAGAATCACGAGCACCGTCGCTATCGCGACGATCGCAAAAGTGCTGCTTTTTATATCTCTTCTCAAATTCCGCCTTTCCTCCTAAGAATAGCGAGGGGCGGCCCTGGCCTTACGCTTTTTTGTGCCTTGAGAGGAAATCGAGTTCGCTCATTACTTGGCCCGTTCCTTCAGCCACTGCCGATAGCGGATCATCCGCAACGACGACCGGAAGACCGGTTTCTTTCGAAAGTAGCTTATCGAGACCGCGCAGCTGCGAACTTCCGCCGGATAACACAAGCCCGCGGTCGATTAGGTCCGCCGCCAGTTCCGGTTCGCATTTATCCAGCGTAGAGCGCACCGTATCGACAATCAGCGTTACGGGGTCTTGAAGCGCGCTGCGAATTTCCTCTGAAGTTATCGTAAGGGTCTTGGGCAACCCTGTTACTACATCCATGCCGCGCACATCCATCGAATTTTCTTCGCCCGTCGGAAATGCGCTTCCTATTTTAATCTTTACCTCTTCTGCGGTTCTCTCGCCGATATGAAGATTATATACCTTCTTCACATATGCGCGGATGCAATCATCCATGGCATCGCCGCCTGCCGCCCGCTGGCTCTTGGAGTGGACGATTCCGGCGAGCGATATAATCGCAACTTCGCATGTTCCGCCGCCGATATCTACGATCATCGAGCCGGCGGGTTCGGAAACCGGCAGGCCTACGCCAATTGCCGCAGCCATTGGCTCCTCGACCAAAATTACATCGCTCGCGCCGGCGTTTTTCGCCGCGTCTTCTACCGCGCGCTTTTCTACTTCGGTAATTCCGCTAGGGACCGCGATTACCATCCTCGGACGCGCCCATTTCATATTCGACCAAAAGCGCCGCGGAACTACTTTGCGGATGAAATATGATATCATCGCCTCGGTAATATCGAAATCGGCGATTACGCCGCTCTTCATCGGGCGTATCGCAATTATGTTGCCGGGGGTGCGCCCAAGCATCTGCTTGGCCTCTTCGCCAACCGCAAGCACATGCTTCGAGCCCGATTGAATAGCGACTACCGAAGGTTCGCGAAGAACAATTCCACGATCTTTTACATATACAAGCGAGTTAGCGGTACCGAGGTCGATACCGATATCGGTCGAAAAAAGACTTCTCAACTTTCCAAATATCCCAAACATCTTGCTCCTATGCTACCACTTTTGGCTCTTTAAGAGATTATTCGCACATATTTTATGCTTTTTTTGCGCCTTTGTCAACGGCAAGGGGCTATTTTTGTTTATTTTATCCTATTGGCTCAAAGTCGCTCTTCGGGTGCTTGCACCATGGACATACCCAATCTGACGGCAAATCTTCGAATGTTACGCCATCATTTTCCTCTGGATCGTATACATAACCGCAGATTTTGCAAACCCACTTCTTCTTTTCGCCCGCGGCTTTTTGAAGCCCCGCGAGGGGATTTGGCTTTACATTCGCCTGATAATAGGCGTAGGTCATTGTAGGCTTATCGCTTACCACCTTTGCCGCTGTTACATCGCAAATGAACATGCCGTGGGTGCCGAGGTCTATGTAGCTAGATTCCCTAAGTTCGAATACGGCGTTTACGCAACTGCTCAAAACCGCTAGATTGTTTTCCCCGCGAGTGAACTCGAAACCCTCGAATTTATCGCTATCGCGTCCCGACTTGAATCCGAAGCGCTGGAAAACGGCGAAGCTCGCCGATTCATCGAGCACATTGATATTTAAGAGCCCCGTTTTCTTGATTGTATCGTGGGTGAAATTCTGCTTGTTTATGGTCACGGCGAGTCTTGCGGGAGTATTGGTTACCTGCACAATCGTGTTGCAGATCATGCCGTTATCTTTTTCGCCATCGCGCGTAGTGACTACATAGAGGCCATAGCCAATTTTGAAAAACGCCGCCGCTTCCATAGTTTTACCTCCTTAGGAATTAGGAATTAGAAATTAGGAATTAGGAATTAGGGGTTAGAAATTAGAAATTAGGAAGCGATGAACTGGTCTTTGCCAACGCCGCAAAGGGGGCAAACCCAGTCCGCCGGGAGGTCTTCAAACGCGACTCCGCCGTTTTCCGCTGGATCATATACATAACCGCAAACTTGACAAGTGTACTTCATTTCGTAGCATCCTTTCTTTTTTCGAATTTTATGCCCCAAATTATACCAAATTCCCCCACCCTGAATCAAGTGCAAAGTTTGGAAAGTTCAGGGAGGCTTCGCCGCGTTCAGAAAGTTCAGATGTTCAGATGTTCAGGTGTTTAGATGTTTAGTTGTAGTTGTAGTCGTAGTTGTAGAAAGGAATTGTCACCATTGTTCACCTTCACCTTGATTCTTCATCTTTTATGATTAAGCATGGAGGATAGGAGAACACAAGGGCTCGCCGCCGCTTCGCAATGACGAATGGTGGTGCGCAGCGCACCGCGACGAAGCCGATATTACTATACCTTGGTATAGTTACAGAATCGGAGAAATATGATATAATTTCACTTGTAACCTCGATTTTGGGGTTTATTGAGAAGGGTTAAAAGGGTGAGAGATAAAGATAAGTTAAGGGAATTGGCCTCTAAAGTGGCCTTTTCAGTCGTTTTCTGCATGTCAGCGCTAAATCTATGCGCATTTACTACCGGGCCGGTCCCAGAGGATCGCGTATACAAGTTCACCTTCGGCGTGAATTCGGTAGGTGAAGGGGAGGGCTTTGCCGTGCCTGCGAGCGCCGTATATGATGTGCAAGGCACGGGCTACTATACCGGCGAAACGCCAACCTTCTCCTACGGCTTCCTCGGGACGACGGCGGATTCCTACAAGAATGATGTGCCAGTCGGCTCCAAAGTGACCGATGTGCGCCAGATTGACGGATTTAGCGTAGTGGAAGGGCAGTATATCGTCCTTTCCGATACGAACGACCTGAACAACATATCCTGCGTCAAGGGTCCTGCGATGGAAGATTACCTTCCCTCAGGTGCCTCGCCATACGAAGGACGCTATCCGGTGCGTTTTGCGATGAGGGCCGAAGAGCGCGCTTATTATGCCGTCACTTGTACGGTCGCTAACGCCTCTTCTACGGCGAATGCGGATGTGACGCTTTACTCCGAGCGCTCGCATCTTCATGCTCATCACATGACGCTCGCTCCCGGCGAAACGCGCACCTTCGCGTGGTCGGTTGAGCTCGCGCCGAACTATGCCAAGGCGTATTCCGATTCCTACCGCGACAACGCGATCAATGTCTGCGTAGTTGGCGAGAATGCGGCGCTTGCGTCGGTGACGGTCGTGAAGCGGCCGCAGACGAGCGGCACTGTGCGCGGCGAGGCGGTAGATAATATGAATGTGGGCAAGTCGATTTGGATCTGCACGGATTCGACCGGCTGCGACTATCCGATGGCTGTGCCGTTCTTCTCCGGCCAGAACTACGGCGGCGTGGGCGCGGGGCTTTCGCGCTGGGCGCCGGCGGATATTTCCATCTGCAACCAGGGCGAGGGCGGTCTTGCCACGAACGCCAAAACGCACCGCCAGTCGTGCCTCCTCAAGCCTGACGACTATCTCTATGTGGAATACGGCCACAACGAAGGGAGTGTGGCGAGCTACACGAACAACCTCGAAACGTATCTCACGGACGCGAAAACTGCAGGTGCAAAGCTCCTCATAGTCTCGCCGGTCGAGCGTCATACCTCTTGGAACAGCACGACGAAATACTGGGAAGCATCGCTCGCCGGCATCAGGGATGCCGGTAGAGCGTGGGTCGAGGACAAGATTGCGCAGGGCGAGACGTGCGTTGCGTTCGTTGATTTGAATACATACTACCTCACCTGGATGAACAGCGAAGTCGATCGTATTTGCACGGCGTTCCCCTCGATGAACCGTTCCGCCGCCATCAACTACTACTATCAGAGCTCGAAGGGCAAGAATGTGGACGGCACCCACCTCAATACGTTCGGCGAAGACCAGAGTGCATATTGGTTCTGGCAGGCAGCCCTTGCAGTGGTGGAGGCGGGTGAAGAGGATGGTGCTACCGACAGCCAGCAGAAACAGGCCGCTGTCGTAAGAGGCATAACGACGGGCCTCCAGACGAAGCTTGGCCTCGGCACGGCAATCGAGAACCTCCCCTACGAAGTCTCAAACGAAATCATCGCGGCTGGTGTCGCGCCCAATACCTTCTGGGATACGCCTGTATCCGTGGGATATGATTACGTGAACGATGCGGTAGTGGCGGGAGTCGCCGCATCCACGAATGCCGATGGCACCGTAACAATCTCTGGCGTTACGATGCGCATCTTGAATCCCGGCAACTACTACAAGGCGGTGATTGATGTGGTGAGCGCGGACGCCGCGACGACGAACCGCTACTATACCTATTCCAACTACGATGTTGGCGGCATCAATGCCACGTCAGGAACGATCATCAATCCCGATAAGGCCGGCTTTCTCGCCTCCGATCTTCCTAATGGCAATGAAGCAACTGCGGCGAAAATGGATACGCTCACCATCCCGGCTGGCGGCAAGGCGTATGTGTGGTTCGCAGTTGCCGACGATGAGACTTGGCAGGTCGGCGAGAATGGTCCTTGCTCCGCAAAATATCCGGTCGAGGCCTGGAGCAAAGTGCTCGTGGATGACAACGGCGAAGATGCCTCTAACTGGAGCGCCGTTACGCAGTCCGAATACACATTCACCGAGAACGAGGCTGGCTACTACGACTTCACCGGCACAGGCTATGCGAGTGACGGCAAGACGAAGAAGAACTTCGGCATGTTCCGCGCATTCGACGACGCGAACGCGATTTCCAACGGACGCTACCGCGTTTCCTTCAAAGTGCTCTATACGGCCGGAAAGTTTACATTCCACATGATCAACGCGAAAGGGACTACGACCAGTCCAACAGGAGGTGGACTGAACATTTTCCAGCTCACCGGCAAGACCGCGAACACCTTTGGCTCGTCTGATATCGGCATTACGCTAGTTAAGGATAACGAGGATGCGCTTGTCCCGGCCAACAACATAAATGTGGACAAATGGGTTGATGTCGATATGATTGTCGATATGGATCTTGGCACGGCAGAGGTTTCGGTGGGCGGCAGCGCCTACGCTACCTACACTGTAAGTGCCTATTCGCAGGATGCCGCCATTGCCAACCTCCCCTACAACTTCTTCTCGTTCTCGCTGGAATCGCAGATGTCGCACTTTGGCGCCCTAGACGATGTGAAGGTGGTGCAGCTCGCGGCGACATCGACGCTCCCGAATGTGACGGTCGCGGCTGAACCGAATAATGGCACTCTCGGTACGGTCACTATCAATGGCGAGTCGGTTGCTTCTGCCGAAGTGGAAATGAATAGCGCCGTGACGCTCGTCGCAACTCCTGCCGAAGGCTGCGTGTTCCTCGGCTGGCTGGATGCCAACAGCGAGGTAGTTTCCGAAGATGCAACCTGGACGATCGAGCGTTGCCATAACGCCTTGTCGGTTACAGCCGATTTCCGGGCTGTCATAACGGCAAGCGCCACTTCGTCCGACGATGAGATGGGTTCTGTGACAATCAACGGTCAAGCGACTGCTTCGCTCCAGATAAATTCAGGTTCCGATGTTCTTTTCAAAGCCATTAGTTCGGATACTGCGCTTTACAAATTTGTCAACTGGACCGACTCTGGCGACGAAGTTGTTTCTACCAAATCGTCGCTAGGGATCGAGGGTGCCACCGAAAATCTATCTTACACCGCAAACTTTGCGGCTTATGGCGAAGAAGAGAATCGCGTGATCACATGGGATTTCTCCGATTACTTCGGCGAGGCGGCCGTTTCCGAGACCATTTCCAAAAACACGAAGGAACATGTCAACAACGGATTGTCGATGTTCCTTGCGAATGGCGACACGCTGACGACAGACGGCCTCTATTGGGGGAATGTGCTCTTCAACAAAGGAACCGGCAGCGATTCGGGACGCCATATCGAATATGTCGCACCGGCAGATGGGAGCATTACAATTACTTTTCAGGTTGGAGGCGTGACGGAAGGAGGCGGCAAGTATGTCTATCCGTATCTTTTGGTTGCGACCAACGAGCAGGCGATGGCAGCTTCTAGCGTGTATGCTTCCAAGAAGGCGGACGCTGCAAATACAGACCAGATACTGACCTTTGATGTTACCGCAGGAACACTCTACCGGATTTACTCTTACTATTCCAATCGTTCCACTTGGGTTAAGATTACCGACATTACCTATTCCTATGCGCCAGTCTACTACAATGCAGGAACTGCAGTGAACGATGCCAATATCGGCACTGCTACTGCTACGCCCGCTCGCGTGTTTGGCGGTAAAGAAACTGTCTTTTCTGCGAAGCCTGTGAGTGGCGCGTACAGGTTTGTAAATTGGACTGATGCTGGCGGGAACGAGATTTCTGCCAGCGCAACATTTTTGCAGGCGATTCCCGGCGATACGGTATACACCGCCAACTTCGCATCGCTTGATGCCGATAGCCAATATACAGCCAAGATGGATTTTGGAATGTATGCCGGCGACAATTCTCTAACTGTCGCAAAAGCAGATGGAACGGTTGTCGTCACCAATGGTTTCTTCGAGATATACCTTTCGGGAACCGATTATGGTGATGATACGATTACTGCTAATGGCATTTATTGGCATGTCCCGGCCAACGACATATACACAAACGCCAAGAAAGCCGCCTACAGCGCAGACCAACCTTGCGATTATGCCCATTATATCAAATTGACGGCTCCATATTCTGGAACTGTGTCGCTCGTTTTCAAGACGGACAAGGTGGTGTCAAAGAGAGAGTTGTCGATGAATGTAACATCTGGAACTCTTGCGGAAACAACGCGCAACAACAAGATTGATGATTTGACAGTCAGCAATGCCAACACCGACTACACGTTCACCTGCGAAGTGGAAGCCGGCGAAACCTATTGGTTTTGGTGTGCGAGCCAGAACTGGTCCGGGGCGAACAACCCTACCGCAACTACGATTTCGTCAATCGCATATACGCATGTTTCGGATATGACCACGCTTTCGCTCTCAAACGATGCGAGGATGGGGGCGGTGTCGGTCAACGGCACGCCGAACATCGAAAGTTGCAACGTACAGAAGGGCGAAACCTTGCACTTCAAGGCGGTTCCGGCAAGCGAGCGATTCGCGTTCCTGGGCTGGAAGGATGGCGATGGCACAACGATCTCCACCGATTCCGAAATGTGGCTTTCGGTCACCGAGCCCCTAACCATCTCCACTGCTTGGCAACGGGTCAATAATTTCGAGACGTTCGAAATCGCAGTCGAAGAAGATGTGACGACGAATCAGGTGGGGGCAATCGATGCTTCTGGCAATGTCAAAAAGACTGGTTCTGGTACATTGGTGCTGATCGGCTCCAACTCCTTCTATGGCGAACTTACTGTCAGCGCTGGTACTGTGAAGGTGGGCGACTACACGGATATAGCAGGTCTCTATTTCGATGTGGATGCGTCCGACACCAGCACCTACACCTACACAAAGGATGAGAATGGCGATGATACGGAACTGGTGACCAATATTGTGTCGAAAGTTAATTCCTCGCATGTTATGGAAACGATTCTCGCAGTATCAGGTAAGGATACCTATACTGCAGAATGTCCTGTCGTAACTAATATTGGCAATTGTGCGGCTCTTGCTTCTGATAAGTTGCGTCTTACTTCAAAGGTCAATATTCTTAGCACATCCGGCTCGTATACTACCTTTTCGGTGGCACAATATGTAGATGCCATAAGCACACATTATCTAGGCGACTGGAGCGACACTTCTTACGGCAATCGCTACGGCTTTAGAACCAGCAGCAATAAAATCAGATTCTACAGTTACAATGATTTCGTGGCGACTGCCGATGAAAAGATATGGGTAAATGGCGAGACCAATGTTGCGATTGCCGCCAATACACCTTTTGTATTTTCGTCCACGCAGATTCCGATTCGTACAGGTAGCAACTCGGGGTCTGCGAGAAATATTTTCCTTGGCAGTGGCGGAAAGATGATTTGGGGTGAGACGGTTATATATTCACGTATTCTTGATGCTGCAGAGCTTAGGGTGATCGAAGAATATCTTGGCGCGAAGTGGGGCGTGGGGGATTATTCATATTCGCCCGTCCCTGTTGCTGCCGATATAACCGTAAAAGATGGTGCGACGTTAGATTTGGGCAATGCGATGCCGCTGACTGTAACCACCATGACGCTTGAAAGCGGCGCGACGCTGAAGCTCCCTGCCATTCCTGCCAATGGTATCGTTGCCAACACCACATTCGGCACGGCTGGGGTGGTTGAAGGCGTAACCATCGTCACTAACGGTGTAGATATTACGGAAGACTATCTCCTGAGGCAAACCGCAACCGCCATTGTAATCGAAGAGCGTCAGCCTCCTGTCTATGAATACGACTCTGACGAAGATGAAAAGGTTATCGGTACTTTCGAGACCTATAAGAATCGGGCATCCATTGTGAAGAATGGTACAGGTGTATTGACGCTCATCGGCACCAACGCCTTTACGGGTGCTGTCAATGTCAATGCCGGAACGCTGAAACTCGGCGGCTACCGCGACATTGGCGGAATGACTTCGGATTTCGACGTTTCCGCAGATGGAGCGGTGGTGGAGATTGACGAGGTGTTGACGCTGAAAGATTCGATGACAGGGAGCGATAATGTACTGGCCAATGCCAGCACAGCCGCAGAACTTGTCGAAGAAGCGGCTACCATGAACGGCAAAATGTCTCTCAAGGGCGCGTCGTTCAAGATGAATATGGAGACGGCCGTTTCCGCCAAGACGACGATTCTGGCGATGCATCCGTTTTGCGGCACGACCAGTTGGAATGTATTGATGACCGACAACGAATCGTATTCCATAACCTGCCGCAATTCGTCGTCATGGAACAAGAAAGGCAAGAACAATGGTGATTATTACGGCACAGACGGAATTTGGCAGAATGGCAAGGATGTCGATGGCAAGACACAAACTACACCTATGGTAATGTCGATTGTCGGTCAGTGGACCAAGAGCAATCCTGCCTGCATAAATCTTGGATGGAACAGCGCAAGCGGCACACAGGCGTATTCCGAACTTATAACCTACTCGCACGAATTGACAACAGCGGAGCGCGAGGCGGTGGAAGCGCAGTTGATGCACAAGTGGGGGATAAGCAATGTCGCCTATACGCCGATGCCAACGGGGGCGAGCGTTTCGATTGCGGCGAATGCAGCTCTTGATCTGGGCGGGTTGACGCAGACCATTGCGGCGCTGAATGTGGCGGCTGGCGGCGTGGTCACGAATGGTACGCTCATCGTCACGAGCGAGCCGGAAATCGCCGATGGTGCTTATGCTAAAGCGACCGATAATGGCGATGGCACTTGGAATGTTGTTTATCAGATGCCTGCACCAACTACCAATGACGAGAATGCGGAAGTGACCGACAATGGCGATGGTTCCTATACTGTCGAAGTGAAGGCGGAGGAAGTTGCGCTAACGGTTCCAGACGGCGTGACGGTGAGCGAGGTGGTGGTGTCCACCAACACGACTACTGTTACCGGTATTCCTACTGGCGAGGGCGCGCCCACTTTGAAGGTGGCGGTTGCGTGGGGTGCGGGCGATGACCAAAAGGCCACCTATGCCATTGTGTCGGTTGGAGCAGGCGGTACCATTACGCTCAATGAAGATGCGGTAGTGACAGTGGGCGAGGAGGAAATCCCGCTAAAGCCTGCTCCCACCGAGGCAAGCGACGAAACGAAGCCGCTCGTGGTGGATGAAGACGAGGGCGTCAGCGTGGGCGTAAAAACCATCCTGGGGCTTGTTTACCGGCTTATGCGCGGCACGGAGCCGACCGACGAGGCCATCAACGAGCAAAGAGCCGTTGAAACGGCGACGGGGTCCCGCACAAGCCTCTCGGATAGCGAAATACCCTCGGGAGCCATGTTCTATAAGATTACCGTGGATGTGAAATAAGCGCTTGCGCGGGGCGATGAGCCCTACCAAGCAGCCGCGCGCTGCGCACCGCAACTATCCCTGGGTGTATTGTTGTGACGGGAAAATTTTGGTAAAATATGCGCAAAATTTTTCCGAAGGAGAGAATAAATGGCGTTACATGTAATGGATGAAGCTAATCGCTGCCTTGGTTGCCCTAGACCAAAATGCAAGGAGGGCTGTCCGATAAAGACCGAAATTCCTGAGGTCATAAAGCTTCTGAAGGCGGGTAAGCTCGATGAGGCCGGGAAAATGCTGTTCTTCAACAATCCGCTTACGACTGTATGCTCGATTGTCTGCAACCACGAAAAACAGTGCGAAGGACATTGCGTCAGAGCGCTCAAATCTTCTCCTGTGCATTTCAGCGTAATAGAAAACTATATCTCCTCTACCTACGCAAACAAAATGGTAAAGGGGCCGGCAGAAAAGAACGGCATGAAAGCGGCGGTCGTGGGGTCGGGTCCGGCGGGTTTGACTATCGCCGTGATACTCGCTCGGAAAGGCTATAGCGTAACGATTTTCGAGGCGCGCGATAAAATCGGCGGCGTCTTGCGCTATGGCATCCCGGCCTTCCGTCTTCCAGATAGCGTAATCGACGATTTCGAATATCGCCATTTGGTGCTAAAGGATATAAAAATCCGCACAAATACTGTAATCGGCAAGACCTTGACGATTGACGATCTATTCAGAGATGGTTACAAGGGCGTATTTCTCGGCGCCGGACTCTGGAAAGCCAAGGCGATGCACATAAAAGGCGAATCGCTGGGAAATGTCGTGTTTGCCATAGATTATCTAGCGAACTCCAAAGCCTTTAGGCTAGGTGAAGATATCGCAGTAATCGGCGTAGGCAATACTGCGATGGATTGCGCGAGGGTCGCAATAAGAAACGGTGCTCGCCATGTTACTTGCTATTCGCTCAGAGATGAAAGCCATGTAAGCGCAAGCCAACACGAATTTTCTTATGCGAAACTCGAAGGTGTCGGTTTTAGATTCAACAAAAAGCCGCTGGAGATTCGTGAAAACGGCTTGATTTGCGCCGATACCGAGCTCGATCAAGATGGCAAGGCGAAGATGATCGAAAAATCGGAAATGTTTTATCCTCATTCCGGCATCATTGTTGCAGTAAGTCAATCTACCGAAGGTAATGTCGCCGCGGGGACAAGCGGAATAGAAGTCGATGGCAAGGGTCTTCTCACTGTGGACGAAAAAGGCGAAACTTCGCGCGAAGGCGTCTTTGCCGCGGGCGATGCTGTAATGGGCGCAAGGACGGTTGTCGAGGCTGTCGCCGCCGCAAAGAATGTAGCTGAAGCGATGGATGAATATATGAAATCATTGCCGAAGGATGCATCTCAAGACCCTTACGCGACGATTCCAACATTCCCCGTCCCGACTAGCGATATTCTTGATGCGCAAGCGTAGGGCGGCGCCGCGCGCCGCCCTACCAAAAAACTCAGCGCCTTGAGCGCCTTGAGCGCGAGAAAATAGCAAACAATTAGCAGCTAGCTTCTTGGATTTTCTTCTCGAGCTCTTCCTTTAGCGCGGTGAATTCGCGAGAGTTGAAGGGCTTATCGTTCCAGTCGATGAATGTCTGCTGGAGGTTCATGAAGAAACGACGAGTCTCTTCCTTTTCGGTGAAACGATAATTCGTCAAGAGCGCTTTCTCTACTACCGAGAACATAATCTTTTGGCGTTCTACGCTAGTAGTGGCGTCAGAATCCGAGAAGGCGTTTTGCTGCAAATATACAGCATCGAGGAATTCTGCCTTGAGGTATGTCGTGAAGTCTGCGAGGCTTGTGCCTTCTTCGCCGACGACTTTCATCATTTGGCCGATTTCGTTGCCTTTACGAAGAATAGAACGCGCCTTTTCGACTTTATCCTGCTCTATGACTGAATTGTAGTGACTCCAAGAATCCAAGGGGTCGATTGCCGGATAGCGTCGCGCATCCGAACGCGCGCGGGAGAGTCCGTGGAAGCCGCCGACGACCTTGAGCGTCGCCTGGGTCACGGGTTCGTCGAAGTTGCCGCCCGCGGGCGAGACCGTGCCACCGATTGTCACGGAGCCGGTTGTGCCATCTTTCAGCCTTACTCTTCCCGCTCTTTCGTAGAATGCGGCGATACGGCTTTCGAGATATGCAGGGAAGGCTTCTTCGCCAGGGATTTCCTCGAGACGTCCTGATAGTTCGCGCATCGCCTGTGCCCAGCGCGAGGTGGAATCTGCGAGCACTAGAACATTAAGGCCCATCTGGCGGAAGTATTCGGCTAGCGTTACCGCGGTATATACCGAAGCTTCTCGCGAGGCGACCGGCATCGACGAAGTATTGCAGATGATGATTGTTCTTTTCATCAGCGACTGGCCGGTCTTCGGGTCGGTGATTTCGGGGAATTCCTTAAGAGTTTCCACAACTTCGCCGGCGCGTTCGCCGCACGCGGCGGAAATCACGATATCTACCTTCGCGTAGCGCGCGGTCGTCTGCTGAAGAACGGTCTTGCCGGCGCCGAAGGGGCCAGGAATGCAGTAGGTGCCGCCGACGGCGACCGGGAAGAATGTATCGATCGTGCGGACGGTCGTTTCTAGAGTCTCGGTAGGTTCCAGCCTTTCGGTGAAGCACTTGATAGGAACTTTCACAGGCCAGCGCTGCATCATTTGAACCTTTACCTCTTTGCCATCGGCATCGACGAGAGTAGCGATATCTTCAGTAACGGTATAGTCGCCTGCAGGTGCGAGGTCCCTGATCGTATATACTCCGCGCAGGGCGAAGGGCACCATGATTTTATGGCCCGGCATCGTCTTATTATCGAAAATTCCTTCCGTTACCCATCCGAGCGCTTCGCCGGCGCTTACGCGTGCGCCGACCTTTGCCGTTGGGTGGAAATCCCACTTCTTGTCGCGTGGTAGGCCAGGTAGATACATTCCGCGCTGAAGGAAGAACTCGGCATCTTTGGAAATCTTTGCCGCTTCCTTCGCGAGTTCCGCTAGAGGATTTTGCAATCCATCGTATACTTGCGCGAGCATGCCCGGGCCAAGTTCCGCCGCGAGCAATTCACCGGAAAATTCCACTTTGTCGTCAATCGCCAGATCCGTCGTCGCGTCGAATACCTGCATATCGGCTTTTTCGCCGCGCACACGGACGATTTCAGCCATTAGACGCTTATTGCCCAAAATTGCGTAGCCTACTTCGTTTTGCGCAACGGCGCCGTCGAACTTGACGGTAATCATATTGCCGTTAACTGCTACGATTTTTCCTGTAGTTGTCATTTTGTTTCTCCTAAATGGTTATTGTTAAGCGTCGGTCAATTTATTGAAGGCGTCTCTACCGGCATCGCGGTTGATCGCCGCGCGCCTTGTCGCGATACCTAGCCTTATGTAGTAGGCCGCGAGCGCACCTTCGCCGAGCGGTGAAGAAGGGGGGATAAGCTCGCCTGCGGCGTCCCAGAAGACGCGCTCGAGCATTTCATCGCGCTTTGCGATATCTTTTTCCTGGAAGCACGCGAGAATACGCGACTTCCAGAAAACCGAGCATCCTTTGGCAACTCTCGCCCATTTTGCGCCGCCGCGCGCGAGGGCGACGGCATTTTTCAGCTGAGTCGAGAGATCTTGCCATTTCGCCAGGCTCTTATCGAATTTGCCGCCGGCGATTTCCAGGAATTTTTCTTCGCTTATTCCCGGAGGGGAATCAAACGATAGTGCCGGCAGGCTTGCAACTATATAGTCGATCGACATATCTTGCGAAAAATCACTTAACGAGCTTGGCAAGCTCTGGTCTAAGGCGCGCGGCCAGTTCGCTCGCGATTACTTCACTTGTAAAAGCGTGCTCGACTCTGCCGTTATCGAGGCGAACAGAGAAACCTTTGCCGAGAGTTTCATCAGTGACAACCTTAACTTCCTTCTTCGCGGCTAGCGCGGCTTTCAGAGCGGCCGCGAGGTTCGCGGCGGTCGCGACCTCTAGCTCTCCCTTAGTCGCGAATTCCTCCACGGCGGCTGCCGCCAGCTTCGAGACGGCCGCGCTATCGCCAAGCGCCTTATCGACATTCTCGGCAAGGAGCTTTTCGAGTAGCTTCGTCACAGAAGATTCTACCTTCAAAATTGTATCGCGCGCTGCCTGGCGAATGGTTTCAGCGGCGCGCGCGGCGCTCGCTTCGGCATCTTTGCGCGCGCTGGCCTTGGCTTCTTCAGCCGCTTTTTTCGCCTCTTCTACAATCGCATGCGCCTTTGAATTCGCCTCTGCGACAATAGCTTCTGCTTGCGTGCGGGCCTTTTCTACGCCCTCGCGATTGATCTTCTCGAGTAAACTCTGCAAGTCTTCTGACATCGGATGCTTCCTTCCACTAGTCTATTATGTGTGGAATTATACATTTTTTTACCCCCCTATGTCAAGAGAGCAGTTTATTTCATTTTTTTGCCATTGCGGCGAAAACCGCGAATTTGATGAAGGAAGTTGAAGCTTGGGGCGTTGCGTTCCTCGGCTTCTTTGGCCGCAAGGCGCTTCTTTTTTTCTATGCGCGAGGCTTTCGCTTTTTCTTGCTCGCGCTTTGCCAATGCGGCGCGAGACTTGACGACCCATGGCGAGGGTTGAGGGGTTAGCTCTTCTTCAGGCAGCTTCGCCATTTTCATATTCTGGCGCGCTTTGAGGTCTTCTGCGTCGTCGATATTGAGCAAATGACCGCATTCTTCGCCAAGCGATGTGCTGGCGACATCCTCTGCGAAAGCCTCGAGAGGATATAGAGCACCGCAATTATGTATATATATATTCCTCTTGATGTGGAGTTTTAGGCGCCTAACCTTTATGCCAAAGCCGAATTTATAGACTTTCTCCTTTATTTGCGCGGCAAGCGGGTTTTTCCAGCGCTCTTCGATAGGCAGGGCGGCACATTCGTTTACGAATAACATTTCTTCGCCGCCGGGCGTCGGCAGTGTCCTCGAGAGGCAAAGACGAAAGCGCTTCGCGCCTTTGGTTTCCACTGTTACCATTTTATAGGCGTCATTCGCCTTCGGCACATTTTGCTCATCGATGACCAAAACGCGGCAAGCGAGCGGCAGGTCGGCAGGTTTTGATTCACCTTCACCTTTGCGCAATGTTTCAAGATAGGCGATGGCCTCTAAATCCTCCAGCGTCTTTGGAGGTTTCGGGGCTTTCTCGCACGGCTTGTATGCTTGGTTAGACATTATGGCGCGAATTATAACAAATTTTCCGGCGCGATGCAAGCGGCGCGCGCCGAAGGCGCCATCGAAAGTCGTTAGTTCTAGATATTCAAGCAAATCTAGAAACCTAGAATTTCTAGAGTTGCTTGAATATCTAGAAAATGCCGCGACAAGCGCGGCCAAGCCCAAAAAATTAACAATTCCACTTTCCGGCTACAATTCCAACTACAACTACAAACTACAACTACGGCCGCTGGGTAGGGCGGCCACCCCGTGGCCGCCGTGCGGTAGCTAGGAGCCGAGCAATACCCGCGAATGCCGCGTTTTATCGATAATTACAGAAAATTGCTAAATTATTGATATTTATTTCTAAATAAATGCCGATAATTCCACCTTTTCTGAGGTCAAGAGAAGGCAAAAAAACGCGAATACTAAAAATACCCCCTTGCGCGAAGGTGATAAAATATGATATAATTTGCGAGTTTTCGTGCCGGAAAAGGCCACTTTAGCTCAGTAGGTAGAGCACTTCCTTGGTAAGGAAGAGGTCGGCAGTTCGATTCTGCTAGGTGGCTCCAGTAAAGTGCGAGACGAAGGAAAGAGAAACGAAAAACTCACAGGAGCCCATAAAATGGCAAAGGAAACATTCGATCGTGGCGGTAAGCCACACGTGAACGTCGGCACAATCGGCCATGTCGACCATGGTAAGACCACTCTTACGGCCGCAATTACACACGTACAGTCTCTCAAGGGACTCTGCGAAGAAATCAAGTACGATCAGGTCGCCAAGGCTTCTGAATCTGCAGGCCGCCGCGATGCAACCAAGATTCTTACGATTGCTTCTTCGCACGTTGAATACGCTACAGCCAACCGCCACTATGCGCATGTTGACTGCCCCGGCCACGCTGACTACGTTAAGAACATGATTACCGGCGCTGCTCAGATGGATGGCGCAATTCTCGTAGTTTCCGCAGTCGATGGCCCGATGCCCCAGACCCGCGAGCACGTGCTTCTCGCCCGTCAGGTTGGCGTACCGAAAATCGTTGTCTTCCTCAACAAGTGCGACCTCGTCGATGATCCTGAAATGCTCGACCTCGTCGAAATGGAAGTTCGCGAACTGCTTTCCAAGTATGATTATGATGGCGATAACGCTCCTGTAATCCGTGGCGCGGCATATCCTGCAACTCAGGCCGCCAGCGCGGATGACGCCGCTTGCGCTTGCATTGGCGAGCTCATGGATGCTCTCGATAGCTACATCCCAGAGCCCGAGCGTGAACTCGATAAGCCCTTCCTCATGCCTATCGAAGATATCTTCTCGATCGAAGGTCGTGGTACAGTCGTTACCGGCCGTGTCGAGCGTGGTATCGTCAAGGTTGGCGATGAAGTCGAAATCGTCGGTCTCAAGCCGACCGCCAAGACCGCTGTCACTGGCGTCGAAATGTTCCGTAAGCTCCTCGATCAGGGCCAGGCCGGTGATAACATCGGTACGCTTCTTCGTGGCACGAAGAAGGAAGATGTCGCTCGTGGTCAGGTTCTCGCCAAGCCCGGCTCCATCACTCCTCACACCGAATTCTCCGGTCAGGTCTACGTCCTCACGAAGGAAGAAGGCGGCCGTCACACTGCGTTCATGAAGGGCTATCGTCCTCAGTTCTATATCCGTACCACGGATGTGACGGGCGACATTCAGCTCCCCGAAGGCGTTGAAATGGTTATGCCTGGCGACAATGTTGAGATCACGGTCAAGCTCATCGCTCCCGTAGCTCTCGAAGAGAAGATGCGCTTCGCAATCCGCGAAGGTGGCCGCACGGTCGGCGCCGGCACGGTTTCGAAGGTCATCAAGTAAAGATAAAAGTCTTCTGTGAGCGAGCCCGCCCGCCGGCCAAGGCGTGAGTGGCCTTGAGACGGCGGATGGGCTCCTGAAAACTCGATAAGAAGACGAAGGATGATTCAAAATGCGTGATATCGCGATATTGGCATGCGGTGAGTGCAAGAGGCGCAACTACAACACCACCAGGAATAAAAAGACGACTACCGAGCGTCTTGAGAAGGTGAAGTTCTGCCCCAGCTGCCGTAAGCATACAACACACAAAGAGACCAAGTAAAAATGGTCCGCGTTAGGGTAGTAGCACAATGGCAGTGCAGCGGTCTCCAAAACCGCCTATGGGGGTTCGATTCCCTCCTACCCTGCCAAGCGAGAAGTAAATAGGTAGACGAAAATGAGTTTTTTTAGCAAAGTTAAAAGTTATCTAACGGGCGTGGCGGCGGAATCCAAACGCGTCACATGGCCGGGCAAACGTGAGCTTTGGGAATCGACGCTTGTCGTCATTTCATTCATTTTCATTCTTGCGGTGGCTACTTGCGTATTCGATAAGGCAATCAAGGTTTGCCTCGATGCAGTAAAGGCAATCTAAGGGAAGAGGAATTTTCGATATGCAAAAGCAGTGGTTCGTTCTCCATACACTGACTGGCCAGGAAAATAAGGCTCAGAGGAATATACTTGCGCGAATTTCTCTCGAGAGAATGGAGGACTATGTCGGCAGGTGTATAGTGCCTACCGAGAAGGTCGTCGAAAAGAAAGATGGCCGCAAGCGCACGACTACAAAGAAGATATTCCCAGGTTACGTTCTTGTCGAACTTGCCCTTTATGATGAATCCAAGGGCACAGACGAGCATGGTCGCAAGGCAATATACGAAAGAACGTGGCAATTCTTGAGAGGCACGGCCGGCGTTGTCGGCTTCGTGGGTGGCGAAAGGCCCGTCCCGCTATCGCAGGCGGAAATCGATGCGATTCTTACAGATAAGCCTACGACCGGCATGGGCGGCACAAGAAATAAAGTTCAATTTTCTGTTGACGAAACAGTTAAGATTATCGATGGCGCATTCATGGGTTTGATGGGCCAAGTTTCAATGGTTGATCCCGACAAGGATAAACTCAAGGTTGAAGTGAACATCTTCAATCGCAAGGTCCAAGTCGACGTCGAGAGCTGGCAGGTGGAGAAAGTCGCAATCGAAGAGACTTTCGAGCCGCTGAAGCCGTAATCGATAGGTATTTGCGGTCCGTTACAACCGGGCAGGATCCCCGGGAGGAGCCGCACGAAAGGAAAAAGGA
This sequence comes from Kiritimatiellia bacterium, assembly GCA_017447805.1. GTDB lineage: Bacteria > Verrucomicrobiota > Kiritimatiellia > RFP12 > UBA1067 > UBA1067. The sequence goes on along the minus strand of JAFSMR010000032.1, from coordinate 110,006 downwards.
AAATGGCCAAGAAGGTCACTGGCGTGGTAAAGCTCCAGATTCCTGCGGGTGCTGCAAATCCAGCGCCTCCAGTGGGTCCCGCGCTCGGTTCTGCAGGTGTCAACATCATGCAGTTCTGCAAGGAGTTCAATGCGAAGACGGCTAAGGATGCCGGTCTCGTAATTCCGGTAATCATTACGGTGTATCAGGACCGTAGCTTCTCGTTGCAGTTCAAGTCGCCGCCTGCAAGCGTTCTTCTGAAGAAGGAAGCGGGACTTGCTAAAGGTTCCGGCGTACCTAACAAGAACAAGGTCGGCAAGGTTACCAAGGCCCAGCTTCTCAAGATTGTAGAAATGAAGAAGGCCGATCTCAATACCGAAGACCCTGAGCAGGCTATCAAGATGATTGCCGGCACGGCTCGCAATATGGGAATCGAGGTGGTCGAATGAAGCACGGCAAGAAATATTTCAACGCTCTGAAGAAAGCTCCCAAGAACGAAGTCACGCTCGAAGAAGCGGTGAAGTTCGTAAAGGCCAACGCAGGCGCGAAGTTCGATGAAACAGTCGATGTGTATTTCCACCTCGGCAAGGAACTCACGAAGGGCGATACTGCTGTTCGTGGCGTAGTTAAACTTCCTAATGGCTCAGGCAAGACCGTCAAGGTCGCCGTGTTCGCCGGTGGTGAACAGGCGGATGCCGCGAAGGCGGCCGGCGCCGATTTCGTAGGTATGTCGGATCTCGTCGAGAAGGTAGTCAAGGAAGGTTGGTGCGATTTCGACGTCGCTATCGCTACAGTCGAAGCCATGAAGGAAGTCCGTAAGTGCGCTCGCGTGCTCGGCCCGCGTGGCTTGATGCCTAACCCGAAGACCGGCACTGTTACCGATGATACTGCTACTGCGGTAAAGGAAGCCAAGGGCGGCAAGGTCGATTTCCGTATGGATAAGACCGGCAACCTCGCTGTTATCGCCGGCAAGCGCAGCTTCGAACCTGCCGCTTTGATTGGCAACATCAAGGCGATCGTCTCGGCAGTAAATTCCGCGAAACCAGCCAATGTCAAGGGCGTCTTCATCAAGTCGATGTCGATTTCCTCGACCATGGGCGTAAGCGTTCCGGTGCTTGTTTCTTCCACTGACGCCGAATAATAGGGGGTAGATTGAAATGAGAATAGAAAAGATTGCAATCCTCTCTGAAGTCGTAGATCGAGTCAAAGATTCCGATTACTGCTTCATTCTTAACTACGGTGGCGCCAGCGTCGCCAAGATGGCTAAGCTCCGCGCCGATTTGAGAAAGCTCGATAGCCGTTTGCTCGTCGTAAAGAATACCTACCTCGCCAAGGTCGCGAAGGAAAAGGGTTGGAGCGATGAAGTCAACGCGATGCTCTCGGGTCCTACAGCCGTCGTAACAGGTCACGGCGAACCGACAGCCGTTGCGAAAGCCATTATGGATTTCGTAAACGACAAGGAACTTGCCGGCAAGGCCTCGGTCAAGGGCGCCGATTACGACAACAAGATTGTCGATGCGGCGATGGTCGAAGCTCTCTCGAAGGTACCTGGCAAAGATCAGCTCCGTGCGACGCTCCTCATGCTTCTCAAAGAGCCTGCTACGAGACTCGCGCGCGTACTATCCGAAAAGGCAAAGAAGGAAGGTGGCGAGGCGACTAGCGCGGCCGAAGCGCCCGCTCAGGCATAACAAAAACAATTTCCTTCAGATGAAATACGCTGAAGGTTGACAAGTAAAAAAGGAACAAGAAAATGACGAACGAAGAAATCATCAAGGAACTCTCTGGCAAGACTGTTCTTGAAATCAATGAACTCGTTAAGGCACTCGAAGAAGCTTGGGGCGTAAGCGCCGCTGCTGCTGTCGCAGTTGCTCCTGCAGGTGGCGCTGCTGCCGCTGCTGAAGAAAAGACCGAGTTCGACGTAATCCTCGCCGCTGCCGGCGCGAACAAGATTGCGGTCATCAAGGAAATCCGCGCAATCACGGGTCTCGGCCTCAAGGACGCGAAGGACCTCGTTGATGGTGCTCCTAAGAAAGTCAAGGAAGCCATCGCCAAGGACGAAGCAGAGAAGATCGCCGAACAGCTCAAGAAGGCTGGCGCGACTGTCGAAGTCAAGTAATTCGCTTGGTATATGCGAAAAAGAAGCGCGGCTTGTTAAGCTGCGCTTCTTTTTTCTCCTGCGCCACCGGCGCCTTCGGCGCGTTCAGGGCGCTTCGCGCCGTTCAGATGTTCAGGGCGCCTTCGGCGCGTTCAGGGCGGCTTCGCCGCGTTCAGATAGTTCAGATGTTCAGATGTTCAGGTAGGGCGTGCCGCCCCGCTCACCGCCGCCGCGGTTGCAAGTACCGTCAAAATTTTGACGCTACCTTCGACCACGGTCGAAACCACCGTCAAAATTCTGACGCTACCTTCCACCGCAGTGCGCGGCGCAAGCAGCGCCCCTTGCGCCCTGGCGCCGGATTTGGTATAATATCGGGCAAACAATCAACAATAGAATTTATCGTTATGGCAGAGAATGATAGAGTGGTCTTGATAGGGACCTATAAGAAGGGGCAGCTTGCGAAATGGCGCGGGTGGTATAACTATCCGATTTCCGATAAAGATAAGATTTCCGAGCAGGATTTTGCAAAAATCCGCCGGTTTGAAGAGATGGATATGGACTGGGTTTCGTTTGTCATAGCAAACAGAAATTTTGAGCGTAGCGCACTTGACCACAATCTAGATAGCCTTTATGACATAGTTGTTGGTTTTGTCGCCGATGATAAAATAAGAGCTTTGATGAGAGGCTACAGACTGGGGCTTACTACTTCCAAACATATTCTCAAGGTACTGAAAACACGAAAATGGCGAGTCGTCCAATATTCGTTTCATACAAAACGTGCAGTGAAATTCCTAAAGTTCAAGGAGGCCTATCATGAATGAGGAGCAGAAATTTCTTTTTGATGGAGCAATATCTGATTTAATAGATTACACAATGCGCAACGAGAAACTCTCAATGCAGGATGCTGCCGATGTTGTTTACAAGTCGAAACTGCTTGAGAAGATGGAAAATTCCTGCTATTGACTTGTACGGGAGCTGTTTACAAGTCGAAACTGCTTGAGAAGATGGAAAATCCTAAAACTGCACTGTATCGAGAAGGGCCGGTTTATCTTTACGATATGCTTTGCGAAGAACGAGGACTGAAGAAAATCGCTATATGACACAGAAACAGCAAGTAATTGAAGCATTACTCAACAATGGCGGATTTGCCACTTTACGACGTTTGAATGAAATCGTAGATTTTTCCTCATGGGATACGAAAACGCCTGAAGCAAGCGTGCGGCGCATTGTTCAGAAAAGCAAAGAAATTTTCAAGATTAAACCTGGCCTTTGGGCTCTGGAAGATATGCGCGATGAAGTTTTGCAGAAATTTTCTCTTAAGATCGGTGACAAAAAAAGCGAAGAACAATTCAATCATGGATATTACCAAGGATTGCTTGTTGAAATTGGTAAATTCCGAAAACAAACGACTTATGTCCCTGCGCAAGACCGCAATCGCCTTTACCTTGGCAGGAGCATTGGTACTATAGCTGACACTACAAAATTGCCGCAGTTTACTTATGAAGAATTGTTGCGAAGGGCGAAGACAGTTGATGTAATTTGGTTTAACGAACGGAAAATGCCCTCAAGATTTTTCGAAGTTGAACATACTACTGATATAAAGAACTCATTTCAGAATCCAATCCGACAAAATTACCGTCATATTTGCGCCATATCCGAAAACCTTGGAATACCAGTAAAGTATATTCGCGGCGTGATTGCCTTTACTGGCGATTGTGAATTTAAAACGCCCATGCCAGAAGGCGTGGTATATTCTAAAAAACTTGCTTCATATATAAAGTCATTTGCAATGCCTCTTTTAAAAGATCGCGAAGTGGAAGATATTATTGGTGCTTTGCAAGAATGGGATGCATCAGTAACTCAAGAACAACGTGAATCACACATTGAAAATCTTAAAAAATCACACCAATAAGCTGCCCCTTGTCGCACTGTGTTGATTTTCAGTATTTAGTTTTGATTATTGCAAAACAACCGGCTGTTTTCCATCTTTGCGTTTTCAATATCGAAAAACAACCTGTTGATTTACGTCATTGAGTCTTGAATATCGAAAAACCACCGGTTGATTTCCGTCGTTCGGTTTTGATTATCGGGAAACAACCGGTTGTTTTGGGATATTTGATTTTGATTATCGAAAAACCACTGGTTTTTGAGGCTTGGACAAAGCCGAGGAGGCATTGCGATAGCGCCCGAAAGGGTGGTGGAAAACGAAAAATGGCCTAAAACTATGTTGCAAGCCCCGTCAGAAAGTGAAATGTACTTTGACGAGATTTGTGAACTCTTAACTATTCTTTTGGCGGCGGTCTGAGGGGCGGCCGCCCTACCACGGCGGCCACGCTTTGGCCACCGAACAACCTCAGCGCCTAAGCGCCTCTGCGATAATTAATAAACTAAACAAAATTAACAATTCCACACTCCAACTCCAATACGAAACTAGAACTATTCCACCGCGGGAAAGCAAATCACCTGAAGAAATCTCTTGTTTCTCCTGTTCTCCATGCTAAAATGAACGGCTGAACTATCTGAACTTTCTGAACATCTGAACGCGGCGGTGAGCGGCATCGGCGCGCTACCTAGCGGGTTTTGGATAGAAGCCAGAGGCGGAGGCGGGTTTTAAGCGTAAGAGAATTTTTTGGGAGCAAGCCTTCTTTGATTAAAGCATTTACTCCTAGAACTGTCGCTTGGCGAGCTTCTTGGTCGCCTTGCTTCCAAGTTTTTGCGACGAGCATTTTTACTGCCGTTGCAATTCTAGCCAAGGCATATTTGCGCTGGGGGTGTCTTCTAAACTTCTCTAGCGAGCGGCGGATGCCTTCGAGATAGCTGGAGACTTTCTTCAAAGTGAAAGCGGAGCGCAAAATCGAGCTGGAATCGCGGTTTCGGCAATATACATACATCTCTTCATCAAGAAGAGCGAAAGATTCGATGTTGCCAAACAGCTCGAGGTTGAAAGGCCAATCTTCGAAATATATTCCTTCGATAAACCGGCGATTCTTGAGAAGGGCGGCAGAATAGAATTTATTCCACGCCGAAGACTGCGCTTTTCTGAGTTTTATCAACTCCTTAAGCGCCGGCGCGCACCGTTTCCATTGCACTTTTTCGCTTCTTGCCGCGGGCGCATCATCCAGTAAATATTCTTTCGAGATAACTACGCTTTCTTTTGATTCATCGGCTGCGAGGAGGAATTTTTCGATTGCATCGCAAGGGATAAAATCATCTGAGTCTACGAACATTATCCATTCGCCTCGGGCGATTTTGAGACCAGAGTTCCGCGCGGCGGAAAGTCCCTTATTGCGCTGGGTAACGATTATTATTCTCGAATCGCGCGAAGCATATTGCGAAAGAATTTCGGCCGAATTATCGCTCGACCCATCGTTTATCGCTATGAGCTCGAAATCTTTTTGGGTCTGCGAGAGAATCGAATCCAGGCATCTTGCAAGATACTTCGAAGTATTAAAGACGGGAACTATTACCGAAACTTTCATTCGAAAATACTCCTCGATTTCATATAGTCGATATTTTCGAGCGATGAAATATCGATAATCGTATGAATTACATCTTCGAGGTTATAGCCATCTTTAGTCTTGCGATTTAGAATGTCGGGCCGCGCCTTCTTTAGAGTGTCGTTTAACCAAAGCATAAATGGAACGCTCGTCATCGGCACGTTCGCGAGCTGGGAGTGTCCTAAGACCTTATCATCGGTAGAATCGTAAATATCTTCGCCGTGGTCGCTGAAATAGAGGAGGTAAGCTCTGCCGGCAAGAGGACGCAACAAGTCGATAAATTGCGAAACGACCCAGTCGGTATATCTGATAGAGTCATCGTAAGTATTAATCATTTGCGTTTCGACGGCGCCGAGATGTTCTTTGCCGGGGACGCTGCCGGAGTAGTGCAGAAATTCCGATGGATAGCGATTTACATAGGCGGAATGCGAGCCGATCATGTGAAGGAAGATTGCTTTTTTCTTCGCGCCATCCTTAAGGGTTTTGGCTAGCTCATCGAGAAGTGCGCCATCTACGCTTCGTTCGAAGCGCTTGAGGTCGGAGTAGCAAAGGCACTTATGCTTGTCGGCGTGAGATGTCATGGCCGTAAGCGGCGTGTTATCATCGAGGGCGTATTGATTCGAAAGCCAAAAGGTCTTGAAGCCGGCTTCTTTGAAGAAGTCGATTATCGAGCCTTGGCTCCAAAGGCGGTCGGGTTCTTTGCGCGTGGCGAAAGTGAGGACTTTTTCGAGCACCGGCAGAGTTTGTGCGAATGGCGAGCGCACGCCTTTTACGCGAATCAATTCTGAGGCGATTTTATCGGTGAAGAAATTCGTATCTCTAGGATAGCCGCAGTAAGAGTGGTGCAAGGAGGAAGCGCTTTCGCCGATTGCGATAATATAAGTTTCTTCTTCATCTTCATTTGCCGAAGAATAGATTTTTGCGAAGGGCGGCGCGGTGTGTTCGGCAATCATTTTAGCGAGCGCCGAGTAGGATTTCTTGAATTGGAAATAATGATAGATAAAACTCGAATAGGGGTTGAGGATATAGCCGATTTTGAAACGCGCGCCTTTTTTCGTCAAATTCCGCGGGAAGGGCAGGAAGGCGATGAATGAAGCGAGCGTGCAAATCGCGCGCATCTTGGGTTCTAGATATGCGCATTGAACGAATATCGCAATTAGCGCGATAGGAACGAGGAATATAGCGCCAACGGCAACCCAATTCCAGAACGTGACGATTTGGCGGCAGTATTCCTTGAACTCCTGCGCGTTAGTCGCGAAGAGAGAATAGAATGTGTTTATGCCGACGCGCGCGCCAAATTGCCGGATGTGCGCAATTTCGAGAATAAGCATTGGCGCAAAAAGAATATGCATGAGAAGCGTATACCATTTTGCCGCTTCCGGAAACGCGAAAAGAGGAATCCAAATCAAAGCGACCATCGGGAAGGTCCTTAAGAGATCCTTGCCGACAGCGCGCGCGAAAGTCAGATTTTTCCATCTGCCGCCGGCGGCAGCTTTTGCAGAGGCGTATATTACAGGTATATAGGCTACTAAGGCAAGATACGCTAGTGGAAGAGCAAGTTCTTTCATTAAAAATTCTCCTTAATCAAGAAATTTGATCGCTTCGCGAAGATTCGCCGCTTTTGCAGATACTAATGAAGAGCCGAATTCGTTTTCATTCAGAGGTTTTTGCGGCTTTGTGTTTTCAAGTAGAATAGTATTTTCGATACCGGCACGTTTCGAGGCCAAGAGATCGCGCAGGCTATCGCCAATCGATATCGAGCTATTGGGGTCGATATCGTATTTCGCGATTGCTTTCAGGAACATGCCGGGATTGGGTTTGCGGTCCGGGTCGTTTTCATCGAGCGCGGTTGCGCAGAAAATATCGAGTATATCGATATTGTGCTTGGCAAATTCCTCTTTCATATATGCGTTGCACAAATTCATTTCTTCCAGGGAGTAGAAGCCTCTGGCGACGCCGGATTGATTGCTCGCAACTATTAGCGCGTAGCCTTTTTCCTGTGCGGCGAGGGCGAATTCGAAAATTCCATCGAGGAATTCAAAATCTTCCTTCTTGTAAACATAGCCGGTATCTATGTTTATCGTGCCGTCGCGATCGAGAAAAAGCGCCTTGATCATGCTTGTGCGATTTTTTTGACCATGTTTGACGTCGAATAGCCCTCAAGCCGTTTTAGGGTAATGGCTTTACCGCCGTAGGCTGCAACGACTTGCGCCTCTGGCCAGTTTTCGATCGCATAACCTTCCTTTGCGATTACATCCGGCCTTAGCGCTTCAACTACTCCAAGCGCAGTATCTTCTTCGAAAACGACTACTGCATCGACGGCTTCCAATCCCGCGAGAACAAGGCTGCGCGTCTTTTCGTCTTGTATGGGCCTAGTCGGTCCTTTTAGACGACGAACGGAAGAATCGCTATTCACCGCAACGACCAATCTATCGCAATGTTCCTTCGCTTGATATAGCGAAAACAGATGGCCGGAATGCAAACAATCGAAGCAACCATTCGTAAAGCCGACCTTTTCGCCTTTCGCTTGCCAAGCGACGACTTCTTGTTTCAATGCTTCGAGAGAATAGATTTTTCTCGCGAAGGGCATGGGGTCTAGCTTTCGTTTGAGCGCCATCAAAAGTTCCTGAGGCGTTACGGTAGAAGTTCCGAGTTTGCCGACTACGACGCCCGCGGCGATATTCGCGAGGTTCATTGCATCCTTCATGCTCGCGCCGACGGCCGATGCGGCCGCGAGAACTGCGATAGTCGTATCGCCCGCGCCGCTTACATCGTAGACCTCGCGTCCTTCTGTAGGCAAATACAGGCTTTCGCCTTCGAGCGGAATATACACCATGCCTTTTTCCGAAAGCGTCACCACGGCTTCTTTTATGAGAGTCGTCTTAAGCATAGCGCGGGCGGCCTCGAGAGTGTTTTCGATAAGCTTCGGGTCGTCGGCGGAAAGATTTGCGGCTGTTTCTTCTTTCAGCTCTTTGCGGTTCGGCTTGACTAGCGTCGCGCCGGAATATTTTTTCCAGCCTTGTCCTTTGGGGTCGACGAAAACTTTTTTGCCGGCCGCCGCGCTCATCGCCATGATTTTCGCGAGCAGGGTTTTCGAAAGAAATCCTTTCGCGTAATCGGAAACGATTACGAGGTCTGCTTCCTTGAGCGCGTTTTCCGTTTCGCGAATTGCGATAGATTTTTCATCGCCGCAAAGCTCTTCGACGAGCTCTTGATCCATCCTCAGGATATGGTTGTTTTTGCTTATGAAGCGCGTCTTGACGATAGTCGGGATGCGATCGGAAACTACGAGGCGCGTTTCGATTCCCAGGGAAGAAAACATGCCTTTAAGTTTCTCGCCTTCCTGGTCGCGGCCGATGCGCCCGATCAGCTTTACGCCAACGCCGAGCGCGCGCAGATTCGCGGCTACATTGCCGGCGCCGCCGAGGACCTCCTTTTCGCCTACCCATCTGAATACCGGCACGGGCGCTTCGGGGGAAATTCTTTCGACTTCACCTTTGACGAACCTATCCAGCATCAAATCGCCGATGCAGAGAATCTTTGCATTTTTGAAAGAGGCGACGATTTTTTCGGTCTTATCCATTTTCTCTTTCTCCTAGTGCCGCGGCTACTGCGCGCTTTACTTCTTCGAGTTGTATATCTTCAATCTTTTTGCCGACCAGGCTTGTTACCAATTTATCGCCTTTTGGCGCTGCGCGCGAGGCGTCGAATTCGGTGAAACAAATTACCGATGGAGTATTTACCCTGCGAGCAATATGGGTCGGGCCGGTATCATTGCCGATTATAACAAGCGCGCGAGAGGCGATATCGGGAATATCCGCAATCTCGCTCTTGCCCATGAAATCCACCGCGTTTGGGTTATCCTTGGTAATTGCGCCAATCTCTGCAGATTCCGAGTTTGTTCCAAGGACGACGGATTTTATTCCTTTGGCGCCCAGCCAAAGCGAAAGTTCCCTATAACGCGCGGGCGGCCAGCGCTTTTGACGATTGTTCGCCGAGCATCCGGGAATCAAGAGAGCATACCTTTCTGGCAAAAGATGGAAGAATTTGCCTTCGCCGTGAATGAAAGATAAATCTGGCGCCTCGAGCTCGAGCGTAATGTGCTCAAGCTTCGGTCTTTTGTAACTAAAAGCGCGTTTTGCCGGCGTAGAATATACATCGAAACCGCCTTCTACTCTTACCGCCCACTTCATCTCGTTGCGCGTCGCGAATCTCGCCAGCGGCGCGTAGCGCTTTAGGGTTCGGTTGTTCGTTTGAAGATCGTAGATGTATTCATAAGGAATATCCGCCAAAGTCTTCTTTACTACCCGCCACCAATCCTTGGGCGAATAGGTTCTGTTATCTATTACTATTTCATCGAAAAAGCCTGTTTTCTCGGCCAATTTCTTCAGAAAAGATTGAGTAATCAATACAAAACAGGAATCAGGATGGCGTTTTTTGAGCGCAGACATGACACGCAGCGAATTGACGAAATCGCCGAGCGCCCCATGTTTTATCACGAGTACCTTGCTTTTACACATAATAATACGCCGCACATTATATCATTTTTCGCTCTTTTGCGCAATAGTGGGCCTAAAATTGGGTTCTGGCTTTTGCTCTGGGAATCGAAGGTTTTTATTTTTTCCTACTTGATTAGGGCGGTCAAAAAGTATATAATATCTGCCCCATGAAGGCTAAACTGCCCCGAGAAATACCCGTTCTTCAGGAAATCAGTCGTGCGCTCGTCAATGAGCGCAACGTCCGTTCGCAGTTGGAAACAGTGCTGAATATTCTTCATGAGCGCCTGGGAATGCTTCGAGGAACATTTACTTTGCTCGAAAACGACGAATTGAGAATCGAAGCTTCGAGCGATGAACTAACCAGCGAAGAGCGCTCGCTTGGACGCTATCGGATTGGCGAAGGAATAACCGGGGCAGTCGCGCGCACGGGGCGCGCCGAGGTCGTTCGCGATATACGCAAAGATTCGAGATTTTTGAACAAGACCGGCGCGCGAGCGGCAAATGAGGCGATTTCGTTTATTTGCGTTCCGCTTATTCACCATTCGCAGGTAATCGGGACCTTATCGGTCGACCGAAAGCTGGATGATGAAAAATCCATAGCTACACCCCTTGAGCAAGATGTCGCGTTTTTGGAAATCATTGCCAATATTACCGCCGATGCTGCGGCAGTTTGCCGCGAACAATGTGAAGAGCGCGATGCGCTCTTGGGCGAAAACCGTCGGCTTAGGGAAATTCTCGATGGCACCAATGGCGAAATGATTGGCAATTGCCGGCAGATTCGCGCGGTCTATGAGCAAATTCGCCAGGTCGCGCCATCCGAAGCTACAGTTCTGATTCGCGGAGCATCTGGAACCGGCAAAGAACTCGTAGCGCGCGCCATCCAGCGCGCGAGTCTGAGAAAAGATAAACCTTTTGTTACGCTGAATTGCGCGGCGCTACCGGAAAATCTAGTCGAATCAGAGTTGTTCGGTCATGAAAAAGGCGCGTTTACCGATGCTTTCTCGCGCCGGATAGGACGCGCCGAGGCTGCAGATGGCGGGACGCTTTTCCTTGATGAAATAGGAGACCTGCCTATCCCTATACAAACAAAGCTATTGAGATTTTTGCAAGAGCGCTCGTTTTCGCGAGTCGGGTCGAACGAAGAGTTGCATTCGGATGTCCGCTTCATCGCGGCGACTTCACGCAATCTCGAAGATCTCATGGCCAAGAAGCTGTTTAGGGAAGACCTCTATTACAGGCTTTGCGTATTTCCAATCACCATGCCGAATCTCGCCGATCGCGAAAGCGATATCGTAATGCTCGCGGAGCATTTTATCGCGAAAATGAACGAGAAATATTCAAAATCGGTCAAGAGGATTTCTCCGCCGGCGATCAATATGCTGCTTTCATACAAATGGCCGGGTAATGTAAGAGAGCTTGAAAATTGCATCGAAAGGGCGGTCCTTACCGCGAAGGATGATTGCTTGCATTCATATAATCTGCCGCCATCTTTGCAATTGCCGGAATTTGCCGAAGACCCGTTCATCGAAGGCGACATGAGCCTGGAAGCACAGCTTGCGGCGTTTGAGACGAGAATCTTGAAAGAGGCGCTTAGGCGTCATAACGGTAATCGTTCGGCCGCCGGCAGAGAGCTTGGCGTTTCGCCCCGGATGATGAACTACAAAATTACCAAATTGGGAATTTAGGCGGCCGCTTCGCGGCCGCGTTCAGGGCGGCTAAAGCCGCGTTCAGTTGTTCAGGGCGGCTTCGCCGCGTTCAGATGTTCAGGGCGGCTAAAGCCGCGTTCAGCGGTAGGGCGGTCGCGAGGCGATGAGCCCTACCAACCTTCAACCTTGAATCAAATAGCGAGCGTCGTCTTTGACCAGGGTTCTTTGCCTGCGAGGAGCGATGGGGTAGTCATTTCGCTCGGAATCGGCAGGCCTAGCATCTGAAGCGCGGTCGGCGCGATAGCGGAAAGCTTAGCTAGCGGCGTCAAGCGCACGCCCGCGGCATCGTTCGCTACATAGAAGCAATCTACCAGATTCAAGGTATGCGAAGTTTTTGTCAAGCCAGATTTATAATCGACCATCTGCTCGGCATTGCCGTGATCTGCGAAGATGAGGATATGCGCATCGAGTTCCAGGAGGCGCGGGAGGATTTTGCCGATGCATTCATCGGTTACTTCCACGGCCTTTGTCGCGGCTGCTTCATCGCCCGTGTGGCCGACCATATCGCAGTTTGCATAGTTGACTACGATTAGGCCGTAGGGATTATTCTCGAGGCGCTTGAGAAGCTCGTCAGTTACATTATAGGCATCCATTTCCGGGTGAGAAGCGAATGTAGCCGGGTCGAAGCGCGATTTTACTTCGACTTGGTCCTCACCTTCCGATGGGGTAGTGGATTTACCGTTGAAGAAGCTTGTCACATGACGGAACTTCTGGGTTTCCGCGAGGCGCAACTGCTTAATGCCGGCGCGGCTTACTACTTCGCCAAGGAGGTTATCCATACCGCCGCCGGCGCCCATAGCGCCCAGGAGATAATCTTCGAATTCATCCCAGTAACGCGTGAAGCCGAGGAATGTAACGCGCGGCCTACAAGAGCGCTCGCCCGGGTAATCATCGCATACAAAAGCCTGAGTGAGCTGGATCGCACGGTCCTGGCGATAGTTGGTATGCATGATAACATCGCCATCTTTTACTCCGTCATAATTGCCGATGATATAGCAAGGAATATATTCATCGGTCATTGGCGTACCATCGGGAGTAAGGCCGGAATCGTATTCTTGCTTTACGGCCTCTTCGATGCTCGCGGCCCTCTTGCCCTTGGCGCTAACGATCGCTTCATAAGCCTCGCTCGTCAGCTTCCAATTCTTCACGCGGTCCATGCCATAGTAGCGACCCATGGCTGTCCCGATTACAGCATTGCCGACTGATGCGAGCTCGGTTTTCAATCGTGCGATATATTCTAGGGTCGAGCGCGGAGGGGTATCGCGTCCATCCAAGAATGGGTGAACGACGATTTTGCCTTCGGGGAATTCGCTTCTTGCGCGCTTGATCAGCTTAAAGAGGTGCTCTTGGTGAGCGTGAACGCCTTCGTCTTGAAGAAGTCCGAAGAAATGGAATTGAGAATTGTTATCTTTCCAATTTTTGATTAAATTTGCCCATTTTTCGCTCTTAAAGAGTTCTCCAGAGGAAAGACCATCATCAATTCTCTTTAGTTCCTGAATAACAATACGGCCAGCTCCCATATTCAGATGGCCTACTTCGCTAGAGCCTTGATAGCCATCGGGCAATCCTACAGCTTCGCCGCAGCAATCCAGCAGGCAGTGCGGGAATCTTGCGCGAATTTGGTCGATAACGGGGGTTTTGGCTCCATAGACGGAGTTGCCGTCGGCACGGGGGTTGACGCCCCAGCCATCACGAATAATAAGTGCTACTGGTCTCATAGTGCCGCCTATTATACCATTTTTTTTGTCTAATATCTATTAGGAAATGCAAATTTTGCAAAATATCCGCCCACAGCATGAGCAAAAAATGATATAATATCACAATCATGTCAGAGACTCTAGACTATCGAATAGGGCGAATTGTATTTGGTGAAGAGGCCGCGATTACAGCGGCCTACGAGCAGTTTCGTCAGATAGAGATTGACGAAAAGCGGCTTGATGAAAGCGGCGCGTACCGATATTCGCTTAAGCGCACGACACTTGAAGGCGAGGCGCCGGTCGCTGGCGTCGGCACGTTCCAGGGTAGCGCCAAGCAGACGATTACCTTCGCGCCGAGTACACGCCCAGGGTGGTGGATTAGGCGCATGGACCAACCTCGCGAGCTTGATACGAAGGTGGATATTTCGAATTTGTGGACTAGCGCGCAAAATCTCGTATTGCGTTCCGGCTCTCCTCATAACTACTTGAGAATGGTAGAGCATATAATCGCGCTAAAGCTCGGAATGGGGCTTGATGATGTCGTGCTAAAAGTAAACAGCGGCGACCCTCCGCTATTCGACCAATCGTCCCTGCCGCTAGTCAAAGCCGTGGAACACGGCAAGATAGTGGAAACAGGGGCCGATGCGAGCTGGGTGACGGTAAAGGAGCCGGTCGCTTTCGGAGGGACGAGAGGTGATTTTCTATTGGTTCTCCCGGCGGAGAAGGGTGATAAGCGCCTAAGGATAGATTGCGCAATTTCGTGGAATTCGATTATCGGCAAGGAAAGGTTATTATTCGATGTAACGCCCGAAACCTTCCGCTATGCTTCCTACGCGCGAACTAACGCGACCTATAAGCAGTATATATTGGCCAAGACCGTAGGTAAACTTTTCGCCGCGACGCGAAACCTAGGGTATAACGAGCGCAATATTTTAATCCACGGCAAGAAGCGCTATCATACCGAGCCGCGATTCAAAGTAGGCGAAAAATTCCTCGAACCCGTCTGGCATCGCGCGACGCTCGATTTAATGGCGGCCTTCGCGCTTACTTCACATGATCGCTTCGCCGGGACAATCGTAAGTTACCGCGCCGGCCACACGCTAGATTGCGATGCGGTCAGGGCGCTATATAGGAACGATTTGATATGCTCGATTTGAAATTAGATAATCCTCTAATCGTATTCGATATAGAATCGACTGGGCTTTCGCCACGGCAAGACCGCATTGTGGAATTATGTGCGATCAAGGTTATGCCGACGGGCGAAGAAATCGAAAAGACTTGGCTCTTGAATCCGGTAATTCCGATTCCGAAGGAAGTTTCGCAAATTCATGGTATTACCGATGAACTAGTGAAAGATTGCCCGACCTTTAAAGATAAAGCCGAGGAAATATTCGAATTTTTCAAAGGGTGCGATGTATCGGGCTTCAATGCGGATAAATTCGATATACCGTTACTGGAAGAAGAATTTGCGCGCGCAGGGTTCAATTTCGGTTCCACCTCGAGAAAGCATGTAGACGTCCAAAAGATATATCACCGCAAGGAGCCGCGCGATTTGACGGCGGCGGTCAGATTTTATCTCGGGCGCGACCACGAAGGCGCGCACGGCGCCGCGGCAGATACTCGCGCAACCCTTGAAGTCCTCAAGGCGCAGCTCAAAAAATACGGCGATCTACCGAAGAGCGTCGCCGAAATGGACGAATATTTGGTGCCGCACGACCCGTTGAACGCAGACCGCTATGGTATGCTGAGATGGAAAAACGGCGAGCTTACGCTGAATTTCGGCAGAAAGAAAGGCGCGGTATTGAGAAAACTTCTTCTCGACGAGCCGAATTATTTAAGGTGGATTATCAAAGGCGACTTCGATACGGAAGTCAGAATGATAGTAAGGGATTTATTCGAAAACGGCAGACTTCCGCCGCGGCCAAAGACAAATTAAGGAAATTTTTTCGGGATAAGTATAAAAATGGAAAAGCATTACGATTCAAAGCAAGCAGAAGCAAAGTGGTATCCAATCTGGGAAAAGAATGGCTATTTTCACCAAGAACCAGGGGTTGGCGAGCCATATTCGGTAGTTATTCCGCCGCCAAACGTGACAGGTATTCTTCACATGGGCCACGCGTTAAACCAAACTATTCAAGATATTCTCGTTAGATGGCGCAGAATGCAGGGCAAGAACACCTTGTGGCTGCCGGGAACCGATCACGCGGGTATCGCTACGCAGAATGTAGTCGAGAAAGCGCTGAGAAAAGAAGGCAAGCGCCGTCAAGATTTGGGCAGAGAAGCTTTTGTCGATAGAGTCTGGGAATGGAAGAAGCAATATGGCGGAACGATTGTGCACCAGCAAAGGATGCTCGGCAATTCCACCGACTGGCAAAGAGAGCGCTTTACTTTCGATGAAGGTTGCTCGCGCGCCGTCGCGAAAGTCTTCACGCAACTCTACGATGAAGGGCTTGTTTATAAAGGCAACTATATCGTAAATTGGTGTCCGCGTTGCGGCACGGCGCTCGCGAACGATGAAGTAGAGCATGAAGCAAGCCATTCGCATCTTTGGTATGTTCGCTACCCGGTAGTAGGCAGCGAAAAAGGTTGCGCCGGCGAGCCTTACAAAGATTATGTAATGGTCGCGACTACCCGCCCCGAAACACTTCCCGGCGATACGGCTGTCGCGGTCAATCCTAAAGACGAGCGCTACGCGCACCTAATCGGCAAGACGGTTATCCTGCCTTTGACCGGTCGCGAGATTCCCGTAATCGCCGACGATTATGTAGAAAAAGAATTCGGAACCGGTATCGTAAAGATTACGCCGGCGCACGACCCGAACGACTTCCTCGTAGGCAAGCGCCATAATCTAGAGGAAATCAATATAATGAACGACGACGGCACGATGAATAATCTTGCCGGCGCCAA
Organism: Kiritimatiellia bacterium; assembly: GCA_017447805.1. Classification (GTDB taxonomy): domain Bacteria; phylum Verrucomicrobiota; class Kiritimatiellia; order RFP12; family UBA1067; genus UBA1067. The sequence goes on along the minus strand of JAFSMR010000032.1, from coordinate 93,626 downwards.
ATATGAAGGAATGGATCGCTTCAAGTGCCGCGAAGTCTTGGTGGCAGATCTCGAAGAAGGCGGATTCCTCGACCATATCGAAGATTACGAAAACCAAGTCGGGCATTGTTATCGTTGCCACGAAACGGTAGAATCGCGTCTCTCCAAGCAGTGGTTCGTAAAGATGAAGCCGCTTGCCGAGCCCGCAATCGAAGCCGTGAAAAACGGCAGTGTGAGATTTGTGCCGGAGCGCTGGTCGAAGATATATTTCAATTGGATGGAAAATATCCAGGATTGGTGCATCTCGCGTCAGCTTTGGTGGGGCCATAGAATTCCGGCGTATTATTTCGGCGAAAATATCGTAGTTGCGGAAACTGCCGAGGCGGCGCTAGAAAAAGCGAAAGCAATCGACCCAAATATCACCGCCGAAGATCTCAAGCAAGACGAGGATGTCCTCGATACATGGTTTTCGTCTTGGCTTTGGCCGTTCTCTACTCTCGGTTGGCCCGAAAAGACCGCAGATTTGGCTTACTACTATCCGACTGCAGACCTCGTAACTGCGCAAGATATCATTTTCTTCTGGGTCGCGAGGATGATGATGGCGGGCATCCATTTCATGGGCAAGCCGCCGTTCAAGAATATCGTGATTCACGGAATCGTCAGAGATGCGCAAGGGCGCAAGATGTCGAAGTCGCTCGGCAATTCGCTAGATCCGCTTGAGCTAATCGAGCAGTATTCCGCCGATGCTCTTCGTTTTTCGATTGCGCTTATCACATCGCTCGATTGCGATACAAAAGTAAACAAGGAAAAATTCGAAATCGGTCGCAATTTCGCGACGAAGATTTGGAATGCGGCGAGATTCCTCGAGAGCAAGATCGCCGATGCGGCGCCGGCGATTACCGGGCCTTTGACATCCGACGAAAAACATATTCTTCTTGCAACCGATAAAGCCTGCAAGAAAATCAATTCGCTCCTCGAGCAATATAGAATTCAAGATAGCGCGCTCGCGGTATATGATTTCTTCTGGAGCCAGATTTGCGATTGGTATGTAGAATACGTAAAGGATGCGCCGGATAAAGCGAGGGCCGTCGCGATACTCGTCGATGTATTCAAGAAGGCGCTCTGCCTCTTGCACCCCTATATGCCTTTCGTTACCGAGGAAGTCGCTCACCAGCTAGGCTTCCTGAAAGAAGGCGAAACGATTATGCTTTCATCTTTCCCTCTAGGCTACAGCGAAGAAGAAAAGGCCGCGTGGGGCTTGGATGAAGCGACTTACGATTTCGTGAATTCTAAGCGCGAAGCGATAACTGCACTAAGAGCGCTTAGGGCGGAATACAAAGTTCCGCCATCGACCTTCGTGAAAGTTACGCTTGCTTCCGACGATGGAAGAATCCGCGCGGAAGAAGAAAGCTTGAAGAAGGCGATGAGGGCGGAATCGATAGAGTTCGCGCCTGCCGGCCAAGATTTCGCAATGCCATCGAAGATTACATCTTTTGCGACGGTGTATCTTTCTTTGGAAGGACTTGTCGACAAAGCGGCCGAATCGAAGCGTATCGCTGGCGAACTCGCGAAGCTCGCAGGTTTCATCAAAGCGAGCGAAGCGAAGCTCTCCAACGAAAACTTCGTCGCCCACGCGCCCGAGGCGATTGTCGCCGAGGCAAAGCGCAAACTCGAGGAAAACAAGGAAAAGGTAGCGCAGCTTGAGAAACTCGCGAAACTCTTCGCGTGATTTGGAAATGACGAAACAAAAATTTTAAAGGAATCGGAGTTAAGTATAATGAGCGAAATTACTTTGGATATGAGGCGGCACTCGGCGGCGCATCTCGTTGCGCGCGCAATTTTGAATATTTTCGAAGATGTGCAAATCGATATCGGGCCGAAGACTGACGATGGATTCTACTACGATGTGGATTTACCGCATCGCATAAGCCCCGAAGACTTTCCGAAAATCGAAGCCGAGGTCGCGCGCTTGATTGCGCTCGACGAGCCGTTCGTGAAGAAGGTCGTATCTCGCGACGAGTGCGCGAAGATGCTCGAGGGCCAGAAATACAAACTCGAGCGCCTCGCAGATATTCCTGAAGGCGAAGATATTTCCACCTACACCGTAGGCGATTATGTGGAAATGTGCCGCGGTCCGCATGTCGAGCACTCCAAGCAGATTGGCGTAGTAAAACTTACGAGAGTCGCCGGCAGCTATTATCGCGGCGACGAAAAGAACAAGATGCTCCAGAGAGTGTACGGCATTATCGCGAAAGATCAGGCCGAACTCGACGCAATAATAGCGCGCGAAGAAGAAGCGAAGAGGCGCGATCACCGCCGACTCGGCGTAGAGCTCGATTTGTTCCATCTCGATCCGGAAGATCCAGGTCAGGTATTCTGGCATCCGAAGGGCTGGAGCATATATGTGACTCTTCAGGACTACATGCGCCAGAAGTTAATCGAAGACGGCTATCAAGAGGTAAATACCCCCGCGCTCATGCCGCGCAGCCTTTGGGAGAGGAGCGGCCACTGGGATCATTACAAGGCTAACATGTTCATAACAGAATCGGAAAAACGCATATTCGCCGTAAAGCCGATGAACTGCCCGGGCGCGCTCGAAATATTCAAGAGCCGGATGCGCTCCTACAAAGACCTGCCTTTGAGACTAGCGGAATTCGGCCATTGCGCGCGCAACGAGCCCAGCGGAACGTTGCACGGGATAATGCGCGTTCGCGGATTCGTGCAGGACGACGCCCACATCATCTGCACCGAAGAGCAGATCGAGCCGGAAGTCGCGAAATTCTGCCGTCTGCTAAAGGGCGTCTATAAAGATTTCGGATTCGACAAAAACATGAAGGTTCGTCTTTCTACCATGCCGGAAGATCATGTAGGCGACGAAGCTACATGGCGCAAGGCCGAGGACGCGCTCGCGAAAGCGTTGGAAGCGAACGGAATGGAGTATGGCATTCAGGAAGGAGAAGGCGCTTTCTATGGTCCGAAGCTGGAGTTCAAGATTCTCGATGCATTGGAGCGCGAGTGGCAGTGCGGCACTATACAGCTAGACTACCAGCTGCCGAGCGCCGAAAGGTTGAACGCGGAATATATCGGACCTGATGGCCAGAAGCATCATCCCGTAATGCTGCATCGCGCGGTGCTCGGCTCGCTCGAAAGATTCATCGGTATTCTTATCGAGCATTATGCCGGCGCGTTCCCGCTTTGGCTTGCGCCAGAGCAAATCAGGATTTTGCCGGTAAGCGATAAGGCGCTTGATTATGCCGGACGCGTCCAGAATTCTCTTCGCGAGGCGGGCTTCAGGGTAGAAGTCGATGCATCGGCAGAAAAGCTCGGCGCGAAGATTCGTGCAGCGACGGTGGGGAAAGTTCCTTATCAAATCGTGGTAGGCCCGCGCGATGAAGCGGCCGGGACGATTAGCGTGCGTTCTCGCGTCGAAGGCGACCTCGGAACCATGAATGTCGAAGGCTTGGTGGAGAAGCTTAAAGCGGAGCTCTGATCCGAAACGAAAAAAGGAAACGCGATGCCAGAGGGTGTTGGAATAGTAGAGCAAAAGAAAATCGACCTCAAGCTGCCGGAAGGCGGCTTGAGACTCGAGACGGGCGGCGTGTTGAAAAAGGTCGAGATCGTATATGAAGAGTGCGGCGCGCCGAGAAGAGATGATAATGTAATTTTCATTTGCCACGCATTGACGGGTGATGCGCATGTCGCGGGAATACGCCCGGGCGAGACAAAGCCAAGCGGCTGGTGGGAAGGCATGGTCGGTCCCGGCCGCGGCATTGATACGAATAAATGGCATATCGTTTGTGCGAATGTCCTCGGCGGCTGCAGCGGAACGACCGGGCCAATGTCTATCAACCCGGATACCGGCCACCCTTACGGTTCCAGCTTCCCGCAATATACGATGAGCGATGCGGTCGATGTCTATCGCATGCTACTTAAGCAAATCGGCGTTAAACATCTCGCGGCGGTAATCGGCGGAAGTTATGGCGGAATCCAGGTAATGGACTGGGTTACGCGCTGTCCGGACGAAATGGATATGGCCGCCTTGATCGCAACTAGCGCAAGCCTCAATACTCAGGCGTTGGCGTTTGATGTAGTCGCTCGCGCCGGTATAACGGAAGACCCCGATTGGAATGGCGGCGACTATTATGAAATTGGCGATGGGCTTGGTCCAAAGCACGGCCTCATGAGCGCGAGGCAGCTTGCGCATATTACATATTTATCACGCGAACTATTGGAAGAAAAATTCCATCGCAAGTTGCAACAGAATTTCGTAGAGGCGAGCGCGGAAGAAAGAGCGAAGAGAGATTCTTCCTTCAAGACGTATTTCCAAATAGAAAGCTACCTTGACCACCACGGCAAGAAATTCTTGCAACGCTTTGACGCGAATTCCTATTTGCACATAACTCGTTCGATGGATTTGTTCGATGCGGGCGCAAGATACGGCTCGCTGGACGCCGCTTGCGAAAGGGTCAAGGCGAAGTGTCTGGTCGTTTCGTACGAAAGGGATATCCTTTTTGCGGAATGGCAATCTAAAGATATAGTAGATGCGCTACTTAGGAACAACAAGCGCGTTACATATTGCCACCTTGAAGCCGGAACGGGTCACGATTCGTTCCTTACCGATATCAGCGATCTCTCGGGTTTGTTGAGCGGTTTCTTGAACGAAAGAAAGCCCAAGGTAATGCGCTGGCAGAAGCGTCTCTACAGAAACATAACCGGCATGGTCAAGAAAAACTCCAGGGTCATGGATATCGGGTGTGGAGACGGCTCGTTGTTGAATGTTCTGAGAGAGCAGAAAAACGCGAAGGGCGATGGCGTAGATATAGATATCGATCGCTTTACAGAAGCCGTGGCGGATGGTCACGATTGCTTCTGGGAAGATGCGGATGAAGGTCTATCGCTTATTCCCGATAAACATTATGATGTTGCGATATGCTCGGATACTCTCCAGGAAGTGAAAAATCCACGCGGGCTTTTGCATGAAGCTCTTCGAATTGCAGAAGAAGCAATTGTCACATTCCCGAATTTCGCGGCCTACAGAATTCGTCTTACTCTCATGTTCAAAGGACGCCTGCCGGTATCCAAGGCATTGCCGTTCAAATGGTATGATACGCCGAATATCCATTGCGTAACGCTGAAAGATTTCGGCGAGCTTTGCAAGGCGGAGAAAATCGAAATACTCGAAGTCAAAGCGGAATCTCGCCACATATTCGGCAAATTATTGCTCTTGTTGGGCTTCAAGAATCTTGGCGCATCTCGCATTATCGCGCGAATCAGGAGGAAGCAAGAATCATGACCTTGCCCCAAAGAGTCGCGCATATCATAAGGCACGGATTATCGGCGCTTTATCCTTGCGTGTATGGCGAGCTGAATTCCAAAGGCGCGCTCGCCGATATCGCGGCGGATTTAGAGCGCGAAATCAAGCTTCTGATGCCGGATGAGGACCCTAAAGCGATAGTCGCGAAATTCATAGCGCGGCTAGGCGAAGTAAGGCGGCTCGTGGAAACCGATGTAAGCGCGGCTTACGATGGCGACCCTGCGGCGACCAGCAGAATGGAAATCGTCATGGCCTATCCTGGCGTATATGCAGTAACAATCCATCGCCTTGCCCACGAGCTGTATAAACTTGGCGTCCCGGTTATTCCGCGCGTAATGAGCGAGCTTGCGCACTCCAAGACGGGTATCGATATCCACCCCGGCGCAACGATCGGCGAGAGATTCTTTATCGACCACGGCACAGGCGTAGTAATCGGCGAAACGACGATTATAGGCAATAATGTAAGGCTTTATCAAGGTGTTACGCTTGGGGGACTATCCTTCACGAAGGATTCCAGCGGCGCGTTGGTGAAGGGACTAAAGCGCCACCCCAACATCGAGGATAATGTAGTAATATATGCCAACGCGACGATCCTCGGCGGTGAAACAACGATTGGCCATGATTCTGAAATCGGGGGCAATGTGTGGATTAAAGATTCCGTGCCCCCCTGTTCGCGGGTGTACAATCGGCCACCCCAACCAGTAATAAAGACGATTGACCTAGAGAAAGAAATTTGATAAAATACAAGCGAAAATAAGGAAGGGTTGTGTTAAATGAAGCAGAAGAACGCTTATTTGGATGATTTTATGGCGGCTTTCCCCTATGAGGGGTTGACCTATGATGATGTAACATTGGTTACGCAATACGCAGATTTTCTGCCCGATGAAGCCTCGCTAGAGACGAAATTGACGAGCAGAATCACAATGAAAATTCCTTTCATTTCCGCCGCGATGGATACTGTAACCGAAGCGCCCATGGCTATCGCGATGGCGCTGGCGGGAGGAATCGGGGTAATCCACAAAAACCTCGAAGAGGATGAACAAGCCGCGCAAGTAAGAAAAGTCAAGAAGCATCTCAACGGGATGATCGAAAAACCGGTCTGCTTCCACGAAAATGACGACATAAGCTTTTTGCGCAGCGAAAAGATTCGTCTAGGGCTTAAATTCAACGGCTTCCCGGTGCTTGATGATAGCGAACGTCTCGTCGGAATGATTACATCTTCCGATATGCGCTTTGCGCCGATGGATGCAATGACGCTCAGGGATGTAATGCAAAAGGCGCCGATTACAGCCGCGCCGAAGACCAGCCTCAAGAAAGCCTACGAGCTGATGCGCGCGGCGAAAGTCGGTAAACTTCCGCTTGTCGACAAGGAAGGGCGCGTCGTGGGCCTATATAGTTTCACCGATGTGCAGAGGCTTGTCGAAAACAAGAGCCCGGTATTCAACTGCGACGATAAATACCGCCTTAGGGTCTCGGCCTCGGTATCCGGTTCGAAGGGCGATATTGCGAGAATGGAAAAACTCGCAGATGCCGGCGTAGATGTAGTAGTTGTCGATTCGGCGCATGGACATTCCAAGGGAATTATGGAAATGACGAAATATATCGTCAAGCATTTCCCGAAGGTCGATGTAATCGCCGGCAATATCGCAACTGGCGAAGCTGCGAAGGCATTGGCGAATTGCGGCGCGCATGCGGTTAAAGTCGGCATTGGGCCGGGTTCGATTTGCACGACGCGCGTAGTATGCGGCGTGGGCATCCCGCAGCTCACAGCGGTATATAACGCAGCGAAGGCGCTACGCGGCTCGGATGTCGCGGTAATCGCCGATGGCGGAATCAAGCTTTCGGGCGATGTCCCCAAGGCGATCGCGGCTGGCGCAGATTCCGTAATGCTCGGTAGCGTCCTCGCGGGAACCGAAGAAAGCCCGGGCGAAAAGATTTATTCTAACGGCCGCCAGTATGTAGTCTATCGCGGCATGGGGTCTATGGCCGCGCTAAAGAACGGCAAAGGCTCTAGAGCGAGATACTTCCAGGATAATGAAGAAGAAGAAAATCTCGTGCCGCAGGGAATCGAAGGAATGGTCCCGTATTCCGGAAGAGTAAAGGGCATCATGACGCAATTCTGCGGTGGCTTGAAGGCATCCTTGGGCTATTGCGGCGCAAGGAATATCGCAGAGCTCCAGCAAAACGGCAAGTTGTATCGCGTAACCGCGGCTGGACTTCGCGAAGCCCGTCCTCATGATATCACAATAACCAAAGAAGCGCCGAACTATCGCACCTGATGAAAAAGACCCTGCAGGATTTCGCCAAGGAGTGGCTGGATACCCTCGTCGTCGCTATAAGCGTGGCGATGGCTTTCCGCGCCTACTTCTACGAGCCTTTCAACATCCCCACGGGGTCTATGCAGCCTACCTTATGGGGCTATCATACCCAAGAAGGCGGCGAGAAGGGCGCTTGGGATGCCTGGCCGCTAAGCTGGGCGAAATGGCTTTGGAGCGGCGAATCTTTCGTAGAATACAAAGCGCCGGTCTCTGGGCAGATTCGTCTAAGAGATAGGAATGACGGGTTTTACGATGTAGCGGTCGGCTCTAGCCCGGCGAGTTTCCAGTTGCCGGCTGATGCCTGCAGGCAGCTTTACAAGAAGCAGGTAAAGAAGGGCGAAACAATTTGGCGCGGCAAGGTGATTTCAGGCGATTTCATTTTTGTCAATCGCTGGCTTTGGAATTTTCGGCGGCCGCGAGATGGCGAAGTAATGATTTTCGCGACGACCGGCATCAACGGGCTGATGCAAGGCACCCATTACATAAAGCGCATGAAGGCGACGCCCGGCGAAACATACGAGCTCGAGCATCTGCCGAAAGATGCCCAAGGCCGCGTTCGAGACGATATCGAAAAACGCGTCACTATGGGTGAAGACGAATATTTCGCCTGCGGAGATAATTTCGACAACAGCTTCGATAGCCGCTATTGGGGCGCTGTGCCCGGCAAAAATCTGCGCGGCACGGGAAGCATAGTCTTTTGGCCTTTTAAAGGATGGAGGAAAATACAATGAGCGAAGAACAACTAATCTCGACCCCAGGGGTCTTTGGAGAAAACGGCAACTTTCTTCTTGAGCGCGAGTTAGGTCGAGGCGGCATGGGCGGCGTCTATATGGGACGCGATAAGATGCTGGATAGGCCGGTTGCGGTTAAAGTAATGCTCAAGGAATACGGTAGCGATGCCGAGTTCGTGGAAAAATTCAAGAAAGAGGCGCAGGCCGTTGCTCGCCTAATCCATCCTAATATCGCGCAGGTCTATTCATACGGCTTTTCGGAAGGTATGCCGTATATCGCGATGGAACTCGTCGCCGGAGGTTCGCTTGATGGCCTGATGAAGACCCACGGCAACAAAATCGACGTGCCGCGCGTAATGAAAATTTGCGAGCAAGTCGCGCAGGCGCTTCGTTGCGCGGCCGATCAAGGGTTGGTGCATGGCGATGTGAAGCCGGAAAACGTGCTTTTGGATGCAAACGGCAATGCCAAGCTCGTGGATTTCGGTCTTGCCGCGATGCAGAAAGATACCGATGAAATTTGGGGAACGCCATATTATATCGCGCCGGAAAAATGCAAGCGCCAGCCGGTCGATTACCGCGCAGATATGTATTCGCTCGGCGGAACGATTTATCATGCGCTTACGGGCATTCCGCCTTTTGAAGGCGAGGACGCCAATGACGTCGTAAAGAAGCGCTTTATGGGTCCGCCCAAGAAGCCAAGCGAAGTTCGCCCGGGGCTTTCGCCACAGATAGACGCTCTAGTAATGCAGATGCTCGCAGTAGAGCCGCAAGATCGCTTCCCGAGCTTCGAGGCGCTACTGGAAGAATTCAAGAAGGTAATGACAACCGGCCTTTCCATGACTTCGCCAATCAGCCCGACTGCTGCCGAAGCTGGCGAGGGCGCGAAGAAGCCGGCGGGCGGCGGCGGCAAGAAACTCGTCCTCAAAGGCAAGAAGACATTTAAGATGAAATCACCTTCGAGCGCCGCAAAAACAGGTGGCGGCGAAGGCGGCGAAGAAGGCAGCGAAAGCTCCAGCGGCGCGGAAGACGCAGTAAAGAAACTCGATGATGACGAAGAGGAAGAATCGAGCGGACTCGGCATGAAAGTTTTGGGCGTCGTCGGCGGAGTGATACTTCTTGTGGTATTAGTCGTCGGCGGGTTGTTCTGGTATACTTCAAGCTCCGCAAAATCGCGCGCCGCCGAAGAAAAGGCACAGATCGTAAAGGGCGTGAATACCGCAAAAGAATCTCTTGAAAACACGAGACGCGTCGCGCTCGATCTTGCTGTAAAGAAAGAAGAATACGCCAAAAAGATTTTGAACGATCTCAATCAAGAGACCGAAAAGCTGCAAAAGCTCGTAGCTGGCGCGTATTCGGATAGCATTGCGGCGAAAATGAAGCCCGATGAAAGCCTATCGCCGGAACTCGCGGCAGCGCGTGCCGGTTTGGCGGCCCCCGCTCCCGCGGCCCCCGCACCGGTTCCAGAAGCCGCTCCTGCACCTGCCCCCGCACCTGCGGCGCCTGCCGCTCCGGCAGAAGGCGCGGCTCCAGCCGCTCCAGCCGCTCCGGCTCCCGCGGAAGGTGAAGCCGCACCCGCGCCAGCCCCGGCGGAAGGTGAAGCCGCTCCTGCTGCACCCGCGGCCGAGGAAGCTGCACCGGCGCCGGTAGAAGAAGAAATTCCGGCCGCAATGCAGCAAACGATCAAGGATATGAACGAGCAATGGATGAAGGCGTATAAGATTCAGGCCATGGCTATAAACGTCCGCGCGAAAGTTACGGCGCTCGTCAATAAAATCGATGCTGCGCTCGAGACTGTCTCTAGCGCCAACGATGAACCTTCGATGAGAGAGCTTGAACGCAAGGCTCAGGAATTGAAGGAAGAATACGATACGATTTCCGCTTCGCAGGAAGTCATGACGGCCCAGAAGGATGGCGGCCAAATCATGAATAGCGTCCGGCGCTATCAAGAAAAAACCGCCAAGCGCCTTGGCGATGAAGCTAAGGATAAAGCGAAGCGCGACGCCGAGCGCCAGAAAGAAATCGCCGTTCTCAAGGCGCAAATCGCCGCGAAGGAAGAGCATATCCAGAATATAGAAAGCGATATCGCGCTCCTTCACGAAAAATTCGACGAGCTGGTCGGCATGGGCCTTATCAAACAGTTCAACTGGAAGACTATGCGCAGAGGTCTCGATAGAGTTAAAGAAGAATTGAAGAGCGATGAAGGCCATAACCAGCTTCGCAAGGAACTTAAGAAAGTCGATGCTCTGGAACAGGCCCACAATACCATCGTAAAGAACTCTAAAGGCTATTTGTTCAAGAATAAAGACGGCAATGCGAAGACGAATCTCAAGGGCTATTCTGTAATCAACTCCAACGAAAAGGAGCTTGTAGTCAAAGCCGCTACCCAGAAGAAGATCCCTTGGGGTGCCTTATATCGCGAGTATCATGTTGCGCTAAGCGAACTGATAAACAGGTTTGTTCGCGACGGTAAAGAAAACTGCAAACCTCGCCTTACCCATAAGCAGTGGTTTGATGCCATGATTGGCACGGCGTATATTTTGCGCAATGTCTGCGCAGACGATGAAACGGTTATCCCTTATGTCGAAGGAATAATCAAAGGCGCGGTTATTGCCGATACGAAGAACAAGCTGAAATATGGTACGGGCGCCATGTACGACGAAGGCGAAGGCCCGGCTCCCATAAACGAAAAGGATGAAGAAAAGCGCGCTCTACTCGAGCAACTTGCGGAACTTTCAGCGAAGGAAGCGGAGCTAGATAAAAAGACTTCGCAGTTCCCGTTCTACAAGGAGCTGTTCCCCGATATTGATTTTGCAGCGCTTGAAGCTGCTGCCGAGAACGATTAAAAGCTGAATATGAATTATTTGACGAAGATTCTAAACGCCAATGTATACGAAGTAGCGATAGAAACGCCGCTCGATGAAGCAACGGCGCTTTCGAAAAGATTTGGCGTGAAGTTTCTGTTGAAGCGGGAAGATCTGCAATGCGTCCATAGCTATAAGTTGCGTGGCGCATACAATAAGATGAGCTCGCTTCCTCGTGAAGCTCTGGAAAAAGGTGTGCTCGCGGCATCAGCCGGCAACCATGCGCAAGGTGTTGCGCTTGCCGCGCGAAAGCTCGGGGTCAAGGCGACGATTGTAATGCCCGTCACGACGCCGGAAATCAAAGTGAACGCAGTCAAGGCGCTCGGGGCGAATATTGTCCTCTTTGGCGACGGCTATTCCGATTGCGCTGAAGAAGCCGAGCGGATAGTGAAGGAAAAGAATCTTACATTCATCCCGCCTTACGACGATCCTGATGTTATCGCCGGGCAAGGGACGGTCGGTAAAGAAATTCTTGAGCAGGCCGGTCGAGACCTTTCGGCGGTATATGTCCCGATTGGTGGTGGCGGGCTTGCTGCAGGCGTTTCGGTTTACATCAAAAGCGTTCGCCCGGAGGTCAAGGTATATGGCGTCGAGCCGGAAGATTCAGACTGCATGTACCAATCGCTCAAGGCCGGCAAGCGTGTAGTATTGGATAACCCCGGACTTTTCGCGGATGGCGTTTGCGTAAAGAAGCCGGGCGAAGAGACATTCAAAATCTGCCGGCAGAATCTCGATGGAATCATAAGGGTAACGACGGCTGAAACTTGCGCGGCGATTAAAGATATATTCGAAGCGACGAGGGCGATTTGCGAACCCGCAGGCGCATTGGCGCTTGCCGCGGCGAAGAAGAACGCGAAGAAGGGCGAGGCTGTCGCTTGCGTTATTTCCGGCGCGAATATGAATTTCGACCGCATCCGCTTCGTTTCGGAAGAAACCGAACTTGGCGAAGGCAGAGAGGCGATATTCGATTGCGCAATTCCCGAGCAGCCCGGCAGCTTCAGCCGCTTTATCGCCAAATTGGGCAAGCGCAATGTTACGGAATTCAATTATCGCATGGTTGGCGAAGGAGTGCTTGCGCATGTATTCGTTGGCGTTTCGGTGAAAGATAAAGAAGATCGCCTGGCGCTGAGAAAATCTTTCCGCTCGGCTGGAATACATAGTATAGACCTATCTGAAAATCAGCTTGCCAAGGAGCATATCCGGCACATGGTCGGCGGGCTAGCCTACAAGATTAAAGATGAGGTAGTATATACATTCGAATTTCCTGAACGCCCCGGCGCGCTTACGGATTTTCTTTCCGTAATAGCGGGAAGATGGAATATTTCGCTTTTCCATTATCGCAATCATGGCGCAGATCACGGCAAAGTTCTTGCCGGTTTTCAGGTTCCGGGCGAAGAGCGCGAAGATTTTGCCGCGGCGCTGAATCAAATCGGCTATCAATATCAGGATGTAACGAAAGATCCCGCCTATAAATATTTCCTCGGCAAGCGGAGCAGAAAATAATCGGCTATGGGAAGTGCGAAAAAATTCAAGAAGCGCGTGACGAGAATTATTCGCCGTCCCTTCGAATGGCTTGGCGTATTGCTCGGAATCGCGATTTTTTCAAGCCTCCCTCACCGCGCACTTGTCGCAGTAGCCGATTTTGCTTCGTGGATAATGTATACATTCGATTCACGCGGCCGCAGACGCTCGCTTCAAAACTTGAGAATTATTTTTGGCGAAGCGAATCCTTCCGATTCAAAGCCCACACGACGCGAAACATATATAATCAAGCGCAGCTACAGGAATATGGCGAGGGCCGTCGCGCACGCATTCTGGACTTTTCGAAAAGCGCGCCGGCGCGTTTGCGAAGTCGGCGAGATGTGCCCTGAAGGCAAGGCGTTTCTCGCGGCCAATAAAACAGCCGTCACGGTTTCGGGGCACATCGGCTGCTGGGAAATTCTTTCGCAACTAGCCTTTCTAGAAGGCCATAAAATGATGTCGGTCGCCAAAGATATCGGCTCTAGCGGCATGACTAAACTGTTGATGAAGTCGCGCCGTTCTATTGGACAAGAAATCGTCCGTTCCGAAGGCGCGTTTAAATTCCTTCTCAAGGGCTTGAAGGAAGGCAAATCACTCGGTCTTCTCGTCGATCAAGCTGTACGGCCGAGCGATGGCGGAATTTGGATTCGCTTCTTCTCGCGTCCAGTCCCGGTTTCCGCCGCCCCCGCATTTTTCTCGGCGAAATGCAAAGCTCCAATCGTCGTAGCTTGGTCGCGTCCTCTCAAGAACGGACGCTATCGTTGCGAGGTTGTATCGGCATACAAGCCGGAGGATGCGAGAAACGTATGGGGAATGACCCAAAGGTGCATAAAAGATTTGGAAGGCGTAATCAGGCGTCATCCATCTTGCTGGGTTTTGAATTACAATGCATTCCGCAAAACTCCGAAGCCCGACGACCTCGTAAAGCTTGCGGAAAACGAAGCAAAAACTTCTCTGCCCGAACCCTTGCCTAAGTCCGCTTTCGAAGGTGCGCCGAGAATGAAGATTCTGCAAGTTCTCCCTGCGCTTCAGCAAGGCGGCGTAGAGCGCGGCACGATTGAAGTCGCCTCCGCCCTACAAGCTGCCGGTATCGAAAACGCTGTAGTATCTGCAGGTGGCGTGCTTGTTGCAGAGCTCGAAAAAATCGGCGTCCCTCATTATACAATCGACGCCAAGACGAAAAATCCGTTCAAGATTTGCGCGAATGCGAAAAAAATCGCTCGCATAGCTACTGAAGGCGGGTTTACTCTTATGCACGTAAGAAGTCGTGCGCCGGCGTGGAGCGTAAAAAAAGCAAGCAAACTTACTGGTATTCCCTTTATTTCGACTTTCCATGGTTTATATGGCACAAAGCCGCGGATTTTCAAGATTCCATATAATCGCGTAATGCTTCAAGGCTTGAGGACTATTGCCGTCAGCGATTGCGTGAAAAACCATATTCTCGAAAATTATAAAGTCGACGCGAATAAAATAATCCGTATTCATCGCGGCGCGGATACCGAAGTATTCCGTCCAGATTCTGTAGCGCCTGAAAAAGCAATTGAATTCAAGCGTTCTTTAGGTTTTGAAGATTCGACGCGAGTAATAACATTGCCCGGACGCCTCACCTATTGGAAAGGACAGCGCGAATTGATTGCCGCGGCCGCGATGATGAAGAGTAAATCTTTTGGCTTGCTGTTCGTCGGCAGCGACCAAGGAAGAAAAGAATATTCCGACTCGTTAAGGGAGCAAGCGGCAAAATTGCCGGCGCCAATCAAAACGGTCTTTCTCGATCATTCTTCCGATATGCCTTTGATTTATGCGATGAGCGAAATTGTAGTAAGCGCTTCTAGCGCACAGCCTGAGGCGTTTGGTCGCGTAATCCCGGAAGCCCAAGCCATGGGACGGCTTGTCGTCGGCACAGCCCACGGTGGCGCATGCGAAACGGTATGTGATGGCAAGACGGGTTTCCTCGTCCCGCCCGGCGATATAAAAGCACTTGCCGAAAAGCTGGATGATGTCCTTGCGCTCGATGAAGATAAAAAGCGTGAAATCGCCTTGGATGCGGTGAAAAGTTGCCGCGAAAATTTCTCTATCGCCAAAATGTGCTCCAGCACAATCGACCTCTACCGCAAAATCCACCTGCGCTAAACATCGTTTAGATGGTCACATGTTTAGTTGGAGTTTCGAGTTGGAGTTGGAGAGTGGAATTGTCAATCTTTTCTCTCCGGCGGTGAGCGGGGCGGCCGCCCTACCGTGGTTTATTGTCCCGAATTAATTCAAGATTCCAAAATCACCCCCTTGACGGAAGCAATGTAAATATGTTAGAATATGCACGGTTCTACGCAAAACTAGAAAATGGCGGAGGATTGAGCAGTGGTAATGAACTTTACAGATTGCCGGGAAAAATACGGAGGAAGATATCGAATCGAGCAATTGGTTCGCATGGGAAAACTGTATAAAGTCGGCATTGGACTTTATAGCGACACGCCAGAGTGTTCGGAAATAGAGATGCTGATGGCTAGATACCCCAAAGCTGTGGTAACTCTCCAAAGCGCCTATTATTATTACGACCTTTCCGATTCCATTCCTGAGATGGTTCACCTGGCAACTGACAGAAATGCGTCAAAAATCTATGACGAGCGCATTGTTCAGCACTTCATGCCAGTTGGAACAATAGAAATTGGCGTCGTTTCCGGGAAGTTGGGGGGTGATAATGTTGCGCGAATATTTGACAAAGAACGCTTATTGATAGAGACGGCCAGAAACAAGACGAAACTGCCGTATGACCTCTACAAGGAGGTAATCGAATCCTTCCGTAGGATTAGAAATGAATTATACCCCGCAAAGTTGACCGACTATCTTGAGATATTTCCTAAGAAAGATTCATTGTTGCGAACAATAGAAAGCGAGGTGTTCTGATGGATTTCAAACAAATGGCTGGCAAGTTGATAGCGCAGGGCTATGCCCCCAAGAAGGCAAATGCCAAGATTGCGCATGATATTATACTCAAATCAATTAATGATTCAGGGTTTCATGACAAGATCACAATCAAAGGCGGCGTTGTAATGAGCGGCCTGACCGATGCAGTTCGCCGTGCGACGATTGACATGGATGTTGATTTCCTAGGCTATTCGTTCGCAGAGACATCTATACGGCGTTTCGTGCAGAAATTGAATATATCAGCAGATTGTGACATTCGTATTGATGGGCCTGTTCAGGAACTCAAACAACATGAATACAAAGGAAAGCGTATCAACCTAGTCTTGACTGATAATGAAGGTCAATCAATCAAAACGAAAGTAGATATTGGTGTTCACGCAAACAAATCGATAGAGCAGGTCGACTTCAGATTCAATGTCATAGATTCTGATGACGGAGTGGTTCTTCTAGTCAATCCAAACGAGCAGATTTTCATTGAAAAACTAAAAAGTTTGCTTCGCCTTGGTGTCGTTTCAACACGGTATAAGGATGTTTACGACCTTTTCTACCTATGCAAACATACTAATCGGGCGATTTTACGCGATTATATGCTGATGTGCATTTTTGAGGATAAAGATATGCTCGAAAACAATGTAGGCGATATCACTAATCGTCTAGAGCAGATATTTTCCAACAAGACATTTCTCAAACGAATGGCTAGGCCAGACTATGCATGGCTCGATGAGTCTTCTGAGAATGTGGTTAAGACGCTTCTTGACTTTGTAGGTGGACTATAGAAATGGAGTCTAGGAATGATGCGGCGCATTGCGGCTATAGAGGATTTTATCCAGAAGCGCATTCTTGAAATTGCCGAATATGGCGTAAAAGCCGACGAGTTTCTTGCAATATCGCGTAAACAGTGCACTGTAAATAGCACGATTCGAGAAAAACAGTGCACAGTAAAAACAGATTCTCTTGGTGTTCAGATTAAACAGAATATGCGTGCAGACCCATTCATAACAAAGATGGAGTTGTCGGAGATACTCCAAGTTTCGCCTAGATGGATTGCGAGCAAGATGAAACTTTTGCAGGAGGCTGGCGAAATCCGCCGCATCGGCGCGGATAAGAACGGTCATTGGGAAGTCATAAAATGAAGAACAATGTCGGCATCGCTTCGGGAGGGGCGCGCTTGTCTCGCCCAGTAAGATAGCAGCCGTTCAGATGATCGGATGGTCGAATGGTCGGATGGAAGGGCGCGTCGCCCCGCGGCTGCCGATTTCGATTTCATCACGGCCGTGCGGGTATTGCGCGCCGGAAAAGAATATGGTATAATATTAGACGAAATGGAAAACGATAATAGTATAATTGCGATTGAAGATTTTGCTCCGGCATTCGCAGCAAGGAATATTCCTGTTGCGCTTTCAACAGATATCAACTATTTGCCGTATGTAGGCGTTTTAATGACTTCGATTCTTGATCATAACAAGACGGATAATTTCGACTTCATAATTCTTCACCAAGTTATTACACAAGATATTCAGAAAGATTTCATCGAAAGATTAAGTGATAGCGGCAGAGTTTCGATTAGATTTATCGATGTCGGCGAAATCGTAAAAACGGCGTCCATCCCTGAAGTGCCCAAGGATAGACGTTTGACGATTGCCGCATTGTTCCGCATGTTTCTGCCTTATCTTCTTGTAAGGTATTCCAAGATTCTTTATCTTGATATTGATATTATCGTAAATTGCGATATAGCAAGATTCTACAATATAGATATCGGCGATAATTATCTTGGCGGTGTAGTGGATGGTGGAGAAGCTGGATTTGTCGCCGGATTCCCGGCTTACAAGAACGCCCTAGAGGAAGAAGGCTATACTGAATTTTCAGGTTATATAAATACTGGCGCGCTGCTGATGAATCTGGAAGCTTTGCGCAATGATAAGCCTATGGAAGAGTTTATCAGGCTCGGAATCAAATTCAACCGCTTCACATGCGATCAGGATGCTCTGAATATCATCTGCAAAGGAAAGATAATGTATCTTGAAGAAGACTTCAATCGCTTATTGCATGTGAATACCGAGTGGAAAAAAGAGGCGGAAAAGGCAAATGTGCCGCCGCAAGCGATATATCATTATTGCAGCACTTACAAGCCTTGGACGAATACTGATATGTCATTCGCACCTCTTTGGTGGCAATATGCGGTAAAAACGAAAATCGGCACGGAGGCGCTTTTGTCACTTGCAAACGAGAAACAAAAAAGCGCCAATTTCGCAAACTTGAATAGATGGTTGACGAAAGAAAAAGAAAGGCTTTCCATCCAAGCCAAGCAGCAAGAGCAGGAAAACGATATACTTTGCACAAAATCCAAGAAGCAGGCAAAAGAAATCGCAGAATTGAAAGCTTCTTTCGCCTACCGCGTCGGCATGTTCGTAACATGGCCCGCGAGAAAAATGAACAAGGCGATGAAGAAATTATTGCGCCAACACTAACGGGAGAGATGTCCGATGATAAAAGTTTCGGTAATAATACCAGTTTACAATGTCGAGAAATATCTGCGGCAGTGCTTGGAATCGGTCGCGAACCAGACGCTGAAAGAATTGGAAATCATCTGCGTCGATGATGGAAGTACCGATGGCTCCCGCGCGATACTCGATGAATTCGCCGCGCGCGATGAGCGCTTCAGAATCATAACGCGCGAGCATACAAACGCAGGGGCTGTGCGCAATGCGGCTATGAAAGTCGCAAAAGGCGAATACTTGGGCTTCATGGATTCAGATGACTACGCTAAGCCCACTCTTTTCGAAGAAACGTATAATCAAGCCAAGAATGATGATGCCGATGTCGTTTCGTTCACGCATAATGTCTATGATGAAAGGACGGGACAAGAAGAAGGCGAGCGGCATTTCCGAAAAGAAATACTCGAGCTCACGCGTCCATACAGTGCTTCTGATCAGGGCGTGTGGACACTTGCGCCGTTCGCCTACGCGCCTTGGGCCAGAATAGTGAGAAGGGCATTCGTCGAAAAAGAAGGAATTGAATTTCAGGAATGCACGCGGACTAATGATGTGTATTTTTGCTGCATGGTTCTCGCGCTTGCGAAAAAGCTTACTCTCGTCGATAAAGTTCTATATACCTACAGAACCGGGACGGGGTCGAATCTTCAGGCGCGCAACTCTTCGACGCCAACGAGCGTTTTTGACGCGTGGGAAAAAGTAAAGAAAGAATTGGCGAGAAGGGGTATTCTCGAGCGTCTGTCCGATTCGCTTGCCACGGCTTCTGCGGGTTCGTTCTTTTATACGCTGTCGACTCTGACATGCGCGAAAGGATATTGCGAAATTTATTCGCTGATGCGGCGACTCTACGAAGAAGACGAATTCTTCTCCAAAGTGACGGCTGAGAACATCGCCAATCTCGAAACGAGAAAAAGGTTTGCCGATTTCAAACGGTGCGACAATCCTCTCGATTTTTATATGTTGCGAAAAGCGGAAGAGGCGGAACAATCGAAATGGCGACATGCAAGGCTGAACGGTGATAAGCTCAAGCTCGTGAAAGAGCGGGATAAATTAAAGGCCGAGCTCGCAAAAATCAAAGCATCAAGAACATACAAGCTCGGCAGATTGCTCCTTTGGCCGGCAAGAGTCGCCAAAGATACCATTAAGAGAATGAAAAAGAAATAATTTATCATGACGCCTAAATTTTCCATAATAATTCCTGTTTACAATGTCGAGAAATATCTCGAGGAATGTCTACGCTCGGTATTATCGCAATCATTTGGAAATATCGAAGTCATTTGTGTCGAAGATGGTTCTACCGATTCCAGCGCGAAGATTCTGGAACGCATTGCCGTAGAGGATAAGAGGATCATCAAGTTATCTCAAAAGAATAAGGGGCCAGGGGAAGCGAGAAATACTGGTATTTTAAATGCTAAGGGTGAATATATTGTTTTTCTCGATAGCGACGATATGCTTCGCGAAGGAGCTTTGCAAGAAATCGCCGCGAAACTTGACGAAAACAATCTCGATTGTTTGATATTCAGTACCGAAGTTTTTATCGATGCATCGGATAGCAAGATTTCCGAAAAAGAAAATGAAGCTATCGATGCGCGTGCACAAAGCGAGAGCAATTATTACAATTTGCCCTCTTGCGAGGAGTTGACAACACCTCAAACAGGCGCAGGGCTTATGGTGAATATGTTCAATGTGTCGCATTTTGTCGTATCGCCACCCCTTAGGGCAATAAAGAGATCGGTTTTGCTAGACAACAAAATACTTTTCCCTCCTGCGATAATCCACGAAGACTGCGCATTTACGGTCGCGGCGACAGTTATGTGCAATCGCGCGATGTATACAGCCGACAAGTATTATCTCAGGCGCGTTCGACCGGGTTCGATAATGACACAAGTCGACTCTTCCTTGAAACATAAGGTTGGATATATCTGTGCGTTTATGCACCTTGCTAAATTGATAGAAAAGTTCGATTGCTTCTCCACAGAGTATAAGGCAATAGAGACATATCTCAGAAGGACAATAGTTCCTGCAGTGTGTGTTTCAAATAACGATCTATTGCCCGAAGAACTTTACGAACTTGCGCGAGTAGCAAGAAACCTTGTCCCTCCTGAAATAAAAAGCATTACTGGCGCGCTTACAAGTTCTACCATAACTCCAATGATTATGCGGCTTAAAAAGCTAAATGCATCTAGCAATAGCTTAAGCAAAAAGCTAAAATCGGCGGAAAGTGAAATAACCGAACTAAAGAATTCTTTCGCTTATCGCGTTGGCATGTTCGCAACATGGCCCGCGCGAAAAGCTTTCAAGATGGTAAAGAACTTGAAGGCGAAATTGAAAAACAAGCCTGCGCGAGATATTAGGGTTTTATTCCTTTGCGGTGGTGGATGGGGTGCGAAAAACAATCCTTTTGCGGGAACGCTTGGAAGAGGTCTGAAAAAAGCCGGAGCGAAGATATCTTTCGGTGGCATCAAAATCCTTGAATCCAGTGCGTTTGACATCGTTCACATAATGTGGCCGGAGGAATTGTACGGTTGGAAGGAAGAAAACGCTGCGCTCGAAGATTGCGAAAGGATAAAATCGATTTTGGAAGCGGCCAAAAATAAGGGCGCGAAAATAGTATACACCCGTCACAACGCGAGGCTTCATGTATTTGAAAACGCAGCAGTTCTGGAATATTACAAGATGGTTGAGCAGATTGCCGATGCAGTTTTACACATGGGAGAGTATTCGAAAAAAGAGTTTCTCGAGGCCAACCCACAAACAAAATCTCTCCAATTCGTTATTCCTCACCATACATACGGCCACATGGCGAGAATCTATTCGCGCAACGAGGCGCGCGCATGGCTTGGCCTTGACGCCGACTCGCCAACAGTCCTCGCGTTTGGCGCATTTAGAAGCGACGCGGAAAGGGATTTCTTCGCCAAGGTAATCGAGCGGGCGGATACCCCCGGACTTAAGGCGCTCGCGCCACGATTCGGCGGCGAGAAAAAACATTCGAATATCATAACTCTTGATGAAAACGAATCTGTGCCGCCAAAATATCTGCCGCTATATTTTTCGGCTGCGGATGTCGTTTTCATTCAGAGACTTTCGATTCTCAACTCCGGCAATTTGCCGATGGCGTATCATTTCGGCAAAGTTTGCGTCGGCCCGGATTGCGGCGATGTAGGCGAGATTTTGAAAGCGTCCGGCAATTTCGTATTTGAGCCCGGCAATGTGGATTCAGCCTCCGTCGCACTCAAGAGTAGCCTAAAGGCGGATCCCAATATCGGAAGAAAAAACAGAATTCTAGCCGATAGCGAGTGGGACGAAAATATCGTTGCCGCGAAAGTTCTTTCTGTCTACAAGGATTTGTTACGGGAGGCGAAATGATTTTTCTCAAACCTAGAGGCGGACTTTGCAACAGATTGCGCGCAATCTCATCGGCGCTTGCGCTCGCAAGAGAGAGGAATGGTTCTCTCACGGTATATTGGTGCAAAGACCCTGGAATGGATGTTAAGTTTTCTTCTTTCGCCAAGACGCCGGTTGAATTTGAAATTGTCGAGTTTTCCGAAAAAGGCGAAACGGAAATTGCCCGGAAGTTCAAGCCTGATAACAAGCGTTACGCTAACAATGTAAATAATATCAATTTCGAGAATTTCGATATTCTTAAAGAAAAGATTCTATCGAGTCCGAAAGACGAAGACTGGGCTATAGAAACATGTTCGCAATTTCATTCGAATCTTGATTTTTCTTGGTTCCGTCCGCTAGATTCGATAGAGACGAAAATCGCCGCGACGGAAAAAATGCTCGGCGGCGATTATATCGGTATTCACATAAGAAGAACAGATAATTTCAAAGGAAGGCTTTATTCGCCTCTCTATCTTTTCGAGAACGCGATAAAAGCGGAAATCGCGAATAATCCGAGCGTGAAATTTTACCTCGCTTCGGACGATGAATTTGCGAAGGCGTCGCTAACAGCAAAATTCGGTTCGCGAATTTTTACAAGAAACAATATCAGTGCACGGTTTGATGCAAACGGTGGAGGACTCGAGGATGCGGTAATTGATTTGAAATTACTCTCAATGTGCAAAAAACTTTACGGTAGTTACTGGAGTTCATTCAGCGAAGTAGCAGCAGAAATCGGAAGAGTCGAATTTATTCAGCTTAAAGAGTTTGATTTAGACAAATCGATGTCGTATTTGCAAGTGGAATGCACACATGAAGACATGTTCTATCGCAACGAAAAAAATCTTCTGAAATCTGAAATCGCCGAATTGAAAGCTTCTTTCGCCTACCGTGTCGGCATGTTCGTAACATGGCCCGCGCGCAAATTCTATCGCCTTATCAAAGGCAAGAACGGGTAACGACAAGGCGGCCGCGGTGTGGTGAGCCATACCGTATAGATAGTTGCTCCGAACATCTTAACCTCACGCCTATTTTCCGTGACCTTGAGTGCTACAGTGAGATATGATGACCTCCCAATGCCCAAAACGTTTACCGCCTACACGCTTTATTTGATTTTTCTCTTGCAGAATATTCATATAACGAACTAGTGTCCGCCTTGCAACACTCAACCTTTCCGACAATTGATCAATAGTCACGGATGGCTCTTTTTCAATGGAACTAACAATCTTTAGTGCCATAGTGCCATCTATAGTGCCATTTATAGTGTCACTTTCGAGGAGCGCGAATCGCAGAAAATGATGTCACATGCTTTCAAGGGGATAGGATTCGGCCTATGAAGAAAAGAGCAATGAAAGCTGGATTAGCTGAAGCGAAACCAATCGTAGACGCCGCCTTGCTGGCAGACGTTCGCGATATCATAGATATGGCGCGGGCAAATGCTGTCAGAAGCGTCGACTTCAACAGGGTGATGATGTATTGGAATCTTGGTCGGCGCATATTTGAAGAAGAGCAACATGGCAAGGACAGGGCGGAGTATGGAGCTTATTTGACACACAACCTTGCTGTCGCGCTTGAACCGGAATATGGCAGCGGATTTGGTGTACGCCAATTGGAGTTCTGCAGGAAGTTCTACAGGGTCTACCCAATTGCGAACACGCTGTATTCGCAATTGAACTGGTCGCAATAGATGATATACAAGAACGACACTCTTGTGAAGATGTCACTCCCGGAGGACAACAAGACGATTCTTGCGGCACTTAAGATCACGGTGGGAAAATAAAGACCTTGTAGTCCCCAAAGACAAGAATGGGTAACGGTATGGCGGCCGTGGGGCGATGAGCTATACATTATTTATGCTGTATTGACTGACACTGGCTTTGATTGAATGCCGAGTCCTTTGCGCAATTGAGCAGATAGCGTTTACAATTTTCTTCGGTTTTGAAAAAGGTACATTGTATCAAATGTAAGGGCCGAGGAAGCGAGAGCCGTTGAAATGTATGAGTTGGATTGTCCGCGACCCACGCCTCAGTCTCCCAAGCAACATCGGGCGCAAAACGAGCAAAGGTACGTTTATTAGGAAATGCGGAAATATAGATTTTTTCGGGTGCCATGTAAAAAAGTTTCTCCAATTCAATCCGGCGTATAGAGTCTACAGGGCCGTGCGATGTAACGGATTCAATAAGAATAAGCCATTTCTTATCCTCCATCCACATGACAATATCAGGCATCTTGCCATGTTGTTTAACCGTCAATCCCAACCGTTCTGCAAGTTCAGAATCAAAATAACTCCACTTATCACCAGTGTCGCCAATATAGACGAGCGTCGCACCATGAAGAAAACGAGGAGCCATTTCTTCTATAATCAAACATATCAATTCGCTATGCTTGCCTGGAGACAACGAGATATTTTGTCCGTCGCGAGTTTTTATATTTACCATGTCCATTTCGCGTTCGCGAGCATATTGAGACAAAAGCGTAGGTGCTAGTTGTTTGAATTTTGCCAATTCTGATTTCCAAGCCTTCGTACCATACATTTTGACGACCTTGAGCGCTTCCGGCGAGATTTGATAAACAGCGCGAGGACTGTTCACAGGCCGATCAGGTTTGTCAGGATTGTAAAGTGCGATACCAGCCTGTACAAGCTGATGCATGCTGAATCGGCGAAATGTCTCACGTGAATTCGGCGCATAATTCTTTCCGTAATGAACTCTGGCAAACTCCATCATAGGTGTTATGCCAACAAGGGGATTTCCCGATTCAGACCATTTCAAGCTAGGAACAAGTCTAAGTAGAGCAAGGAGGCAATATGCCGTGCGCTCATTTAATTGTGCTCTCGGAAGCGCTAACTGAGAGAGAATATCAATCGCTTCTTTTATCTTGAGTTTACGATTTCTAGATTCGTTATTTGCCATTGGTTGCCTCCTTTGCAATCTTGTCAAATACATCTTGTGACCACTCGTGTTCCATTTCTAGCATATATCCCATCCTAGATAGCGTATCTTTTGATGGGTAAGGAAGATTGCGAAGGTCCGTAGCATTTACCTGAGTGTGCCCACTAAATAGGCGGAACTTATTATCCAACCAGGTAGTATTGAGCCACACCGTCAATCCGTAGGCAATCTGCTTGTCAAGACCATGTTTATTTTGCATGAAAACATTTAGGTGGTTCTCAAACGCTATTTTATCTGAGTTAAAATCATCGGGAGTTACAAGCGTTGCTACAAGACGACGCTTCTCTTCCTTAGCTGAGAATCGCCTTACTACAACATAATAGCCGCGCGGCAGTAGGGATTTTACTGTCGTTTCTGTGTTCACTATAGCATTAGGTTTCTTAGACTTTACAGGCCAGCAAATGCGCCAATTCTTAAAATGCGTTGGATAAATAAGAGGAACAGTTCCTATTTCCGGGTTCATCCTAAGGTAATCTTTTACACGAAAATCTACTACTGCACCAGTAGAAACTTGGATGTCGATATCTTGAAGCGTTGATTGGAAACCTTGCAAATTCTCTGCACCAAATTTATCGTCATGTGGCGGAATATTGATAAACATCTCAGGATCGGCAGGATTTACAATATCTACGAATGGCACAAAATGAGACTGTATATCTTTAAGCGAATCATCCTTTGAATGCGAAATTTCCACATCTCCCTGGTGAGCGCCTTTTTGAAGCATTATAATGATATTTTCCTGCAAGACCGCATCTTCCTTGAATGCAGTGTTACGACTATCAAAGAGGTGTATGCGTTCTATTGCACACCGCTCAAGCATAAATTCTCGAAATTGCTTGTAGTAAGCGCCGTTGCAAAAACTTCGCGGAACAATCGCTACAATCCTTCCTCCATCAATTGTAGAAACTATCGCCGCCCCCATAAAAGCCGTATAGAGATTTACTGTCTCTAGGCCAAAAGATTTAACCGCTTCACGTTCTCTTGAAAATGTACGAATTTTTTTATATGGCGGATTCATTATAACATGAGAGTATCCTGGTTTATCTCCTTTAGCCTCTTTCCGCGCTGTCGCTTCAAGATAATCTTCATTATAAACGTTAACACTACAACAATCGTCATTGAAGGCACATTTAAGATTTTTGTGCAAATCTCCAATAAGCGATTGATCTAGTTCATATGCATCAACCGATATTGAATCAACATCCCATTTCTCTGATGCGATACGTTCAGCAAGTGCACAAGAAAGGCTACCTATCCCAGCACCTGGATCAAGGATATTAAGATAGCCACTTGATGTGGGGAATAGCGATGCCATAAAATCAGCAATATTCGCCGGCGTGAAGTATTGTCCAAATTCTTGTTTAATTGCTCTAGGTGTATCAGTGGCATGAATGACCCTCGCTTGTTCTATCTGCTCTCTAAGCGGCTGAAATTCAGAAACAGAAAGTGCAACTACGCATAGAATTGTCCCTCCATTAATTCGACTTAGAGGCTTCGTTTTAACAGGCGATTTATTTTTTAAGCTATACATTTTATATTCTCAATTAAATTACATGATCATGGGCAACCTCACCATAAGGTAAAGCTAATCCCACCTTTTGTGTAGTCTGTCATTGCTTTCATTCATTTTATGCGCTGTATTATACCATATTCTCTCGCTTGGCGCAATAGGGAGCGAGCGGTGTTTCAGCGTTCGGCGGCTGCGGGGCGATGACCCCTTGTCATTATTCATTAATATAAAATATTCCTCCATTCGTTATTCGTAATTCGTCATTGCGCGGCTGCGCCAGTGGTGCGCGGCGTGTATTGCGCGCATTCGCGCGGGGGCATGGGACGAGGGCGCTTGTTCGCAGGAATCGTGCATCCGGCCGCGCAGAGGCGCACGCCGTTTTTTTCGATGCAATTGCGGCACTCTTCGAAACAGAGTTGCCAATCGTCATTTGTGAATTTTGCCGCGGCGGCATTTTCGCGGCGCTTCTCATCGGCGAGCTGTGAGGGCGTCTTATGAGCAGCTTCCTTTGCTTGCTCAGCCGCTTGTTTGTTTTGGGCAATCTTGCATTTTTGCTCCTGCAACTGATAGATTGGATACAACTTGCAAAAAGCACGAAGCGAGCGTATGAAATTTCGCTTGTTGATTTCCGTTCCATCACGGAATGCATAATCTCTTTCCCAGATGAAAATGACCCACTCCTTGATTTGCTCGATGGTTATCGAAAGGTGCTTTTCCATGACTTTGTATTTCGCTGCAAGGAAGAAATCGACTTGCTTGCTATCCCACGCTTCGGGTCTTTTCCGCGGGTTGGGTCCCATGGGATTCGACAAATCCATTGGCTTGCCATCCTGCGAGCTGTAATTCATGACGAAGTATTCATCGACTTGATCACAAATTTTCCAAGCGCCGCGCGCGTTGTGGTGAGAGAGTTTTCTTTCTTCTTCTCTCTCTTTGGTTCTTTCTCTCTCTCTTCTTTCTTTTGCGATTTCGTTCATGTGTATTATCTCCGATTGCCCTTTGGAAGGGGCGTTTTTTAGTTAGAAATTAGAAATTAGGAATTAGTAGTTAGTAGTTCGGTAGGGTGGCCATCCCTTTAGATTTCGTTGAAGGTTTTAGTTTTTAGTTGGAGTTTCGAGTTGGAGTTGGAGAGAGGAATTGTTAATTTTCTCTTCGGCGGCATGATGGGCGCCGCCCTACCTGATTCGTCATTCTTAATTAACATAAAATCTTCCTTCATTCGTAACTCGTCATTCGTCATTCGTAATTTTCGGTTCCTTTTGACGCTTCATATTATATAATGAGGTACCGGTTTTTTGCAAGTATATATTTTGAAAATTTTTCAAATGTGCATTTCACCCTTGATTTTATTGGGTGAAACGCACGCTATCGCTTTACATTTCCCCTTTCTTGGCCGTTTTACCGTCCCCTTTTTTCTTATCTAGAAACCTGCAAAAGGACTTCTGAAACACCTTTATGCCGGCATATTTGCCTTCGATATCCCAGTTTCTGAGCAACCTGAAGATACTGGCTGCTGCGGCCTGCGGTTTCCAGTCCGGATGCTGTTCGAGATGGAGTGCTGCCATCCCCATCATTAGTTTTTGTGCGCAGGAACGTTTCCCGCTCGACTTACTTATCATGATTTACTCCTTTACGGTTATTGCCCGTTAGATGGCCCATATTATATAACGAGGCACCATTTTTTGTCAATACACTATTTTTCGGTTGTACAAAAATGCCTGTAAACATTGGGCAAAACGCAGATTTTTTTTGAAAAATCAGGTCTAAAAATTTCACAACCATCCCCTATTTTTGCCCCCTGAAGGCCGAAAATCCGCTCCAATCGGCTGTTTTCCTTCGTCCAAAACGCGCCGAGCCAAAACAACCGCTTGCTTTTCGATATCTGAAACTCGCTGGCCCAAAACAACCGCTTGTTTTGGGATATTCAAAACCTGCCGGACGAAATCAACCGCTTGTTTTTCGATATCTGAAACTCGCCGGACCAAAACAACCGCTTGTTTTGGGATATCCAAAATCAGATATCGAAAAGCAAATGGTCATTGAATCATTGATTTGTTCAGACCTAACGGCCCTCACATGTTACATGAACGGCTACAACATAGGGCGGATAAAGCGTGACCGCCGCCCAAACTTGTAACTGGCAACATTAAACAGCAGACTCATCTGCCGCCGAAAAGCAAGCTTGCCAGCCTCGGGGAAAAGCGCCGCAATATCACCGTAATCGCTATTGACCCTATAATACTTGCAAAATACATAAAACATGCATTTTGTAGCTCCGTAAGCGGCAATCTCTTCAATATAACCGCTAGGTATCCAAACATGATTGTGTGCATCAAAAATATCGGGAAGCTGCAGTTCGTCAACCATCTAGGCCATTTTTTATCACTAATAAAATGCCAAACGAAATAAATCAAAAACGGCAAAGCTATGCTCATCAAGTAACCACCATACCGCCACTCGTTGTATACAAATACAACATTAGTCGTAAGAAGCAAACAGCCAGCTATGCCGCAAATCAGAGCACCTTTATTTGAAAGGCAACTTACTTTATGCCTTGCAAAGAATATGCCGAGAGAAAAGTAGAATATTCCAGACGCGGAAAAACCCATACGAAAGAATTCTGATAGCCCCGCATTTGAAATGATATCCGCACGAAATAAGTTAAATAAAAACGCGGCGCATAGCCACATATAGCCTAATTTCTCCACAAGCCACTTAAACACAAAAGCAACCAATACAAACAAAAACAGGCATCGAACATACCAAAGCGGTACATGTATGGGGAAATCTGCTAAATCAAATCCAAAGACCATCAAGTAATTATATTGGTCAATAAAGTAAATACTCGTCCCGAATGGTCTGTGCGCTATAATATCTGCAATAATACTAAGCGGCGTTATTGCTACAAGTGTAATTATCGACCAGGTAACGAAAGGGACAACTAGCGACTTAAGCCGTTTTCTTACTTCTCTATCATGCCATTTTTCCTCATTGAAATGCTGTGCAAGAAAGAAACCAGAAACAATGAAGAAAAATGGAACTGCTATACGCGCAACACCTTCCTTGACAACATTATATATAAACCATCCGGCAGATAGAGGAATACCATCTGGCCAATCAACATGTATTGAAACAACAAGAAAAGCACAAATAAGGCTCATATTTCTAATCTTCTCACTAACTTTAGCAGAGATCTGGTCACTCATATTCCAATTCCATATCATTTCTGCCGCGCTATGTTATAAGTTGCCAATCTGCACGGCAAGATTGGCATGCCTTTTTTATCGCTCTGCCGTCTGACAACAATCTTATGGTATAAATTAAGACCTCTAATCGTGTCTTTTGAGAGGTCGTGAGAATAACCCTAATAGAAACACGAAGAGAGGTAAGCGCTAATGCACCTACACAGCATTGTGTCGTCTATTTTAGAAATTTCTCACGTTTCTCAAAACGACCGCTTTGCAGCGTTAATC
This sequence comes from Kiritimatiellia bacterium, assembly GCA_017447805.1. Lineage (GTDB taxonomy): Bacteria > Verrucomicrobiota > Kiritimatiellia > RFP12 > UBA1067 > UBA1067. The sequence goes on along the minus strand of JAFSMR010000032.1, from coordinate 64,173 downwards.
ATACATCTAGAGCGTTTAAGGCACAGGTCGGCTCACATGTAGTAGACTAGACCAAAGCCATGCGTCATCCAGACTATATTATCCCTCAGGTCAAGCCCTCGCACCATCGTTAGACAAGTGACCCATCCCAAAGAACGCACACATTATATCAAATATTTCTTCTTAGCTCAATGGGGAAAATTTATAAAAATTGGGCGCCTCCGGCATCGTTCAGTTGTTCAGGTGTTCAGAAGTTCAGGTGTTCAGTTGTAGTTGTAGTCGTAGTCGTATTTTTGGTTCAGCGGTGAGCAGGGCGATGAGCCCTACCGAACAACCTCAGCGCCTCTGCGCCTCTGCGCGAGATAAAAACCATAATCAATCTACATGATTCTACATGATCTACATGGTTAATTAACCCATGCGCCGGATTTATCTAGCGGGGGAGGAGGAGAGGAGCTCGGAGGGGTCGAAGCGATTTAAGGGCCAAGGGTAGGCATCGAGTTCGATGAGCGCTTCGCCGACGAGGAAGAGCGAGCCGCAAATGAGAATATCCGATGACGCTAAAGCTTTTGCGCTTTCAAGCGCGGAATGAAGACTTGGGGAGCTTTTGGCATCAATACCGCAAGAGCGCATTTTTTCGGCAAGCGCTTCAGCTTCGAGGGCGCGGGGATTATTGGTTTTTATCGCCAAAGCTTTGGAAACGAAAGGTTTCAAGATATTCAAAGTCGAATCTATATCTTTATCGCCACAAAAGCCTGCGACGAGGACGAGGTCGCGCAAGTTTTCTTCCGAAAGAGCGCGAGCTAGAGCTAGAGCGGCTGGCGGATTATGCGCGCCATCGACAATAAATCTGCCTATACGCTGGAAGCGTCCTGGCCAAACGATATTCGTAAAAGCACCGATGCCGGGAATAATATCTTCGGCGCCGGATGCAAAAGACTCAAGGATTTTGGGCGGGAGAATTCGAAAATCCTTCATCGCAATCAACGCTGCGATTGCCGTTACGGCATTTTCGCGATTGAATGCGCCGGGGAGAGAAAAGCCATCGGGAATCATTTGCGCGCAAGCGATATCCGGCGCGTAGATAAACGGCGCGGCGTTTTCGGCGGCAATCGTTTTTATTATCTCTACAACCTCCGGAGCATTTTCACCCAAGATTACCGGCACGCCCTTTTTAATGATACCACCCTTCTCCTTTGCGATGGCTTCAAGAGTATCGCCAAGCCAATCACAGTGGTCTAGGCCAATGCGTGTAATAATTGTTAGACTCGGCCGGCAGATATTCGTAGCATCAAGTCGTCCGCCGAGGCCTGTTTCGAGCACGGCGAAATCGACTTTCTCTTCTGCAAAGATAGAAAATGCAAGCGCAGTAAGAGATTCGAAAAAGGAAGATTCCAGATTTTTAGATAAAGCCGCTATTTTCTTCGCGCCATTTTCCAGCTTTTCGTCGGTGACTGGCATGCCGTCTATAAAAAAGCGCTCGTTTATCGCTACGAGATGAGGCGAAGTATAGCGTGCGATTTTTAATCCGAGCGAACGGAGCGCCCCATCCAACATCGCAGAAACCGCGCCCTTCCCGTTTGTTCCTGCGATATGAATAGAAGGAAATTCAAGCTGCGGATCGCCGAGAGCCGAAGCAATGGCGCGAATTGTCTCAAGGCCTGGCTTCATGCCAAATCTGCGAGAGGCGAAAATTTCTTCGAGGAATTTCATGATCTATAGAGGACCGCGAAAATCGCGCTCGCGGCATAGCCGCCGATTGCAAGCCAGAGGATGCGGTCGGAAAGGAGAACCTTTTCGGGCCTACCGACATCTTCCTTGCGCCACGCTAGATACATGTAACGCAAAATTCCGAGCGCGACGAATATCGAAGTTATCCACAACAGTGGGAAACGCTCGCCCATTTTCGATGTAACAGTGTAGGCAAAATATTCTGCGAAAGAAGCAATCGCCGCAAGTATAATGCATGTCGCAAGAAGCCGAGGATGATAATTTTTAAGTGCGGCGCGAGATTCAAGCGCGATTTCCCTCTCGTGCAGACGCTTGCAAAATGCTAGAAACATCGAAAGCGTAAATGTGCAAACGAGCAACCACGGCGAAATATATGCGGCGATAATCGCGGCACCGGCGACAGCCCTTAAAACAAAACCCGCGGCGAGCGTAATGACATCTACATAGGCAATGCGCTTGAGAAAGCCTGTGTAAAAACATTGCATAACAGTGTAGGCCAAAACCGTGCCGAAAGCAATCGTGCGAGATGGAAGATAAATTACGACCAATGCGGGATACGCAAAGCCCAAAGCGAATAACACAAGAGCTACTCTAACAGCAGTAATGCGAGAAATAAGACGAGAGGCGATTGGACGATGACGCTTTACCGGATGACGCCTATCCGCTTCATAATCCGAAACATCGTTAAGAAGATAAAATGCGCTCGATAGAAGCGAAAATGAGGCCGCCATCGCAAACGCCATAAGAAACGAGACAAATCCGCGCTCAAGGGTCTTTTGGCTAGAGTCGGCGACAGAAAAAAACCAAGCCAGCATGACGACGCCATTCTTCGTCCATTGGTCTAGACGAATGGCTTTCATCCAAAGCCGAACTTGATTAATTGGCTTCATTCGTTATCCGTCCTCCATCTTATAATACCCCAAAAAAGAGAGTGGTCTGTATAAAGAGGGCAGCTTCTCGATTCATAGAAAGTCCAGAATTTCGCCCAGTTCCTATCGACTGCCGGAATCCAACGGATAGGAATCAACGCAAGGAATCGCGATTCCTCAAAGCCATTTACATTTTCTTCCGATTCGTAAAACGGCCAGATTCGCATATGGTCGCGACCTGATGCGTAAAAAGGGAAGACTCTCGTCTCGTCATCGTAGATCTCGACTAGCTTCCAACCAAATCTCATTACGCTAGATTCAAGTTCGCCTGTTTTATAATCGCGAATTTCGCTCGATTCGTAAATTGGCCAAACAGAAAGTCGCTCGCGATGAAGGGAAGATTCATATTCGAAGAAAGGCCAAGGCGCGCGAATTCTGATTTCGGGTCCCGAATTGCCTCTTTCGGCCCACGGGCGAGACCAAGTTTGAGCGAAAGAAAAGAATGGCGGCAAGAACATATATTGCTGTTCGCGCTCGCGCGAAACTTGACCGTAAATCGGCCAAAACATCCACGAATACCCCTCGCCCGCAGTATCGCGGTCTTGCCTGTAGCTCGCCCATGTCACAATCGGCCAAAGGAAATAGCGGTGGTCGGATTCTCGCTGATAATTAACGCCATAGACCGGCCAAAAACTCCATGCGCCATCACTACGCCACGAAAAGAACGGGAAAAGTATGGAATTCGTCTCCAGCCATTCTCTGCCACGCGGCATTTTATAATGCGTCCACAGCGGCCACAGAGCGAAATCGAGATCATACATCATCAAAAAATGAGGATGGTGACCATAAATCGGGAATAGCCCGGCATAAGCGCCAGTCTCTTCGTCGCGTCCATTAAACCAAATCGGCAAAATGGAAAATTGATAGCCGGTATCTTGCGGATAGCTTTGGTAGTTTACGATATAGGCAAAGCGCCACCAATCCCTATGGCAAGTAAACAGCGGCCAAAGTATATCCGTCTCGCCTTCTTCATAAGCGACAATCGGGCGCAGTGCAAAATAATCTTGCTTTTGCTGATAGAAAGGCCCGATTTGGAATGTGGCCGCCGCGAGGAGTATACTACTGAACACTCTTTTCGAGCTCCTCTAATTCGCGCTTCTCGAATTCCGAAAGCAAAGAGGAATTTTCCTTTACTTTGCGGATATTCGCTTTAGCGCGAAGGATTTCCGCCGCTTCGCCTTTTCGTCCTTTTGCAAGCTGAACTTTCGCGAGCGTCATGAGCATTCTGATATCTGCGACATCTTTGCCTTGCGCACCCTTCGAAAGTTCGCAAGCCTTTGTTACGCAACGCTCCGCCTCATCCAAATCGCCATCGCGCTGCAAGATAATCGTAGCTAGGGTATCCCAAGCGACATAAAGATTCGGCGCGGCTTCGACCGCCTTGCGCGCAAACCCCTCGGCTTCCTGCAACCTATTCGAGCGGCGCAAAACTTCCGCGAGGTCGTTCAACGCGAGCGGCACTGGCTTTGCCGCCGATGCACTGATTCTCAAGTATGCCTCGGCTTCGGCATATTCGCCTTTTTGCAGTTTCAAAGAACCCATTACATAGTTTGCGAGCGGCGCTTTGCGATCGCGGCGAAGCATTTCGCGCGCTTGACGTTCGGCGTCGACAGTATCGTTGAGCGAAATATCAAGCCCAAGAATCATATCGCCCGTAGCGGCGACTTCAGGACGAGTGCGCGCCGCGACGAGGAACGCATCGCGCGCTTCTTTGCGGCGCTCGGCGCCCTTCTTTAGCAAGATAAACGCCTTGGTGTTTTGAACTTGATAATTATTCGTTCCTTTGGAATGCTTTTCCATCGAAGGGACGACGCTGTTTTCAAGTTCATCCATCAACTTTGAGCGCACGGCAGAGTCTTTCTCGTCATCAATCTGCTGAATATATGTCGCGGCGAACAAGCTCCACGCATTCATATCGCTCGAATCGATTTCCGTAGCTTTCCGCAGAAGTTCGCGAGCTTGCGCGTAGTCCTTCTTGAGCAAGAAAAGTAGCGCCTTGTCGGCGAGAGCGCGCGGGTCGTCGCCGCTCGCGGCATTGGCCTTTTCGAGAAGTTCGATCGCCTTATCGATATTGCCTTCGATTAGCTCGAGGCGCATCATGCCGATGAGCGCTTCGTGGTTTGTAGAATCGCGCGAAAGCACCATTTCGTAGGTTTTGCGACTCTTCTCGCGGTCGTTATCGACGGCGTAGAGTGAAGCCATGAGGTTCATTAGAGACGTGCGGCGGTCGTTCGGAATCAAATCCATGGCCCGGCCGAACTGAAGCAAAGCTTCGCCGGGTCTGCCGGAGCGAACCCAATCGATACCAAGACGCACAAAGATTTCCGGCGAGCGGATATAGCCGTAGTGAATAGAAAGAGGAATTCCTCTATAGCGCATCTTATCTTTAACGAGCGCGGAAACTTTCGCATCAAGCGCTTTAGATTTCGCGACGGCGCGTCGTTCGCCAAGCCTCACTAGTTCGCACTCGTTGAACAGCGCGCAGACGTTATCGGGGTCGATTTCGTTCAGGACAAGCTCGAAAAGGTCGAACGCTTCATCCTTGCGGCCTTTGTCGGCAAGCCACACGCCGCGGTTGTTTGCGATGAGCCCAATGTGACGGCGAAGAGCGATTTTCGAGCGCTCGAGAGGATCTTCGACATTTTTATTTCTCAAACTGCCCTTGCCGGGCGTGACATCGAGCAATTTGGAATACGCCTGCCATTCGCGCTTGATATCGACTTCACGCGAAGAATCGGCGCCGAAGAAGAGGAATTCCGGGACGGCCTCGAGGCCCGCCTTGAGGAGCAAATCGGCAGCGCCCCACACGGCAACTTCGCGCTTGATATCTGGGTCGCTCTCAAGCCAATCTTGGATAAACGGCAAAATGCCGAGTTCGAGGGACATCAAAAGGCTCGCATTGTTAGCGCCGCCGAGCTTTTCTTCCTCTACTACCTTCCTGAGATATTCGATGTATACGGGGTCGTTTTCGCGAGCGAGCGAAATTATGTGGGCATCCGAACCAAGGCGGTTTATCGCGATGAGCAAATGCTCGTCAATCGACCCATCGGTTATAAGCCATTTCCTGCCATCAAGATCGGAAACAGCCTTTTCGGCGACGAGGTCTGCGAAATCGCCACGGTGGGTATCGAACGAAAAGAGATTTACGATAACAACGACCAAAGCGACAGCTGCGAAAATTCCGCCCGCAGAGTAGCCGAAGAAGCGCGAAATCTTTGCGGTCTTTTCGATTTTCGCTTTTGATTCCTGGTCGCCATATGGCGGTGGAGTCTGAAAAACTTTAACCCACCAAAACGCTACGATGTAGCCCGAAGTCAGCGCCGCGAAAGCGCAAGCGACGACAGGGAAAATCGGATAAGACGCCATGAGCGCGCTAGGCGCGAGGGGCGTCGCAATCGCGAGAATCGTAACAACGACCAAAACGGAATGGTAAATCCACTGCGTCCAAGAGCCGAATTCACGTAGCGATCTCTTGGCGGCAAACAGCGAAATGATGAAAGGCAGAGTTGTAAAGTAAAGGACAAAGCGCCAGCCTTCAGGGCGGAAATATTTAAGGACTTCGGTCTTGAGATTTACGAGAGTTTCCTTAAAGCCGAGCTGAGTATTCGCGGCCGCGATGAAATATACAGAAAGCGCCAAGATTACGAGAAGCGCCAAAGCTACCCACGGGCGACGATGCGAACGCTTCGCGACGACCATAAGTTCAATGACAAATAGCGGCAGCGCGACGAGGAAGAGTGCAGAATCGCAAAGCCCTACGCCGACCATAAAGCCCGCGATGAGCGGCAGAATCCACGAAATATATTTCGGCAATATGCCGAATGGCAAAATTACAAGGATAACGCCAAACGCCCAAACGAGGTCGATTAGGCGAGGCTCGAGATGAGTCGCTGCGGCTCTAAGCGCCGGAGAAACCATAAATACCGCCGTAGCTACAAAGCCGCCGATACGGCTAGCCCAAGCTACACGCCCGGATTCCTGAGCGCTACCCATGCAACGCCGGAAGAAAAATACGCTATATAGATAAACGAATACCGTCGCGAGCGCACCGAATAACGGCATCATATAATTGCCGGCGCCCATGCGACGCGCAAACCACCCCGTTAGCGGAAAACCTATATCCTGGCTCGCGCCGGCAAAGCCTCGCCACGCCGCGATTAATTTCGAAGATGAAAGAACAAGCGCGCCCTCGCCCGCCTTCGCAGCGCTATTCTTCGGAACATAGTCGACTATATTCGGGAATGCATAGCCGGATGTTGTTGAATAATAGATGATTAGCGCAATAGCGGCAAGTATAAACGCCGCTATTGCATCAAACCATTTTATGCTCTTCTTCTCGGACATATAGGTTTATCTTTCGTTTTTTATTCAATCGCGATATTAGATTTTCGCCAGGGCTTGCTTGAGGTCGGCAATAAGGTCCTTAGGGTCTTCGAGACCGACAGAGAAACGAATAAGGTCCGGCGGAATTCCAGCCGCCTTGAGCTGTTCATCGGTAAGCTGACGATGGGTGTGGGAGGCAGGATGCAACACACAGCTCCACGCATCGGCGACGTGAGTAACGATACCAATGAGCTTGAGCGAATCCATGAACTTAATGGAAGCTTCTCTGCCGCCCTTGATACCGAATGTCATTACGCCGCATGGGCTAGGACCATCGAATTGCTTCTTGACGAGTTTGTTATACTTGTTATCGGCTAGACCCGCGAAATTCACCCACGCGACTTTCTTTTGGGTCTTAAGCCATTTCGCGATCTTAAGCGCAGATTCTGCGTGACGGCGAATTCTCAAGTGCAAGCTCTCAAGCCCCAAGTTCACGAGAAACGCATTGAACGGTGAAGGAATAGAACCAAAGTCGCGCATCAAATGCGCAGTGCACTTTACTATATAGGCCATCTTGCCGAACGACTTCGTGTAGCTCAAGCCGTGATAAGATTCATCGGGCTCGACGAGTCCGGTGAAGCGCTCGGGGTATTTCGTCCAATCGAAATTGCCGGAATCGACGATACAACCGCCGACCTGCGAAGAGTGACCATCCATGTATTTCGTTGTGGCATGGACTACGATATCTGCGCCATGTTCGAAAGGACGGCAAAGGATCGGAGTCGGGAAAGTGTTATCGACGATAAGCGGGGCGCCGAATTTGTGCGCCGCCTTGGACCATTTCGCGATATCGAGGACGCATCCCGAAGGATTGGCGACTGTTTCCGCGAACACGCACTTCGTATTCGGCTTAAACGCCTTCATGATTGTTTCGATTGGCGCATCGGGGTCTACGAAAGTGAATTCGATTCCAAGTTTCTTCATGCTCACGGCGAAGAGGTTGAATGTTCCGCCATAGATTTGCGCCGAGCAAACAACATGGTCGCCCGCATTGCAAAGATTGAGAACAGAGTAAGTGCTCGCGGCTTGGCCCGACGAGGTCAAAATTGCAGCAACGCCCCCTTCCAACGCGGCAATCTTTTTCGCTACCTGATCATTTGTCGGATTCGCGAGTCTTGTATAAAAATACCCGCTGGCCTTGAGGTCGAAGAGGTCGGCCATGTGCTGAGTCGTATCGTATTTGAAAGTCGTAGAAGAATAAATCGGGACTTGACGAGGCTCGCCGCACTTTGGTTGCCATCCGCCCTGAACACATAACGTATCGATATTCATGCTATCTGTATCTCCTGTATTTTGCAATATATGCCGTTTAATTGTGTGTATTATACCAAATTTTGCTTCGCGGGTCTATAGGCTAAAGAGACGCAACGCGTTTTCGTAAAGTATCATCTTTTTATTTTCCGGCGCCAAATCTAGCTTAAGGAATGCCTTTAACACCGATCCGGGGTCTTGCCACGGGGCATCGGAGCCAAAGAGAATCTTCCGTGCGCCATGTTTTCCGATAAAGCGCATAATCTGCTCGTCTTTCATCCAGAAGAATGTATGCGACAAATCAAGATACACATCGCTCCCGGCCAAGACTTCCTCGGCTTCATCCCACATGCCGAAGCCGCCGAGATGCGCCGCAACGATTTCAAGCTTGGGGAAACGCTCTTTCAGGCGCAATATTTCTTTTGGCGAGGAATGATACGGCGGCTGGAATACTCTCTCGCCGCCGGCATGAAGATAGGCGACTATCTTCCGCTCGCTCATAAACGACCAAACTTCATCCATCGCCGAATCGTTGAATCTGAAAAGCTGATATTCGGGATGAAACTTTATTCCCGTGAAACCCAAATCGACGATTCTTGCTAGCTCCTCTTTTTTGTTCTTGACGAGAGGATGGAAGCAGGCGAGCGATACTACGCGCGGGGAGCTTTCTAATTGCGCGCCGTCGCGCGCGCTCAAAGCCGCGCTCGCGCGCCGCGGCGCGTAAGGCGCCCAAAATTCATTTGTGTGGCCAACGCTATCTGGCTTTGTCGCGACAGGCAGATTTATGGAAATTGCGATTTTTGCCGCAGCGTCTTTCGTCTTGCACCCTTCTACCGTGCCATCGAAACTCGGCGCGTTGCCAAATCTTTCAGAAAGAGTTTTTACGACTTTTTCAGCTATGCCGTTTGGGTATAGATGCACATGTGCATCTATACCCAAATATTCTTTTTCTGTTTTTCCTTCCATACAATTATGGCACGCTTGTGACGCCAATCGTCCACGGACCGCCTTTGGGCTTCTTGATCGAAGCCTCACCAGCGCCTTGACCATCGGCCACTACGCCAGTAGCTTTAATCGTGAATTTCTTGAGCGACTGCTTGCCCTTGGCGGATGTTAAGATACTATAGACCTTGAAACTGCCGCTGAATGTGCCTTTCTTGTAGGAATAGTTGAGCTTCATGCTGCTCTTGTTCGTACGACCCTTGGTCTCGTCAACAACGAGAGAATAGAGCTTCGCTTTCTTGTCGAATTTCAGTTTCACGGCGGCAGCTTTCGCGAAATTCCATTTTTTGCCGCTGAAGGTCACTGGCTCCGGAGTAGAATCTGTCGGCAAAAGTTCGACTACTACTTCGCCGCCCGGCGCATATTCATCAATACCAAGAACATATACCTTGCCCTTGCCGGACATCTCGCCACCGACTACGCCCTTTTGCACGCCAAGAGACCCGGCGTCACCAGTAGTGCCAAAAAATTCATCGCCTTGAATAAACACTGTCAAACCATCCCACTCTACCGTAACTACATCGCCGGAGACATTTAGCGCTTTTGTCGGGAATTTCTTCTTTTTCCCGTCTAGCCCGGTTAGAGTTGCGGAAATCTTCGCAATACCCGTCTTGGCATTAGCCTTGCCGAGCTTGAGTTCGAAAATTCCTTGAAGATTGAAAGGCTCCGGCACTGCTCTTGTGGCTGGCCCGGTCAAGGTGCGAGACTTTTTCCAAAATGGCAGGACGATTGCATCTGGATTTTTCCTTACGCGATACTGCGATATATATTTGTAAGTCTCGCGAAGAGTTCTTACATTATCATGCTTTTCATCGCCGAGCGGCGTGCCTGAATCGGGATGTTTCAGATTCGGCGAAGAATAATACGGGATTTCGGTGTATATCGGCGAACCGGGAACGCCGGTATAATTGTAACCCATTACCGTATAGAAGAATTCGCCTTCATCCCCGTAGTTGACATCGAAATACATCATGGCAGTAGAATACTCGAAGAGCTGCGGTCCTGGATCAGAATAACCGGGGTCGAGCAATTCCGAATGCCCGGCACCCATCAAGTGCCCTGCTTCATGCGCAAATGTATGATCTTGTTCGCAGACTCTAAGGTCGCAAAAACCGTACGCCGATTCTTTATTATCTCTCAAAAGAGCTGCTGAAAGACCATATTTGCCGTCAGTGTCATTCTCAAGCCCTATTGCAATGCCGACAACGCCCTGGATATGATCATAATCGGCTTCAGGGTCGGGGTTCGTAAGGATCATCACGATATCCGCGCCATAAGAATTGCGGTAATCGAAAAGCGCCTTCCAAAAAGGATATTTGCTAGCCTTTTCGATTGATAGTATTGCCGAAGTGATATCCCCTCTTTTGGGGTCGTCTTTATCAGGGAAATCTTTGACGATATCGAGGTCTACATTATATGTTCCGGCAAGATTCATTTTGAAGTCGTCGCCCAGTCCGCTGTTGACGAGCGCGGCATTCATCTTCGCGATCTGCTTTTCGGCGGCTTCTTGCGGCGTTTCACCTTTGCTATTAAGATATTCGATCGCCGTCTTGTCGAAAGCTACCAAAACATCGATCTCATTATCTACGGGGTCTTTGTTCAAGCCGGAGGCGAGAGGGTCTGAAGCGCGAGTGGCAAATTGCAGCGTTCCATTTTCTTCTTTTTCACTCTCATGGGCTGAATCGCCAAACACATCTTTAGTCGTTAGCGCCTTGCAGCTCGCGCTCGTCCTGCGCGCCTTTGAATTGAACGCGACATTCGTTCCGGCGGCCGTCTTTACAACGCTGATATTACGACCATTTCGCCAATCGTCGATATCAAGACGAAAGCCATCCGCAGTTTCGAGGATCGTGGCATTTGCTGTTCCGTTGTAACTATCTAGCGTGCCGTAGTAAGCGTTTTGGCTTGAGCGACCCAAAACGGTAACCATCCTCAAGTATCCATCTGCCGCAAATTCCAGACTCTCGCCTGTTTCCAGGGCATAAGAAAATGCGGCGACGCTAGCGACCAAGGCCGCGATACAACAACTAATCGTTTTTTTCATACACCAAACTCCAAACTTCCAATTCCCAATTCCTAATTCCTCACGGCGCCATGATATGTTCAGAAGGAGCCTTGGGAGTAGAATCGAAATAATATGCTTGGCCTGTAGCATCCATCACCGAACGCCACAAATCGCTCTTGAGCGAAATCTTCTGACGCTCGATTGTCGCGAGTTTAATCGGCACAAGGCAATAGCTTTCGCCGAGATTGCCGACGACGCAATTCGTGCGACCGGCCATCGCGGCGTGCACGGCGTTTCTCGCGAGCATATAGCAACGAATCGCATCTGTGCCGCGCGCCGGGACGGAGCGAATCGTGTAGCTCGGGTCAAAATACTTTACGCTGCTCTTGATATTGCGGCTCTTCATGTGGCATTCTATCGCCCTCTTCAGGAATTCGCCGATATCTTTCTTCAAGATATTGCCGGATGCATCTCGCACGTCTGGCATATCCTTGAAAAGCTCTTGCCCCGCACCTTCCGCGACTACGATTACCGCGTGGTCTTTGCCTGCCGCGAAACGATTTTCGAGCGCGGCGAACAAGCCGTTTGGGCCATCCAGCGTGAACGGACTTTCCGGCACTAGACAGAAATTGACGACCGGGTTCGCTATAGAAGCGTAAGCCGCGATAAAGCCGGAATCGCGTCCCATTACCTTGATGAGGCCGATGCCGCCTGCCGTGCCCTTCGCCTCGACATGCGCATTGCGGATTATATTCGCGGCCTCGGCTACCGCCGTCTCGAAACCAAACGAGCGGCCTACGAATTGCAAATCGTTATCGATCGTCTTTGGAATGCCGACAATGGAAATTTTTAAGTTGCGCTTCTTTACTTCCTCGGCAACATCGCGCGCGCATCTTAGCGACCCATCGCCGCCGATGCAAAAGAGGATGTTGATATTCATTCTCTCCAGGGTATCGACAATCTCCTCGGTCGGCTGCTGGCCGCGCGAAGAGCCGAGAATCGTCCCACCGAGTTCGTGGATTGTATCGACGACATCCGGGTTCAACATAATCGGCTGATAGTTGAACTTCGATGAAAGCCCGGCGTAGCCGTACTTGATTCCAAAAATCGTCTTTACGCCGTAATCGTAGGAAAGAATTTCGACAAGCCCCTTGATTACATTGTTTAGCCCTGGACAAAGCCCGCCCGCCGTAACTATGCCGACTCTCGTCCATGATGGCTGATGAAAGATTTTCGGCAATGGGCCCGCCCTTTCGAATGTCGGAGTATGCCCGAGACGCCCTTCGAGATATTTCATGAACATCTCGTTTTCGGTGACGAGTATCCTCTCTCCATCGCGAATGAATTCGTGATGACGGACTGGAGAATCAATTTTGCATTCCCCTAGAGTTTCCACTCGACAGGAATATTCCTGCTGGTTCGCGGCGATTTTATCTAGCGTACTCGACATATCAGACTCCTCTTTATCAAACCATCGCGGTTTTCATGCTGATATTATAGCATATTCCCGTGTAGAATACTAGTACCTAACCAAAACTTTCTGGAAGATTGTAAGATTTTTTTTTTGCGATATGATTTGCAATTTTCGCGAGTGTTTTGGTTGGCGCGAAACCAATTCCGCATGGCAAGCCTATCCAGCGCAAGATTTTAGCTCGCAGATGTTTGCCAAAATCGAAAAGTCCTTTCGAATCGAAATTCGGCGGCAAAAAAAGGCTTCGTCGATAGAATATTGCTCGACATCGAGCGTTTCGGAGCGTAGAAGCGTAGAATCGAAATAAACCTGCGCGACATATCGCCATATAGTTCATAGTTGGAAGACCGAAAGATTAGTTCGCCTGATTTTTCGCGAGCCTTTAGCTGATAATAAGCGCTTATATGTTTTTACAGTAAATTCGCCGTTTACACAAGCAATGATAATATCGCCGGATGCAGGAATAATCGAGCGATCGACAACCAATAAATCACCATTCTGAATTCCTTCACCAATCATTGAATCGCCTTGAACGTGAACAAAGAAAGTCGCTGCCGGGCGTTTGACGAGAAATTCATTCAAATCAAGCGACAGCTCGAGGTATTGCTCTGCAGGAGAAGGGAACCCTGCCGCCACTGCGCCGGAAATTCTCGCATTCGATTTTTCCATGATTAAAACCCCGGAAGATTAAGCTGGCCCGAAACACAAACCTTTCTGCCCTTCGCTAGCGTCGCATCGGATGTATCATAGACGACAAATTTTATTCCTTCAAAACGACGGGAAAGTTCACGCTTGATGAAATTCGAAACACTTTTCACATTGCCAATATCATCGTCGGAAAAGCCAATAGAGACTGAGCGATCGAAGCCATTATTGCGTTCCAGCATGTGGAAGACATGTTCCACGAAATCGCGGATTGCGAATTCTTTCGCCAATTCCGGACGCGCGGCAGTAGAAGCCGTCGCGAGTTTTTCGCGATAAATAGGATCGTTTGCCATGCGTTCCTTGAAGGAATCGTTTGTCACTGCCGAATAACGGCAAAGCGAAAGATAATAATCTATTTCTTCGGCATCTGTTCCGAATACTTCGACTTTATCGATCCATCTTCTGTAGCCGCGGAGATTTGCGAGCATTTCCTCACGCTCTTCTTCGCTTAGAGCATAGCGTATAAAAATTCTCACGGCGTTTTCTATCGTCTCGGGGGCGTGGCCACGCGCCGTTACGATAGCGAAAAGCCTGCCCTCGCGGAGAGTTTTTTTTAGCGCGTTATAGCTAGGGCCAGGAGTCTCGCCATGCGCAATACGTTCGAGCGCCGCAATCGTATCTTCAAGAAAATTATCTCTCGAAGGATTATCTTGAAAATCGCGAAAAGCTTCTGCCCAGCCGCCTTTCGGCGCACGATAATGTTCGATATCGGCTCTAACAAGCGCAAAAGTGGACGTAGAGACTTCTACCTCGCGCCATACTCCATCGTCGCCCTTTCTTTCCATGCGAATTTTAGTAGGCATGTGGAGAATGTTATCATCCCAGTCGAATATGTAATACTTGAAATCGCGAGAACGGACACCATCGTTTACGAGGACTCCTTGAGCGCTTTTGGAAAAATCTTTAGTGATGTGAGAACTATCTTGATCATGCGGCGCAAACGAAAAAGGTTTATCGAGAATTTCCCGGATAGTCCTGCATGCGCCATCGCTAGATTCAGGCGAGAGAAAATCAAATTCGATTTCTCTAATCATGAAACCACCCTTCCATCGAAATCACAACCTTTTACCGAAACAAGTTCCACCTCCACAAATTCACCTACCGCATCAGAATCAAGATAAACTACACCATCTACTTCCGGCGCCTGCGATTCCATTCTTGCGACACCAGAGGCGATTACAAGCGCCTTAAAGCGAGAGCCGACTAGTCGCAAGGCTTTCTTTTCCCATATATCGCTCGCGAGGCGCGCAACGGCTTTTTCGCGCTTGAGGGCAATTGCTTTTGAAGGTCGGCCGCGCATCTGCGCTCCAATTGTCCCTTCCTCGGGGCTATAGGCAAAAACGCCAAGGCGATCGAATTGCATACGCCTTAAATCGCTTAAAAGCCATTTGAAACGAGCTTCCGTTTCGCCGGGGAAACCGACCATGATTGTAGTTCTTAAGGTAACACCAGGTATTACTTCGCGCAAAACGAAAGGTGCCTCGCGCGATGCCGCGATTGCGCGCGCGCGATTCATCTTCTCAAGAACTTCCGGCACGGTATGTTGAAGTGGAACATCTATATATTTTACTGCGTGACGAGCTAAATTCATCCACTCGACAAACTCTTCTGTTATTTCATTCGGGTATGAATAAAGTACGCGTATCCAAAAATCTCCTTTTAGAGAATCGAGTTTCCAAAGTAGGTCCGGGAGTTTGCGTTTATTTTCGCCGCGCCAAAGCATAGGATCTTGCGCTACGATATTAAGCTCGCGGCAGCCGCTTTTCAACAATGCTCGAGCTTCGGCAATTATATCTGCCTCAGGTCGCGAGCGAAAGCGTCCGCGAATCGCCGGGATAGCGCAATATGCGCAACGGTGCGAGCAGCCCTCGGCAATTTTCAAATATGCATAGGCTTTGCCGGTGAAACGAAGCCCTGGTATCGACGGCTTTTGCCAATCTTTTGGAACACCTAACCATTCATCTACGCCGGGGAAACGCGCTAGCGCTGCCGGATAGCGCTGTGGATAGCAGCCCGCGACAATTATCTTATTGTAATTACCCTTCGATTTTAATTGAATCGCACGGACGATTTCGGCCTCGGCTTCTTTTCGCGCAGATTCTATAAATGCGCAAGTATTGATTAATACCGTATCGGCACGATCCGGGTCGCGCGAAAGAATATATTCATTCTTCAAAAGCGCACCGACGCGATTTTGCAAATCCACGGCATTCTTCGCGCATCCTAGCGAAACTAGCGCGAGGGTCTTTTTCTTTTCGGTTCCGACTGCTTTTTTCTTTGGCATATTCCGTTACATTGTAAATAAACTTATATTCTTTAGGCCATGCTTGTAGCAGAGATCGAGAACGTCGACCAGCGCTTTATGCGGGCTATCGCAAGTGCAAGAAATTTCAATTTGAACATCCTTCGATGTCTTGGCGAGTTCTTCCAAGCATCCATCGAGTTCCGTCAACATAGTCTGGGAATCGCCGCCAAGGGCTTTCTTGTTGTATACTATTGCGCCTTGCGGATTCGAGTCGTTGCGGCGTCCGATATCTATACGAACATAATTTTGCGCGCTATAGCCCATCAACGGCACGCCTTCTTCGTCTTCGTCCTCAAACATTGCGCAACTTGAAGGGGCTGGGCGAACTACAACTAGAAGAGAAAATTTATCAAAAGATGTGGTGTTCTCTTTGACCATAAAACGATAACTGCGACCAGCTCGATTAAGGCGCTGGCGTGCTTGAGCGCTTTCCTCGAGACCCATTATATAAAATTTCCATACTCCGGCCGAGGTTGCCGCATTCATTACTTTCGCGATATCTATGTGCTTGGCTTCAAAATCGGCGCGAATTATGATTTTAGGCTCTTGCGAGGCTGGGTTGCGCATTAGATTGCGGATTGTATCGTGCAATTCGTCCACGCTGCATATCAAGCCCGATCGAAGATGGCGACCTTGTTTATCGACCGAGCGAACATCTACGACGATGCTACGTTCATCGTACATATCTGGAGTGAATTGCATTCCATAATTTACATCGGCGAGTTCCACTTCCTCACACCACATAGCAGATTTTTCGGCAAATATCTGCTCGGGGCTGTTCATGAGACGAGCCGGCCGGTGAATAGAACTATCCTTGTATAGGTTTGGCGGAATTATCGTTTCACCATTGCACAAATCTCGCATCGTTTCTTTATCAACAAACCACGCGCCATCCTTTTTTACGATTTTTAGCGGTATTAACAACCCCATCTTGCCATCTACAAAGCAATAGGTATCGAAATATCTATCCTCGTATTTTCCTTTGCCAGGTTCCGTTGGGATTACTGCCAAGCACGCATTTCCATCCGAATCCACGAGTTCGCCTTCGCCAGAAGATAATATTTCGGCTGAAGCCTTTACAGCCGCTACACCTTCCGGCGCTTCATCAGAAGATGTAGGCCAAGTAGAACCGCGATACACTACCGCAAACTTCGGGTTCTCTTTTTGAAGGTTCTTCATCCCCAAATAGATAAAGCTCTCTTCTGAAAAAAGCCATTTATAATCTTGTCTATCTTTTTCGTCTGGAGAATCCAGCAATGCGACAAACGACTGCTCATCAAGATTGACCATTGCCTCCGCCGCAGCAAGTGCAACATCTTCAGCTGCTGGTCTTGCAGGTGGTTGTTCCTGCTTGCTGCAACCAACAAGCAAGATTGCAATAGTGCTCAAGATAATATGATTCATCATATTCAGCTTCCTATCTTTATTAATTATTAAAAACCAAGAGCTTCACTCATTATCGGCCATGCAGAAACAGGTATTTTCTTCATGGGCTTTCTGATTTCGCCTGGTATTGAGCGCTGAAATACTTTTTCTGCCAAATCTGCCCAATAGTGACTATGATCTTTTTCACGATCTAGTTTATAAAGGAATGCTAAATTGCGGCAAGCCATCCATTCTCCATCCAAGGCGGCATTTTGGAGGAGCTTTTCGCAATATTCCTTATCAGCAGTCCGGCAATTTTCATCTCCGTTGAAAATCATCGCAGCTAAATCGTTTAGTGCGACAGAATCTTTAGTCGCTTCCATAATCCTCATAATCACGCGATTGCTAGGCATCGCCGAAAATTCTACAACCCGGCGAATGGTTTTGCCGTCGGTAATGACAAAAGAGAATTTCTTTTCGTCTTTAGGGCTGTCGCTGAGAGTTGAGTAGAGCATATATAGGGTGTCGTTCAACTTTTCTACTCTATATAATAAAGGCCCCTTGCCTTTGATAACTTCTTTGTCTTTCCCGATTAGGGTGCACGCCTCCCAGACAAGAAGGTTGGTTTTGCCGCCGCGCGAGGCATGAAACTCGACTAAGCGCTCGGCGACTTTATTTGAGCAAGGCAATAGCGCAACCTGTTGATCTTGCGCGCTGAGTATCGGCGCGCGGCGAGAATATTCCATCCCTCGCATGCTAGAAATATCTGAAATCGCATCGAGCGCAGCGTCGCTATCTAGGGGCGTATCGGCTTCTTGAGCTAGAGTGATCTCCCCTTCGCTCGAGTTGCTCGCTTCATCGCCAGAATCGCCGCAACCTGCCAAAATTGCCGCTAAAGCAAGCGAAATCGCAAAATTAGCGCATCTTGAAATACGACGATCGGCGCAAATTATCTTGTTCATAAGCTTAAAATCTCCACTATTTTCTTCATATTATAGCAAATTTGCGGCAAAATGGCTAGTAGGGGACGAAAAAAGTCTAAAAGAAGCGAAAAAATCAAAATAAGATTTTTGCGTCTCCCCCCTTGCGTCAAACAGGGATAAAGTGTATAATACCAACATCATGAGTTCAAAGAATTTGAAAGTATGTGTTGCGCTAGCAGCGGTTTGCACGGCCGCGATGAGCGCATTTTCGCAAGAAGGTGAAAGCGGATCTGCCCCACAGCTAGATACCGCGCTTCAAGATGAAATCAGGTATGCCGAAGCTCTTGTAGACGCCGCGCTACCTGATTTTGCGCAGCCCGTAATCGAGGCGGCGAAGCAGAAATGGCCTGGGCCGGAAGCCGACACAAGCTTCTTTGCTATTGAAATACGCGCGATGATCTCGCTCGGTAAACAGGAGGAAGCCGAAAAGCGCATTGCCGCACTCCCAGATCGAAATGGCTCTAAATATTGGGCTGCTCGATTGGAAGTCGCAAACAGCTTCAACCAGCAGGGTAAAAAGACCGAGTGCTCGAATATCTATAACGAGTTCTTCAAAAAGTTCCCGACCCCGCCAAAAGAACTCAAGAAATTCTATCATGAAGCTTCTTACGCATACGGGCAAATTCTTCTCGGCGATAAGCAGCTCGCAAAGGCCGCCGAACGTTACGAGGGGCTTTTGAAACAGATCGATAAGGGCGCGAGCGACGATGACGCCAATACTTGGTGCAATGTCGCAAGCGAAACGGCGGAAATCTATCTGCGCCTCGCCGCAGAAAAGCCTACGCCGAAAGATCGCACCGATTTGCTCAATAAAGCCAAGGTCATCGTCGACCAGCTTTTGTGGGAGCAAGATCGCCCCGTCTTTTTCGGCCGTGCAATTGCGATGCTCGCCCACATTGAGCTCTTGAGGGGCAGCGTCGAAAAAGCCCAGAGCACGATTGACGACTATATGGATCAGCTCGCCGAGCTCCACGCGCAGATCAAAGAAGTCGATCCAGATGGCATTTACGGCCTCCTTAAGCAGTCGCCAATGCCACAATGCCGATTCATGCTGGCGCAAATCCTTTGGGATGAAGCCCAGAAAGAATACAAAGCCAAGCCTACTAAAGACAACGAAAAAGTAAAGAGCCTCCTCTTCGGCGCAATTGTCTCGGGCAAGAAGCGCAATGGACAAGGCGCCTACAACCATGCGCTGAACGTATTCGTGCAGTATCCGGAATCTGCGTGGGCCGCAAAAGCCGGCGATATGGAAAAGGCGATCGCCGAATTCGCCACCGAAAAATTCGGCGCGACGGTAAAGAGTAAAGTAACGCCAGAGCAGATGCAGCGCGTGCGCCAGATGCAATTCGCAGCGGCATATTCAATGGCGGCCGAAGGTAATTACGAAGAATCGATCAATGATCTTCTTACGACCCTCGGCTCCTACCCGGAAGGCAAAGAATCGATTCAGGCTATCGAATCTATCATTAATAGCTATAATACCCTCATGCGCGACCCGCGCACAAAAGACAGCCCGAAGAAAGCTGATTGGAGAATGGATCTCGACGCAATCGAGGGGTATCTTGCCGAACGCTTTGCCGGCAATCAAAACGATACGGTAATGACTCTCGCGGGCGACGCAGTAATTCGTGCGGCAGGTCTCGAAAAGAGTCGCGGCGATTTGACGAGGGCCGATCAGCTCCAAAAAGCCTTCTTTATGAATTATCGTCGCCACTCAAACGCTCCTGTAATGGCTGCATCTATGGCTGGCGAATTGCAGACGGCAGAAAAGTGGGAAGACGCCATCGCGCTCTGGGAACTCTTCGGCAAGTATTATAGCAAGAACCACTATTACGCGACTTCCCTATCGAGCCTCGCGTATTGCTATGATAAGATCGGCGATACCGCCAATGCGATTCAGACATTGACGAAATATATCGAAGCCGAAGAAAACCCCCTCCGCAAAGCGCAAGCTCAAATGAACCGTGCAATGACCTACCAAAAGACCGGTTTTGCGATGATCGACGGCGCTAAGACGAATGAAAACGAACAAGTCGCGGCCGAGCAGGAAGCAAAAGGCTGCGCACAGATTATTCAAGGCATCAAAGATTTCCGCGCTTTTGCAGCAGATGCCGACAAGAAGCTCGCAGACCCTGGAATCACCGCAAATGACAAAGCGAAATATTCCGATCTTAAGGAAGGCGCGCTATTCCTAACCGGCGATAGCTGGCGCCGTCTGAAGAAGCCTGCTGCCAAGGTTGAACTTTTCCGTAAGAATGCCGCCGACAACCTAGAGGAATATGTAAAACAGTTCCCCCAGGGCAAATATGCGGCGAAATCCTATGTCCTTCTCGGAACGCTCTATACGGCGATGGGAGATGTCGAGAAATCCAAGGATGCCCTCGCGCGCCTTGCTCAACGCTTCCCGGATTCGCCTGAAGCGAAAGACGCCATGCCGCGCCTCGCCAAGAGCTTGATCGAAATGGGTATGAACAAAGAGGCGACCGAAATCTATCGCGATATGCTCAAGACAGATGGCAACTACACCGCATGGGACTTCGTAAGAGCAGGCGAATCGCTTATCAACGCAAAGAGCTGGCTCTTGGCTGACGAAGCATTCAACAAAGCGATTAATCTTGCCAGCACAAACCTACCAACTGCCGTAGCTCGCGCAAGAATCGGACAGGCGAAATCTTACTATAACCAAAAGGATTATATTTCTTCGCGCGAATATATCGATAAAATTCTCGAAGATCCCAAGCTGAAGAATCTTTCCGCAGCGGCAGATGCAAACTTCCTTTTGGTCGATGTCGCCTCTGCACAGGGCTTGACCGAAAAAGATACGAATCTCAGAAAGAAGCATTTTGCTGCGGCTATGGGCGCTTTGAAGCGTCTAAGAACGCAATACTGGGCCAAGAAACCGCAGGCTGAGCGCGATTCGCTTGACCTCATGAGCGCTGAAATCCGTATTCGACGCATGAACGCAGAAGCCGATATGGGATTCAAGGAAGAATCGAAAGAAACCGGCGAGCAGGCCGCAGCGACATTGCAGGCGTTCCTCCAGGCGCATCAGCCGGTCAAAGAAAAGGCGCAAGTATCAACCGAGGGGCTAAGCGAAGAAGAAGCGAAAGCGCTCGCGGAAGTTGCTAAGAATTCCCAAGAAAAGACATTTGACGAACTATCGGCACAGGAAGTAAAGAACCTCGAGAGAGCCTATACCCTTCTCGTTCCTCTTCTTGCAAAGCTCGGGCCGGAAAAAGGCGGCTTTGTGTTGAAGTTCGGTTCCGATTACCTCGCAACCTTCCCGAACGGAAGTGCGAGAACGGAAATTCGAAATGCAATGCAGCAAGCTGAAGCCGCAGGCGCCGTAATGCCTAGCGAAGAAGAAGAAAAAGCAGCAGCCGAATCTGCCGCACAAGAAACCAATAAACAAGAAAATTCTACACCAGTCGAAACAATAGAAGTCCAGGAAGAACCCCAGGATTCTGAAGAAAACCAATCTGAAGGAGAATAATAAAAATGAAAAAGCTAGTACTCTCTGCACTTGCGATCGCCGCGATTTCATCAGCGTGGGCAATACAAGGAACGATCTACCCCAAGGTAGGCGCGCCTGTTCAGGGCGACATCAAGTGGAAAGTTGCATCTAAAGAATATACGGTTGCCTATAAGAAAGGCAATACCGTAGTCAACGGTAATTTCAAGGAGAACGAAGTCGATTCGCTGGAAATCCCGGAGCCGGCGAACCTCGGCAAGGCGATTGAAATGGTCGGCAACAAACAAGGCAGGCAGGCCATTCCCCTTCTCAAGCAGATTGTTGCCGATTACAAGATGCTGAATTGGGATAAGCCCGCCGCAAGATGGCTTGTTAGCGCCTATCTTGATTCGGGAGATGCGAATGAGGCGAATAAGGTAGCGCAGAGCATCCTAAACGATAATAAAGATGCGGCGTTCACCGGCGAATTCGCACCTGCCTACTGGCAAGTGCTTCTCAAGCTCGGCAAAATTCCACAGCTCGAAAACTGCCTCAAGAAAGCCGCGACAAGCGGCGATAGGGCTTCCAGCGCTGCGGCGCTCAATATGCGTGGCGATATAATCCTAGCGCAGGGCGGCGGTTCGAATGAAAGCTATACGAAGGCGCTTACCGATGGCTATCTCAGAGTCGCGCTTATGTATGGCGACGATCCTTGCAAAAACGCCAGACGCGAAGCGTATATGAAGGCAGCCGATTGCTTTAGAAAACTCAATCAGGCCTCGCGAGCCAACGATATGGAAGCAAAGGCAAAGCAGCTTTAATAAACCCTAAAACAAACCTAATTTTTCAAAATTATAACAAACAGGAAGGAACCTAACAAAATGAATAAGATCAAGAAATCACTACTCGCACTGATGATTGCCGTAGGCACATGTGCTGCGCCAATCGTTGCCATCCAATCTTTGGCTCAGGAAGGCGAAGCCGGCCAGCTCGAAGGCGCAGATGGCCAAAAAGTCGACGACAACGCGGCCGCGAAGCCTCAAGATGCGGGTGGTTTCTACGAAATCGTGTTTGGTTCAGGTATCGTCGGTATGCTCCTCTGGTTCGCACTTTTCGGCGATGGCATGCTTGCTATTTACTTCTCGGTGGACTGCATGATCATGATCAAGCCCGAAAAACTCATGCCTGCTCGTCTTATCGATAAGGTTCAGGCCGCCATGTCGCAAGGCGATATCGTTGCTGCTATGGAAGCTTGCCAGAATACCCCTTCTGCAATGTCGAATATTCTTCTTGCCGCCTTCCAGCATGTAGAAGAAGGTTTCGATGTAATTCAGGAAGCCGTTACTGCGGCCTCCGACCTCGAACAGGAAAAGATGATGCAGCGCCTCAACTGGGTTTCGGTCTGCGGTAACCTCGGCCCGTCGCTCGGCCTTCTCGGTACGGTGCAAGGCATGATTTTGACGTTCCAAACGCTCGCTACCGGTAACGTAGGTGCTGCGGAACTCGCTAAATCAATCGGTCAGGCGCTTTGGACAACTGCTGGCGGTCTAATCGTCTCGATTCCTTCTATTACCGCGTTCTACTCGCTCAGAAACAATGCCAACCGCTTGATTCTCAGAATGACCGCGACAACGATGGAATTCTTGAACGGCCTCAGAAATGTCGAAGTCGCAGGTGAAGAAGCCCCTGTAGAAGGTTAATTTCCCAAGAACCGGAAACGGAGAATCCCACAATGGGAAGGAGACCTCAAGAAAATCCAGCTCTTGATATGACGCCGATGATCGACGTCGTATTCGAGCTCATCATCTTCTTCGTCGTTACTCTTACCGAATCGCAGAAGAAGGATGAGACGATTGAGCTAGAGGACGGAACGAATGGCATAGTGCTTACGCCAGAAGAACTTCCGCCCACCCACATGCAAATTGATGTAGCGATTCGTGATACAAAAGGCAACCGCCTTCGTCACGCCCGCATATCAATGGCAGATCGTGAAATTTCTACTAGCGAACTGCAGCGTCGCGT
The DNA here is from genome assembly GCA_017447805.1 of Kiritimatiellia bacterium. GTDB lineage: Bacteria > Verrucomicrobiota > Kiritimatiellia > RFP12 > UBA1067 > UBA1067. The sequence goes on along the minus strand of JAFSMR010000032.1, from coordinate 40,591 downwards.
AGAGGATAAAAAGAAGAGAATCGGCGAATTCCCGATACTCATCCGCGCCGACTACGATACGCCACACTCCGAAATCGCCAAAGTCATGAATGCTTGCACTTCCGCAGGCATTTGGAAGATTTCCTTCATGGCGATTTATGAAGATAGAACTAGTGAAAAGACGCCTAGCCGTCCACATCTCGACAAATGGAAGAGGAGGAAGTAATCTATGGGCAAGAGACCTCAAGAAAACCCTGCTCTTGATATGACGCCGATGATTGACGTCGTGTTCGAACTCATCATCTTCTTCGTCGTAACGATCAAGACGGAGGATGTGCTTTCTAAACTCAATGTCAACCGTCCTGCGCCCGCCTCTTCGAGTTCATCTGATGCATCTGACGATATCACGGTGAACATCGAAATCGGCCGCCGCTATGATAATAGCCCGCATGGCGTTATAGTCTATAACAAGAAGGCTCTTGGCGGGCCTTCGGGTTCGGCTAAAGTAGCAAGAGAAGAGCTCGATAGATATCTTAAAGATATTGCAAAGACCTCGAAGAAAACACCTATAATCGTTAAATGTGCGACGGATAGTCCCCATAAAGCGCTTATAGATGTTCTCGATATTTGCTACAAAAACGAACTTTACAGCGTTAGTGTGTTCACTATGTAATAGGGGAGTAATATATCATGAGCGAAGAAGTTGAAACACTAGACGAAGGTATTGATATTGAAGAACTCGGCAAACGTTACGAGACGAAAGGATTTTTCTCCCGTCTTATTACGATGATGTCGGGTCTCGGCAAGCCACACAATACGCGCGAATATAAAGAAGCGAGAATCGAAATGCAGCGCCTCATGGCCCCGCTGATTGCGATTATCGCAGTTGTCCTGTTCGTTGTAATCTTGATTGTCGTAACGGCAATTTCCGGCAAGAGTTCTAAGACTATCGAAGTAACCGTAGCTACGGCCGAAGAAGTCGAGGAAGCGCCGGAAGAGCAAGAACAGGAAGAGCCGCCGGATGAACCTCCGTCAGAACCGCCGCCGATGGAAGATGTCGAAATTCAAATCGATAATCCTACCCCCGGCCCAGTCTCGAATCTCGCGCCAATCGCCGCGCCTCCCGCGACGCAAGTTTCGGTAAAGCCGGCGACGCAAGATACCGTAGCATTCGTCAACTCGCCAGTCAAGATGAAGTCGATGGTCGGCTCTAGAACGCCCGGCTCGATCGGCGTAGCTACACGAGGCGGTGCGATGTATGGCGACCAGGAGACCGAAAGAGCCGTCTATAAAGCCCTCCGTTGGCTTAAGAAGACTCAGGTGAAGGATGGCGACCAAAAAGGCAGCTGGGAAGCCGCGCCGAATTGCCATTATAAATCGCGCGCAGCTTGCACGGGCCTAGCCCTTCTCACATTCCTCGCGCACGGCGAGACGCCAAAATCGAAAGAATTCGGCGAGACCGTCAAAAACGCGATCGAGTGGATTACTACCCACCAAAAGCAGACGAAAGGCGGAACATGGACAATCGATGGAGCCGGCGCAGAAGAATATGGTTTCTTGATTTCCACCTACGCCCTTTGCGAAGCGTATGGTATGACAAAGAATCCCAATGTTAAGGAAGCAGCCCTCCATGGCCTTACTCGTATGGTCAAAAACCAATCTCCTACAGGCGGTTGGAACTACGGATTGAAGAGTGAAGCGGCCGAACCGGACGATATTTCCTATGGCGGTTGGTGCATTCAGGCAATCAAGGCAGGTAAGCTAGCTGGCATACATGTCGATGGCATGGAAGAATGCATTGCCAAAGCGATCAACTGCTTGCGCACGCGAAACGCCAATAAGCGCACTGGCTTTGCATACCGACCAGGAAAGCGATATTACGAAGCATACGCCGGTCTTGCCGGTGTAGGATGCCTCGCGATGCAACTTCTTGGCTACGGCAAAGACCAAAAAGTTCGCGATGCTCTTGAAGTAATGAAAGGCTGGAGGCCGAACTTCGATGTCGGCGACGCAGGCCCCTTTACTCACGAACACCCGAAAGGTCATTGGCACAGCCCGCAGTATTACTACTACTATGCTTCGCAGTGCAAATTCCAGGCTGGCATGGCGGAAGGCGCATCTGCCGCCGATAAAGAAGCCTGGGCGGAATGGAATAAGGCGATGAAAGCTTTCTATCCTAACCAGATGAAAGCCGATGGCACTATTCCGGGCCCTGACGGCAAGCCGCGCGAATGCGCGTATTGGCAGAATAACGATCGCCACTCGGCGCGTCCCGTGATGGATACGTGTCTAGCCGCATTGCAGCTGATGGTATACTATCGCTACCTCCCTCAGGCAACCTTGAAAGCCAAGGAAGAAAAGAGCGATGGAGCCGCGGCAGCAACCGACAAAGGTGATGTTTCTGTAGATGTCGATATCTAACAAGTAACTCACAATGGGATTTTGGATTAAATTAGCTCTAAAATACCTAAAACCGAAGCGCTCTGTCGCTTCGGTTATAACATGTGTGTCGGTGCTGGGCGTAATGCTCGGCATCGCCGCAGTTATTATCGTCAGAAGTGTAATGACGGGCTTTGGCGATATTTGGGAAAAGAAAATCCTCGATTTCAAACCACATATCTCGATTCTCCCCCAAGCCGGCAATGTGATCAACGATGAATATCGCTTATCTTCGGAAATCGAAGCCCTCCCAGGCGTAGAATGCGTTACGCCGGAAATAGATACAAGAATTCTACTCGAATATAAAGGCAGGGTCCTTGCGCCTGTAATTATCGGCGTGGAAGGCCTAGATTTCGCCAAAGCCTATAAAGTCGGCGAACCGGTTCGCGGCACTTTCGAACTCGATGGAGATTCGATTGTAATCGGCAAACATGTAGCATCAAGTTTAGGTGTCGATGTCGGCGATGAAGTAACAGTTTATTCACCGAAGACCTTAGCTTCGCGCGATGAAGTGTTTTTGCCGATAAAATGGCAAGTCGTCGGAATATTTTCTTGCGGACAGTATGAGTATGATTCCGGCTATGTAGTCGCCTCGCTCCCTAATGTAAGAGATTTGATGGGCATGGAAAAAGGAGTTTTTGCGATTCATGTAAAGACGAACTGTCCGACAGACCCCAAATGTTTCTCGGCGATTTTCGAAAAATGCGAAAATCTGCGCCCTCATCTAAAAGCGCTTTCATGGCAAGAAGCCGACCGTGAAATATTCAGCGCTCTTGCTGTCGAAAAGAATGTAACGGCAATTCTACTCCTTCTGATTTCCCTTGTTGCGCTATTTTGCGTAATGAATACCCTTCTCGTCTTGACAGTGCAAAAAACGCCGGAAATCGGTCTACTTAAATCGCTAGGTTTCTCGAAAATCCAAATCATGGGCGTATTTATGATTCATGGCTTGATCCAGTGCACTTTAGGCATATTGCTTGGGTTACTGGCAAGCTACCTTGTATTGACGAATCTTCAAAATATCGTCGAATGGCTCGCAACGCTTGGCGTAAGCGTATTCCCGGAGGCGGTATATGGTCTACCTGAAATACCCCACAGGATTATTCCGCTTGATATTATATGGGCAGTTTTGTTCGTATATTTCTTTGGAATTCTCGCCTCATTGATTCCAGCGCTTCTCGCGGCAACCAAAGACCCCGTAAAGGCATTAAACGAATGATTATTCTCGAAACATCCAATCTATGCAAAAGCTTCAAACTTTCCGGCAAAAAGCCGATAGAAGTCTTGAGGGGCGTAGATTTGAAAGTCGAAGCAGGCGAGAGGGTCGCGATAATCGGTCGCTCAGGTGCGGGCAAATCGACTCTCTTGCATATTCTCGGCGGCCTCCTCGCACCGACATCCGGCAAAGTTTCAAGGCCCGATAATTTTGGTTTTGTGTTTCAAAGCTACCACCTGATGCCGGAGCTGACTGTTCTCGAAAACGTGCTTCTCCCCTGCTCGGCGAGCCGCGTAAAAAAGCACCTGAAAAAATCTTCCCAAGAATTGAAAAAGCGAGCAGAAGCTTTACTTCGCGAAATGGGGTTAGGCGAGCGCCTGAAGCATCTTCCAAGCGAACTTTCAGGCGGCGAGCGTCAAAGAGTCGCAATCGCACGCTCGCTTATTACCGACCCCGAACTCGTGCTTGCAGACGAGCCGACCGGGAACCTGGATGCTCTTACAGGCGCGGACATATTGAAAATTCTATCGGAACTATCGGGCGGAAAAACCGCTCTCGTCCTAGTTACCCATTCCCCTTCCGCGGCAGCAATCTGCAATCGCGTTTTGCTGCTCGAAAACGGCAAGCTTAACCTAGGCAAAGCTATTCAATAACAAGAAAGGCGAAAATATCATGGATCCACTGACATCGAAAAAATCTTGGCTCACGGCGCCAATACTTTTCTTTATAATGTCGGCAATGCTTGTCGCGATCTGGGCGATACTGCCACCCGAAAGGCTGATAAATCTCTTTGACCGCAAAGGTGCATCGCCTGTAGAAATCGCGACGCTCGGCTTTTTCGCCCTTCTCGTGCCCCTTACATTTCTTGCGTCGCCCTTCGGCGGCACGTCAAGGAGGAAGGCTTTGTTGAATTTCGATGTATCGGTTCTTGCCGTTATGGCGATTATTCGCGAAACAGATCTTCACAAAATGCTTTTCGCAAAAATCTGGCCTGCAATCAACGCTTCGTTTACAGGCACGGTGTTCAAAATGAAATTCTTGAAAGCCTCCGATATACCAATCGCGCCTAAGTTGTTTGTTCTTGCATTTTTCATCGTATTCTTCATATTCACGGTTGCGACATTCGCATATTTCGCGCGAGCTCTATTCAAAGGAATATTTTCTCTCCATCCAGTCGCCTGGACATGGGCGGTATTCGGCGGTTGCGCAACCATGGTCCTTTTTGTCGATAGACTGCCCGCATTTCTCAGGCACCATGGCTTCGACGGCCCGCTCCTCGATAAGCACACCGGCTCGATTGCAGCTCTCCTGAAGGCTTTTGAAGAAGGCGGCGAAATGATGATGGCGCTCTTCGCTCTCATGGGAATTTTGCAAGCCCACCTCTTCTTGCGCGAAGAAAGATATCTTGAAGCGAAATGACCTCTGCTTGCGAAGAAGAACGACTTGCTGCCGCAGCGACTTTCGGCGTGAATTTCATTTCTTTCGAACGCCTCTCGGCCGGCAATTCTTCGCGCAATTTTCGTGCCGTTACTCAAAATGGCAAATGCTATTTCGTTAAATTCGCGCCCGAGCGCGATATCGAGCGCGCCATCGAGAAACTAAGTAAAATTTCCTCTCCCCTTATCCCGACCTTGGCTTTCGGCGGGAAATCCGGCAAATTCGCAAGCGTCGGATTTTTCGCTACAAATTGGGCCGCTGAAGGCAAAAGCATTCCTCCAGACGAATTTACCGAAGAAAATATCTCGTCAATTCTCGAAGCCTATTCGTCGCTATCCGCGGCTTTGCAAGCGATTGACCCGGATTGCCTCGGCGCTTGGGATGGCCTAGAAGAAGCTCGAAAACTTTCGATAACGCCAAAAACGATTCATGGCGATTTTCACTATAAAAATTTCTTCTTTCGCAATGGCAAAGTTTCCGCCGTCTTTGATTTGGAGTGTATCCGAAGAGGACTGGAAACCGACGATTTACTCAGGATTTTTATCCACGCCCTCGAAAGAACGCCATTCTACAAAACTCGAAAACACCAGAAGATAAAAGAAAATTTTGCGAAGCTCGTCGCGAAATCCACTTATCCGCGGGAATCGTTTCTCGCTTCACTCAAACTTTACGAACGCCACAAAATCGCCCGTCGCAAGGCGAAATCGCGCTCTAGGATTTTATTCGCAATCGAAAATTACTTTCGCACAAAGATTTACAGAAGCCTCGAAAGAATCATCAAATCGTAAAGTGCTTCAGGTTTTCACCATCAAAATATCCGAACGAGCGGCTACTCCCGCCCTTGGGCAAAGATACGGAACCTGGATTGAAAATCTTCATTCCGCATTCTAGCTGCTTCAATTCGGGTATATGAGTATGCCCGTGCGCTAAGACTGTCCCGATTCCGACTGGTGGAATATGGAATTCATTCCAAAGATGGCCGTGGGTCAAAAAGAATATTTCTTTGCCGGCGTCAAGTATGGAATAATCGGCCATCATAGGGAATTTAAACATCATCTGATCTACTTCGGCATCGCAATTCCCCCTGACGGCGACTATTTTTTCGGCGTAAGCATTCAACATTTCGCAAACCTTGACGGGATCGTAAAAATTCGGCACGCCATTCCTCGGACCGTGATAAAGCAAATCGCCCAGTAAAACGATACGATCGAACCCTAGCGCCTCGCCAGCCTTGAGAGCAGCATCCAAAGTCGATGGTACGCCATGAATATCGCTTAAGAATAGTATTCTCATCTTTACTCCTCCAAAATACAGCTTTCGTCTGCAAGGATTGTTGCCGTCTTGATCGCCTGCACCGTTTCAAAAACATCGTGAACCCTAACCGCGCTCGCCCCGGATAACGCCGCCCATAGAGCGATTGCGATATTCCCGCCTAGATTCTTGCCTAGATTTTTTTCGCCTGTCAATTTCTTTACGATTCTTTTTCTACTCGCACCTACGAGAACTCTCGCTTTTAGGGATAAATCTTTAATCGATCTCAAAAGTTCTAGGTCTTCTTCTCTCGTAGTTCCAAAACCTATCATGGGGTCGATATAGACTTGAGATTTATCGAGCGCAAAAATATCTGCTTTCAAATAACTCTTTGCGGGCATTACGAGTTCGATAGACTTATTGGAGTTTTTGATTACGCGGCACATTTCGCTAATAGGCTCTTCATAAACGCAATTTATTATATCTGCGCCTAGCTCGATTGCCTTTTGCGCCGTTTCAGGGTGATAAGTATCAATCGAAATTGGAACGCGCCTTAATTTCTGCCGCGGCGAAGAAAGAGAATCGATTAAATTCTTGATTACCGGCTCAAGCCGCGCCCATTCGCTTTGCCAATCTAGTCTTTCGGCGCCCGGCCTCGTAGATTCGCCGCCTAAATCGATAATATCGGCGCCTTCGCGAATCAAATTGCACGCCCTCTTGACGGCTTCTTCCGGCGCAAAATATTTGCCTCCATCTGAAAACGAATCCGGCGTTACATTCACTATCCCCATTACCTTGCAATCGATCTTCTTCATGATACGCCATCCTCGTCTTTGGAATTCGATATTTCCTCTAGCTCTGTTGCCGCATCTTCCCACTCTTTGGTCCAGCGATCGATTTCGACTTGAAAATATCTGACTTTCTTGTTCGCTTCGGCAAAATCCGTATCGGGCTTTGGATTGAAAAGCTCGGCACTTGCTTCCTCAAGCCCCTTCTCGCACTCCTCTAGCTTTTTTTCGGCGAGCTCTACCTTTTTCTTGAGCTCGCGGATTTTCGGCGCCAATTTCGCCCTCGCTTCGGCTCTAAGCCTTCGGAGGTCTTTTGCGCTTAGCTTCTCGAGCGGCACGGCTACTTCTATTTCACGATTATCTTTTTTCGTTTCGTCGCGCGCGATTATTCCTTCAGCTTGATCGCGAGCCTTTTTCTCTTCGTAATAATCATACCCGCCTGGATATTGCCTTATGCCGGAGCGCGAAATTTCCAAAACCCCAGTCGCAACTTCCCTTACGAACTCGATATCGTGAGATACCAAAAGAATCGTGCCTTTATATGCTTTCAACACATCCTGCAGCATTCGCCGGCCATCAAGGTCTAGGTGGGTAGTCGGTTCGTCGAGAAGAAGAAAATTCGGCGCCGCGAGGAATAGACGCAAGAACGCAAGACGAATCTTTTCGCCGCCCGAAAGAACTCCCGCAGGTTTTTCCACATCGTTTTCATCAAATCCAAATGCGCCAAGCTGATTGCGGAAATTCTTTTCCGGGCCCCCTCCCGATGCATCCCATACATTCTTCGCATTGCGGTATACCGACAAATCCGGCGGAATGGTTTCCGCGAATTCTTGGCTTAAATAACCGACCTTTACATTATGCCCGAGAATCGCCTTGCCGCCAGTGGGGCTTTTCGTCCCGGCGATAATTCTCATGAGCGTCGTCTTGCCGAGCCCATTATAGCCGATTAGTGCGATTTTTTCGCCCCGGTCTATATTGAAAGATACTCCATCGAGGACATTCTTCTTGCCGTCGTACGAAAACACCAAATCTTCGCACCTAAACATTTCTATGCCGCTCGACGGAGGTTCGGCTAGCCTAAGCCGTCCTGAATTGATATGCCGCTTGGGCAAGACGATCTTTTCTTCGTCGATTTTATCGATTAGTTTTTGACGACTCTGCGCCTGTGCGGCCTTTGTCGCCTGCGCGCGAAAACGATCTACGAAACGCTGTAGTTGCTCGCGATGGCGATCTTGATTTTCTTTCGCCTGAACTAAATGACGGTATCTTACTTCTCTTTCTTCGAGATAATAATCTAGGCCGCCTTCATACCTCGTCGCCGTATTCGCATCTATCTCGACAATCGTATTGGTAAGATTCCTCAACAGAAACCTATCGTGAGAAATCAGCATCAATGTCCCATCGTAATTCTTCAGGAATTTCTGCAGCCAATCCACTGCCGGCAAATCTAGGTAGTTGCTCGGTTCGTCAAGGAGCAGCAAATCCGGCTTGGAAGCAAGCACCCTCGAAAGTTCCGCCCTCATTCGCCATCCGCCGGAAAAAGATTTGAATGGACGGGAAAATTCTTCGACCGCGAACCCCAAGCCCCCTAAGGCGATCTTGACCCTCGAATCGATATCATAGCCGCCGAGATGTTCGAAGCGCGATTGCAATTCGCCGTAGCGTTTCATCTTTGCAGAATCCGCCAAATCGTTTTCGAGGCTCTTCATTTCGTTTTCGATATCCGCGAGGGCCGGTATTGCGCGAAGCGAATATTCGAGCAGAGTTTCGCTATCGCTCTCGGGCTCGGGATTTTGACGCGTCCAGCCGATTCTAGGATTGCCTTCTATTATGAGGTCGCCCGAATCGCTCGAAATTTCGCCTAGGATTATTTTGAACAGCGTCGATTTTCCGCTGCCGTTCGGCCCGACGATTCCTATCCGCTCGCCTTTATTCACGCGGAAGGTGACGTTTTCGAGCACATCCTGCCGTCCATAATGCACTCTTACGCCTTTGAAATCTAACATACCCACCCCTCGCTTGGCTCATCCTGCGAAAGTATCTCGAGCGTTATATCTTCGCGCTGAGTACTATACAGCATATCGCGCATCGTTTTCAAGACTAGATGCGGCTCGTTGCATTCTCTCGATAAATGTGCAAGCGCGAGATACTCGAGCTTGTAGGAAGAATATATTTCGACAAACCTCGCCGCATCATCGTTGGAGAGATGTCCTCTATCGCCTCGTATTCTTTGCTTGAGGTATTCCGGCCTATTGGAACGCTCGAGCAACATGGAATCGTGATTCGATTCGAGAGTCGCTACATTTGCCTCGAAGAATTTTCTGCCGATGGATTCAAGCGGCGCGCCAAAATCGGTAGCGTGGAAATACGTCTTGCCTTCCGCCTTGACCAAATACCCCACAGGGTCAGAGACATCGTGCGGAATCGAAAATGCGGTTATTTCAAAAGGCCCGAATTCAAAAGGCTGGTCGTTTTCAAAAACGACGAAATTCTTAGAGCCGATTGCTTCGGCCGTGGATAAGTTCGCGAAGAAAGGAACCTCGGGATGGCGTTTTTCGAACATACTTGCGCCTCTCGTGTGGTCGGTATGTTCGTGGGTAAACAAAACGCCGATGACATTCGCTAAAGCTATACCTGCACGATAAGCGCGTCTTGCAAGTTCCGCATAGCTAAGCCCGCAATCGATCAATAGCGTTTCATATTTGCTATCGACTACATAGGCATTACCACCACTACCGCTCGCAAGGCTTACTATTCTCATTATTTCCCCGCTTCGGTCGCAGACCACCCGTTATAAAGATTCATCGCCTTATCGCAACCATTGGCGATAATCGCCCCTGCAGCCTCGTGTGCTTTTTCAACAACCAAATCCATGATCTTTCGCGATTCAGAATCGAATTTACCTAGCACATAGCCGATGACATTGCCCTTTTCTTTGCCGACGCCGAGTTTAAGGCGAACAAAATCGCTCGTCCCTAGACGCTCGATTATATTCTTTATGCCATTATGCCCGCCGGAGCTGCCGCCCTTCTTCACGCGAAGCTTGCCTACCGGCAAATCTATATCATCGTGAATTACGAGTAGATCATTCGATGTGCAATTGGAATATCTTACTATATCCGCAATCGATTCGCCTGATAGATTCATGAACGTAAGCGGCTCGACGAGCAAAACTCTGCATCCGGCGAAATTCCCCCTCGCCCAGCGGCAACGGAACGAACGCTTCTCTTCCCAGCTGGCGCCGATTTCCTGCGCAATATGCTCGACTACCTCAAACCCGATTGAATGCGGAGTGTTAGCATATTGCGCGCCGGGGTTTCCGAGCCCCGCTATAATCTTCACCCCACTCGTCATTCGTGGTTGAAGAGATCGTTGACGCTCGCATCAAGATGAATGCGCTTCATCGCCTCGCCAATAAGCGGCGCGACAGAAAGCTCAGTCAACTTGAACGGCAATTTCGCCGGATCGAACCCCGCCCTGAGAGGAATAGAATCGGTCACGACTAGCTCGTCAAGCTGCGTCTCGCCCATCAATCTCTCTTCACCCTTCGCCGTAAGCGGAAAGTGCGAGACGAATGCGTGGACGCTCTTGGCGCCATTATCACGGCAAAGCTTTGCCGCGGCGGAAAGCGTTCCGCCTGTCGCCGTCATATCGTCGATCATTATCACATCGCAATCTTTCACATCGCCTACAATCGAAAATGCATCGACCGTCGAATCTCCCGTGCGCTGCTTTGCTACTATCGCCAGGCCCGTCCCGAGCTTGCGGCTATAGCCATACGCAGTCTTTGCGCCGCCGGTATCAGGCGCAACTACGATAGGACGCGTGAAGTGCTGGTCGCGAATATATTTCAGAATCACTGGCTCTGCCTTCAAGTGATCGAGAGGAATATCGAAAAAGCCCTGAATCTGATTCGCGTGAAGGTCCATGGTCAACACTCTGTTTGCGCCCGCGCACTCGAGAAGGTTTGCGATAAGGCGCGCGGTAATCGGAACTCTCGGTTGGTCTTTGCGATCTTGACGCGCATAGCCGTAATAAGGCAATACCGCCGTAATTCTCGCCGCGCTCCCGCGCCTCAATGCATCCATGATCACGAAAAGCTCCATATAAGCCTCGTTCGGCGCAGGACTGCCCGACTGTATGACGAACACATCTTTTCCGCGCACGGGCTCGAGTATCTGACAGAACGTCTCGCCATCAGGGAAATGTTTGATGTCGATTTTATTCAGTGGCTTGCCTAAATATGTAGCAACCTTTTCCGCTAGCGGCAAATTCGCCGAACCGGAAAACACCATAAAATCGCTATTGAATTCGCTCATTTCTTGTTCCTCCAAAAAAGATGTGCGTATTATACCATTTTTTGCTCTCCGTGACTAGGGGGCAGAGTAATATTCAGCCTTTTCACCCAAAACCTATTTTTACCTTTTTTTTACCTTTTTTCAAATACCCCCTTGCAACGAACCGGCAAAATATGGTATAATATGCGTTGCTTTCGCACGGATGGGGAAGTAGCTCAGTTGGTAGAGCATCACGTTCGCAACGTGGGGGTCGGGAGTTCGAATCTCCTCTTCTCCACCATTCCAAAAGTGTGTTTCACCCTTGATTTTATCCTTTCGCATAGTTTTGAAATCCTGTTGCATGGTAGTGAAAAATGTTCAAACAATGATACAATATGCGCGAACTTCAAATGGAAGGAGCTGGAGCGTGAACAACGAGATAGTGCTTTTTGAGGCGAAGGACTGGCAGAGTGATATGTGCAGATTTTGCACATACCACTCGGAAAGGAGAGCCCACGCATGAATAGGCAAGATTCATCATATATGCAAGATTTGCACACAAGGTCAACTGGTAAGGATCCCTTTCTGGTTGGAGTGGTATATGCAAAAAATGCATATTTAGCAGAAAATGGTTGCATTAGGCAACTTGCAAAGAGTTTTTGCATGTTCGCCGGGTTCAACCCCCGGCGCGGGAAATGGTAAAATACCGATGGAAACAAGAAAGGATGTTTCGATATGGTGATGGTGATTGATTTGCTGGTGATTGGAATAATGCTTGCGGTGCCGCTTGCGACGATTGGGTGCATAATTTGCTTGTGCCGCACCATCGGCGATGGGCGCTCGGCGGCGAGTGAGACGGCGTCGCCATGGTCGTGCCGCCTTTACTCCGCATCGAAACGGGCGACTCTGGCGTGGGTGGCGGAAATGGCGTTTTGCGCCGTCACATACGCCGGATTCGGGTTTTACGACGTGCGCTGGCTTCCCGCCAACTGCCACTATTTTCTCATGGTCGCGATTGGCATTGCGGCGTTCGTATGGGGTTTCGTGCTGCCGCGAACATACACCGATGGCGCAGAGCGCGTGAAGAATGGCCGAGCCCGTTCGTGGACAGCTCTAGCAATTCTCCTCTTCTTCGTGTTTTCGGTGGTGTTTCTCGTCTCGCGCATAATCGTCCCATTCCGCAATGTGGAATCTGGATCGAATATGATCGAGATACGCGCCGCCAAGTGGAATCCGTGGGAGTTCCGTATGGCAAGCATCGCGCCAGACATTATCCCATGGGATGCAACGGACATCGAACTCCGTTTCACGCCGATTACAGGGCTGCTACCTCTCGGAGGTTATGCCGAACTTCGCTGCAAGGTCGAAAGGGACGATCTTCTTGCGTTTGCCAAGACTCGCGGCTACGAATTCCAGTCAGAGTCCATCGAGCGCAACGCATGTACAAACGGTTGCGGCGACTGCGCTTTCGTCGGGCAGGTTTGGCGCAAATACAACGGCTACGACCCATATCCGGCCGATTTCCTAGCCTACAACTATTGCTATGCGACATGCGGCGGGTATTCGTTCCTCTATGATGTTGCAAACGCAACCCTCTACGCCGTATGGTCAAGCAACTAACGGAGGCCACGAAATGAATACGCGGATGGTGTTTGCGCGGGCCGTCGTGGACCATTGAAGTGTGTCGCACGAAGAAGAGCGAGGTTCGATGCGGTTATAGGTGGCGGCTCGTGATTTATTGATATTTCTGAAGCTAAAACTTGGCGATATTTCCACTTTGAGGAAGGGTTACCGTCTTAAAAAGCCAATATATCTATACCATCACCGTTGATTTTCGCCATTGAATATGTTATAATACCGTATGAAACATCCAAAGACAGGAGATGGACATGATAAATCGCAAGGCTTTAGGCTATTTGAAGGAGTGGAAGAATCGTGCCACCCGCAAGCCGCTTGTCATTCGCGGTGCAAGGCAGGTGGGAAAGACCTCGCTGGTGATGGATTTATTCGGAGAAAGCGAATTCGAGTCGGTGGTAAAAATCGATTTTGAAGAAATGGAAGGCGCAGGGGATTACTTCCGCTCGAAGGATCCTGACAAGATAGTTCCCTTGCTGGAGGCTGCGACCGGTCAGCGCATAATCGACGGCAGGACGCTCCTGTTTCTTGATGAGATTCAGGCTCAGCCGCAGGTTTTGGCGACGCTGAGATACTTCTATGAGAAGCGTCCTTCGCTCCATGTCATTGCAGCGGGGTCGCTTTTGGAGTTCGCGCTTGAGAAGTTCGAGTATTCCATACCGGTCGGACGGATCGAGTACCTGTTTCTGGAGCCGTTGTCGTTTGCAGAGTTCCTGCCGGCCGTAGGCGGCGCGGGGCTTGCTTCTTGGATAAGCGCCTATGCGCCCGGCGACGAGGTACCGGATGCCATTCACCGTGAGTGCATGGAAAAGGTGCTTTTGTATTGGATGGTCGGGGGCTTGCCGGAAGCGGTGAAAGTTTTTGCCGAGACGAACTCGTTTCTTGAGGTCGAGCGCGTCCAGGAGACGCTGATCGGAACGTATATCGAAGACTTCGCCAAATACCGGCGGAAAGTTCCGCAGGAGATGCTGGAGTCGGTTTTCAGGTCGCTGCCGCAGCAGATGGGCAAAAAGTTTTCGTATGTGACGGTGAGCCGCGAGGTGAGGTCTCGCGAGTTGGGGGTTGCGGTGGACTTGCTGGACAAGGCGATGGTGCTGACGCGGGTAAACAGGTCGCGGGCGGAGGGGGTTCCCATCGGCGCGGGCGAGGACAGGAGGAATTTCAAGGCGTATACATTGGACATCGGGCTTTGCGCAAGACAGCTGGGCCTTTCGATCGCGTCCATAAGGCTGCCGCTCGCCCCGCACGACATTGCCGAGCGGGGCGGATTCTGCGAGCAGTTTGTGGCCGAGAACCTGAAATGTGCCGAGGCCGAATACTGCGAACACATTCTGCATCATTGGGTGCGGGAGAAAAACGGATCTGATGCGGAAGTGGATTTCCTCGTGCAGGTAGGCTCGGCGGTGGTGCCGGTGGAAGTCAAGGCCGGAGCTGCCGGTACAATGAAATCGCTTCACCAATTCCTGCTGGAGAAGAATCGGTCTTTTGGCGTAAGGATCAATGGCGACAAGCCTTCGTACCTTGAGACTACGATCGTTGACGGCAATGGCCGGGCTCATCCATTCGAGCTTCTTTCGCTGCCGTTCTACATGATCGGAGAGTTGCATCGTCTTGCCGAAGCTGCGCTCGATGGCAAGATTGCTCCTTTCAAACCTGGCGTAGCGAACCTATGACTACGCGGATGAGGGCAAGAGCGGGCCGGGGGAGAATGTTGCCAATGTGGAAATGTTGCCAAGTCCAATACCAATTTCCAATGAAAGGAGTCGAAACAAATGAATAAGAAAATGATATTTGTCGCGGGAACGGCGATGGTGTGTCTTGCGGCGATGGCGGGCGGATGTTTTGTTTTTCAAAGTTTCTGCGGACCGGAATCTTTTGTCGTAGACGATGTGGAAATTGAAGCAGGGTGCGTTTCCTTTCCTGACTGTCAGCCGCCGACAACGCTTTCCGTAAAGGTGTTTCCGGCGGAAGCAATTGCGACTTTGAAGGACTGGATCGCGCATTTGAACGAAGGGCTTTCCATTACATTTGTGACATATGTGCCTAGCATAACGGTTGATTTCGGAAATGTACGGACGTATTGCTATGAAGATTCCATCGTAGTGATGGATAAGCGGGAAGGAGAGATTTGGAAGCAGTATTGCCGCAAGGCGACACCTAGCGACAAGGCTGTTCGTGCGATGCTCCTGGAAGAGTGCCGCAAATTCCGTCAATGCACTGAAGCCACAACGGAGGCCACGAAATGAATACACGGATGACATTTGCGCGGGCCGTCGCGGGAGCGGCGATGGCGGTAGCGATTTTGATGCCGGGAGATGCATTTGCGATTCTTGGGCTGTTCGAGTCGGAGCCGACAAAAGCAGAAATGGAGAAGATGGATACGCTCTTCAACGGCTATTACAAAGCCCCGGATGTGGAGTCTGCCATCGCCGTTTTGCCATCTGTCAAGAAGATAAACAAAGCGAAGCCGGGCGGAATTCCGCCGATGATTGGGTTCTACTTCGGCGTGGCGAAGTCGTCGGGGGAAGCGTGGCGTGGGAACTGGGAAGCGGCGAAGAAGCGCGGTGGCAAGGAGGTTGCAGTCGGAATCGACGCGGCCTTGGAAGGGAAGTCTCTTGACGACATGGTGCCGCAGGACTTGGAGGACTATGCGCCGGGGATTCTTGATTTCCTGTGGGGCTATTTCTTGGCGACTGGCGATGCGGAGGCGCCGCGCCGCGTGATTCGGCGTGGCGGAATGACGGTTCCCGACCGTCATGGCGTGGTCGATCTGACTGCGCGGGCGGCGCAATGGTCGTCGGTGTCGCTTGCGAAGGATCATCCGGCGGTTGCGGCGGAACTGGAGGCATTCGCGCTGACAGCGGATGAAAAAAGCGTTCGCACCTTCTTCGGGCCAGCGCTGAACGATGCTGCACGGGCGGTGCTTTCGCCGACAGCCGTGGCGCGAATCGTTTCGTGTGGCGTTGCGGAGCGCAAGGAGTTGACGGAATACGAGTTGCGCGAGGCGTTCTTGAAGGCAAACGAAGGTGTTCCGTCCGTGCGCGAGGTCGCGTTGGCAGATGCGCCGCCGGACATAGCCGAGAAGCTTAAGCGTTTGTGGCGGATGACATACGCCAAAGGGACGCTCGTATTCGGTCGCCTCGAAGCGGAAGATTCCGACATTGCGGATATTGCTACATGGGCTTGGGTCTATGAAGACGGCACTTTCATCGCGGTGGTTTACAGGACGCGCGACTACATCGTGTTCGAGAAGCACGGCTATGCGCCACTTGCCGTGCGGATGCCGCAGAAAATGCGTTCAACGAAGGGCAAGACGGCTCTCGACTTCGGAACGCTGCGGATGCGCCGCCTTGCGCCCGACAAGACAGCGACGCTCGCTTTCACGCCTCGGCTCCCGGACGGCATCGACACCGCAACGGCGACGCTGGAGGTGGACAACCGCTTCCCCGTCGGCGAAGATTGGGGAACCATAAAGGGCGGACGCGAAAGGCCGCAAGCCGCCGCTTGTTCGTTCGCGGTCACGAATGGCGTTGCGGTCGCGGTGCAGGGCTGTTCGCCTATGGCATACCGCTTCAAGTTGTCGGCTCCCGGCTGCCCCGGCCTGCCGCGGGAGATAGACCTTTCGCGCGACCGCTCGCTTGACTTGGGCGACGTTGCGCTTGTCCGCGAAGAACCGCGCCGCTTTGCTCTCAGGCCGTTTGCCGCGAAAGACTCGGCGTGGCAGGAGAAGTCGGTCGTGCCGGGAAAAGAGGAACTGCTGTTGCAGGATAAGCGCGACAGCCTGGGCAATACGTGTACGTTGAGGCTTGATCCTTATTGCGATGGCGAAGGATGTATTGGGGCGAGTTTTGGATGGGCGCCAACTAGATGGGACGATTTCGGCGTGTTGACGCTTGATGAGTTCTTGCGGCTTGAGACGGCAGGGAAACTTCCGCAACCGGAAAGAGTGAAGCGGGAATGGGAAAGTGACGAGCGAGGGGTCGCGCTCACGTCCGGGCATATCTACCGCTTTCGCGAGAAGAATCATTGGAAGCTCGACATCCTAATCGCCGTCTTGCCGGATCAAAACCAAACTGAAACGGAGGCCACGAAATGAATACGCGGATGATGTATGCGCGGGCCGTCGCGGACAAAACGAAAGGAGCGGGAGAAGAAAATGGTGACTTGTAAAAGGTGACTTGTAACAGCTTCCGTGTTGACAAAACGAAAAAAAGTTGTTACAATATGCGTATCATGATTGGAAAGGTTGTTACAAAGGGCGGTAAGCCGTTTCAGTCCAAGCTCGCGCCTTACGAGGCCGAAGTAAAGGAACTTAAAGCTAATGGCATAAGCGTGAGGGCGATTGCCGAAGAAATGCGTGTTCGGCACAACCTCGCAATATCTCACAATGCAGTCGCTTCTTTCTTGCGGACGCATGGCGCGAGGCGGCGCAATTTCCTGGACGGGATTGGCGAGTCGAGGCGGAGGGAACTACTCAAGGCGATCCGGGCGCTTTGGACGCATGATTCCACGGCCATCGAGGGCAATACGCTTACGCTAGGCGACACGATGGCGGTGTTGGAGTATGGGCTTACGGTAAAGGGAAAGCCGCTCAAGGATCATCAGGATGTCGTCGCCCACGCGAGGGGCGTCGATTTCGTGCGCTCGCTTATCGACAAGGGACGCATTGCCGAGGAGGATGTCCTTGCGTTGCATCGCATTGTCGTGCCGGACGAGACGCGCGACATCTACAAGCCCATTGGCGCATGGAAGCGCGAGGACAACGGCACTTACGGGGCCGAGGGCGCGAGGAGCGTCTACATGCCTTACGCTGCGGCCGACGAAACGCCGGAGCTGATGCGGGACTGGATAAAGGCGTTCAACGCGCGGTTTGGCGGCATCAAGGACGAGGATTCGGCCTTGGAGTCGTATTTGTTCGCGCATGTCGCGTTCGTGCGAATACATCCGTTCTTCGATGGCAATGGCAGAATTGCACGGCTTCTTGCCAATCTGCCCGTCCTTTACGCTGGCTTCCCGCCGATTGTGATTCCGTCCGAGGCGCGGCTCGACTATATCCGCGAACTTTGGGACTACCAGCGCGCTGTCGGCGTGATAAATCTTGCGAACCGCGAGCTTTTGCCGGAGACGCCGCGCCTCGACAACCTTCGCCGCCTTATCCGTAGTTGGTGGCAGGCCACCCTCGACCTCGTCACCGAGGCAAAGAAATGAATACGCGGATGAGGGCAAGCGCGGGCCGTCGCAGACAAAACGAAAGGAGCGGGAACATGAAGAAGAAAATCCTATTTGCCTTTCTCAAGGAGGATTGCCCGCTGTTTTCGCGGGCGCTGATCGCACCTTGGCGGCTTTGCCTTCTCGCGGCGGGCTTGGCGCTTCTCTGCGTTGGTTCGCATGTCACACCGTGGACTGGGATTACCCGATTTCGTTCATCATGGGCATCTGCGCATTAGAAGGTAGCGTCAAAATTCTGACGATACTTGCGTCCGTGGACGAAGGTAGCGTCAAAATTCTGACGGTACTTGCGACCGTGGACGAAGGTAGCATCAAAATTCTGACGGTACTTGCGACCGTGGTAGAAGGTAGCGTCAAAATTTTGACGGTACTTGCGACCGTGGTAGAAGGTAGCGTCAAAATTTTGACGGTGCTTTCGACCAAAGTTGAAGGTTGTTTAATGTTGCCAATGTGGAAATGTTGCCAATAACCAATACCAATGACCAATTAGGGAAAGGAGAGTTTAGTTGTAGTTGTAGCCGTAGTTGTAGAATGGTGTTTTCAATCGGTTGGAGAGGCAACTTGGGGTAAAAAAAGAAATATTTTTTAAAACATAACATTATTTTAACCCAAGGGGCCGGAAAAAATGATACAATATGCGGCGTCGACTGCGAGAAGGATCCCGAGCGGGCGGCGAAACTAAAAGCTAATACTTGAAAGGAAAGGAACTATACTTATGAAGAAACTAATGATGATGAGCGTGATTTGCGCGACCACTCTCGTGTTCGCACAACAGCAAGAACAGTCTAACGCTCCAGAAGCGGCGCCAGAATGCAAATGCGGATGCAGCGCAAAGAAGCTCCCGCCGCCGCCGTGCGCGAAGGCAGAAGGATGCCGCCGTGGGATGCAGTGCCCGCAAAAAGAAGGATTCCCCCCTAAATGCGGGCCAAAGGCAGAATGTGGCGCACAGCGTCCAGCTCCTGCATTGCCGCGCATAAAGAAATGCGATTGCTCGCCCGACTGTAAAGGAGTCATAATCCTCCCCGCGAACTCCACTGAGGGCGAGCCTCTTTTCAAGGATGCCCAGATGGTGCCATGCGAGCGCAAGGAAGGCTTTCGCCGCGGTCCTAGGCCCGGCTGCCCTCGCATGAATGGTCCTTGCCCTGGCGCGAGGCAGGAATGCAACAAGCTCCCTCCGCCGCCACCGGCCATGCCGACCTCCCCTGAGGGCGGCGAGCAAGCCACGGTTCCGGCACCTGAAGCCCCGGCTCCAGAGGCACCCGTTGCAGAATAATAGGATATGTCGAGAGATATAAAGATATATCTATTGATAGTAGTGCTGCCTGCGATATTACTCGTCGCAGGCGGCATTAGACTCGTTCAGCTAGAAAGCGAGCGTTCTTGCGAAGTATTGCGCGAAAGTCTTCAAGACCGCGCAAACTTGGTAGCACGCAGAATTTCTGCCGATCTAAAGTCTTCAGGGTATCGCTATTTCCCAAAGCGTCAGAATTTGCCGCATCACAAAAAATTCCGCGAGCCGCCACCCATGGGAAGGCATGATTGCCGGCATCATGATATCCCAGATGATATCTTAAAAATTTTCAATGATGCAATCGAGAGCGAGCGCGAAAACAGCGAGATGAAAATCGCATTTGAAATCAGGCATAATTGCGGCTGTGCGATAATTGAAGAAAACAAAAAGAATCGCTGTTCGATTTTTGCCATGGCGCCGATAAAACCATTCTTCGGCGATTGGGCCGTAATAGCCTCGCCGGAAGATGGCGATGACGCTTTAGCGCTAGGTATTTGGTCCAAGGCAGCATTCACGGGCATTTTACTTTTGCTGCTGCTTTCCACGCTAGCCGCCGGGATCGCCCTTCTTCTTCGCGCAGAAAAGCGCGCGCGGGAAGAAGCGAGAAGAAAAACAGATTTCATATCCAATATCAGTCACGAGTTAAAAACGCCCTTAACGAGTATAGCGCTATTTTCCGAAATGCTCTCGTTGGGAAAGCTCGATAATGAAAGCTCGACAAAGGCCGCATCGACTATATTCAAAGAATCAAAACGCCTTCGCAGCCTCATAGAAACTTTACTTGATTGCGCGAGGCTCGAGAAGAATAAAATCAATTATACATTAAGCGATTTCGATATCAAGACGCTGTTAAAGGAAATCGCCGAAGCTTACGCGCCATCCTTCCCGAATGGGCTAATCGTCAAAGAAGCGAATATCGAAGACTTGAGCGCGAGGAGCGATCGCGAAAAAACGCGGCGAATCCTCGATTGCCTAGTCGAAAACGCCGCTAAATATGCCGCTCAATACGGAGAAGTCGAGCTTGTTGCGTCGAAAGACGACCCCTCGCATATCTCCATATCGGTAATCGATAAAGGCGAAGGAATATCAAAATCGGATAGAAAGCACATCTTCGAGCGCTTTTGGCGTGCCGATAATTCGCTCACTCGCTCGACAGGTGGCGCCGGGATTGGCCTTGCCATAGCCAAAGAGCTCGCGCAGGGAATGGGCGCCGATTTGCGAGTCGAAGAAAATTCGCCACGCGGCGCAATATTTATTCTTACTCTTAATTCAACGCCAAAAGGACAACAATAAAGGATGATGATATATGGCCGATATTATTGCTGCTGACGACGATGAATCTATTCGCTCTGCGCTTGAGATGTTTCTTTCAAGCGAACATCACAATATACGCCTGGCGAAGGACGGAGAAGAAGCGCTGAACGAATGGCGCAAAAAGCGTCCACAGCTGATAATACTCGATGTAATGATGCCGAAGAAATCCGGCTGGGATGTAGCGAAAGAAATCCGCGCCTCGGATCCCCTTCTTCCTATAATTATGCTCACCGCCAAGGGAGAGGCGAACGATAAAGTAATAGGTTTTGAATCTGGAGCAGACGACTATATCGTAAAACCTTTCACGCTATCGGAATTCCTCGCTAGAATCAACGCCGCGCTTAGACGCGAAAAGGCCGTTGCAATCGCCAGCGCAAAATCGGCCCCCGAGACAAATGAATGCAAAATCGGCGTATATAGCGTAAGACGAGATAGGCATGCCCTCATCGCGCCAGATGGCAGCGAGACGGAACTTTCGCGAATCGAAACAAAACTCCTTTGCTATCTTGCGGCAAGAAAAGGCGAAGTCGTTCCCAAAGAAGACATGTTCCTCGCTTGCTGGCCTGAAGGACACCGCCCGATTTCACGTACGCTCGATGTTTTCATGAGCGCACTGAGAAAGAAACTCGCCCTTTCGCCTGATGCGATAAAAACAATTCGTTCTATCGGATATAAGGTTGATTAGGCGCCTGCGGCGTGTTCAGGGCGCTTCGCGCCGTTCAGACGTTCCAGTGTTTAATTTGCCGCCCAATCGGCATTGTATTGCGCGCCTTTTATCGTGTTGCCTTCGGGGTCGATAACGCCGACGAACGATACTGCGCTGCCGGAATTGCCAAATCCGCTATTCTGCTTGAAAAGCAATATATAGTTACGATAATGCTTTTCATCTAGCGTTGGACAACGCGGCGCATTTTCGAAGAGTTTCTGTGATGTTACTGTTTCTCGTCCGAGGCCAAAAGCATAAATGCGCGGGCAGATATTATTGTTAAAATATGTATCCGGGCTGTTGCCATCAAGGCCCGACTTGCCGTAAGTTGAAGCATAATCGATTCCGAGGTCGCGATAAATCGTCTCGCAGCTCTTGGGGTTGAGTATAGCAACTGCGGAGCCATTGGTTAGAACAACCGGATAGCAAGCGCTCAAATCAGGCCGCTGGCCAGGTCCGCCCCCAACAGCGTGGAGCCCCATTTCAGTGTAATATTTACTGGAATTCCAGCCAAGGGTAGAAGATTGTTGATTAGAATAATTGTGACGAGATACGATACTTACGCCAGCATCTTTCAGCGCTTCTACATCCTTGGCGGTCAGGTAATACATGCAAAGCTTCGCCGGGGTAGTCGCGCCTCTGGATGTAGTAGCTTTTGCGAGCGCTTCCAGGCCTACATTATTTTCGTGAGCATCGGCAATCGTTGCGATATCGCTTGTGCCAACCCCGGCGGCATTCGTTACTAGGCCCGTTCTCTTAATGCCACAATAAATACCCGGCACTACGCCGCCATTGCCATCATACCACGAATCCTGGCAAAGATATGTCCCCTCCGCGCCGATTACATCGCCGCCGCCCTCGGCGCAATCGATGAGAGATTCGGCATAGTCGAACATTCCTCTAAGCGAGGCGCCATCTTTTGCGACAATTGCGGCATTGATCGTATGCGTAATACTCTTGATGTTCGCTACATTTACTTTTCTCGCCGATTCTTTGCGAATATCCATGAATTTACCGACTGCTATTACAGAAATTATCGCGATAATCGCAACTACGAGTATAAGCTCGATTAGAGTAAAACCATTTTTAACAGCGCTTTTCATATATCGAATATTGCCTTTCTAAATATGTTAACGCCACAGACAAAAGAAAGGTTCAAAAATTTTGATGATTTTCGCCGTTTACTCTTTATTGCCGACATCCCCTTCAGGTCTTGTCGTATCGACGAATCCCGATGGCGGAATTTCCGGGTCTTGTGGAGAAAGCGAAATATCGAGTTTTTCATATCCTTCACGCCGGGCATCTTTCAGCTCAGGGAAGATTTTCTCTAGCTCATCGGCGATATATCGCGATAAGATATATGCCCCGAAAATCGAATGATGGGTTTTATCTTTAAGCTCACGCAATCCTTTGCCATCGCCGGGATTTGGTGTTTTACCGTGAAAATCGCGTATTTGGTCTTCGATAGAATATGTGCAGAAGAGTTTTGGCGAATCTTTATAGCCCATTACGCCATAAATATTGTAGCTCGCCTCATTCAAATCGATAAATGCCACGCCCTTCTCATTAGCTACTTCCTTTGCTGCAGCGGCATAATTCGCGAGAGTTTTTGGTTGCTGAGCATGAGTCTTAGAGTCGAATCTTAGACGCTCCATCGGGGATATAACTACGGGAAAAGCGCCCTTCTCGCGAATTTTATCGATATAGTAACGAATATTCTCTTTATAGCCTGTATTAGGCGCAAGACGATCATTCTTCTGGTCGTTATGCCCGAACTGGATAAGGACGATATCATTAGCCTTGAGATTGGCGAGAATTCTATCCAGTCTACCTTGCTGAAGGAAAGATTGCGTATTTAGTCCGCTCCTCGCGAAATTCGAAACTGCCGTCCCTTCGCGGAAAAAGAGCGGCAAAGTCTGGCCCCAGCTACCCCATGGCTCGCCTTGCTGATCTGTTACTGTAGAATCGCCGCAGAGGTAGATAGTGCGCGAATCGGGATTTGGCGTAATTTGCGGCTTAGGGAAAAATTCCTGCGTAGTCAGCACCGTAAGGTTAAGCGAATATGGGAACGGCGCCTCGCCGGTTGGCTCGTCTTTTTTCGCTATCGGGCCTTTCACGCGCGCAGTGAAAACGACTTCTTTCATCTCGCCGGGCGCGGTTGTTATTTTTTCGAGCGCAACCCTGCGGCCTTCGAATTTCACCCAAGATTCGGTCGCTTTATCTACACTACCGAATTTCAATTTTACATCATAATTGCCGACATCCAGCTTAACAGTATCCGTAAATGTCCTAAGGCCGCGCCTAGCCGCGGCGGGCATCGTTTCGATTTCTTGCATTGTATCGATTTTCTCAAGCTCCATATAATCCACAAACGGCAATTTGCCGTCGCGAACATATATGCGAATTTTGTTTACGCCTTTTACAAGATAAATCGGCGAATCGAGATTGGCAATCTCGCAGTTGACCTGCAGCTCTATCTCGCTAGCGTCATTATCCCGCGATTCATCAATCGTTGCAAGAGATAATTTATACCAACCGCCTTCTTCACTCCATACACGCTCGAAATCTATTTCTCTGCAATTCGCGGCGACCATTGCGCAAGATGCGGAATCTACTTTTTTATGATATCCCGTTGAAGCTCTTTCAGGATCGCTGATTTCCTGATAGTCTGGAATAAATGCGTTTTCGGCTTCATAGCGTTTTTGTTCGAGTCTGCGCGTGCCTTCGCGGAAAAATATTCTTGCGCCATGCGCGGGGATGAAGGCTTGGCAATCTTCGACGTTTTCTAGCCCTATGTCGCGCTCATCAAGGCGCATTTCGGCATCTTCATCCTCGAGATTCACGAAAAGGACGGCTTTTTTAAGCCCGAATGGCGTTTCGATATCTCTTAGAAGAATGTATCTCGCACCTTGACGATTTACGACACAGCCTTGAGGCGAAGCAATATCTTGATTAAGCTTAATGTAATCGCGTTTTGTCAAAAGTTCGAACACTTTCGGCTTCTTCTTCAGTCTCTCCAAATCGCAACCAATCATCAGCGGCGAAGATTGAAAGCACCATACCGCAAATTGAGTATGGTCTTCTTCTTCGCTTAAGCCGCGACCTATTTCGAGCATATCCATATCATTGTAAAAGCCAGGTTTCGCATACGCGCCGAGATACATGTCTTGCGCGATTATATCTGATACGCTCGACCACCTCGCTGAAATATCATGACTCATTCTGGCGCTATTTGCGATAGCATCAGCCCAAGTGCCGGGGAAATCCCATCGGCAGATATTGAGGCCGAGCCCTTGGCGAACCTTATCCATTGCCAAACGAATTTCCGTATAGCGCGATTTTTCGTCGAGATTCACTTTGTCGAAATTGCTTCGCGCTACACCGCCGCAAAAATCGACTTTGATAAAATCAAATCCGCACTCCTGGGAAGAATTCGTGCCGAAGAGGAATCTGCAATCTTCATCTTCATGCCCGAGTAGGCCTACTCCAATACCAGATTCGTCCTTATCATAGAAACTGCCGCAGGTATTTGCGCCGGCATCAGAATATATTCCCGCCTTCAGACCGAGCGAATGAATGTAATCTGCAACGCACTTTAGGCCATTGGGGAATCTTGCAGGGTGGACAATCAACTTACCGTTTTCATCGCGTCCGCCAAACCACCCATCATCGATGTTGATATAGTTATACCCGTATTCATCGAGCTTAAGCTCTTTCATCAAATCGGCTTGATGCTTGATTAAATCTTCCGAAATATTTACTCTGTAGGTATTCCAGCTCGCCCAGCCCATCATCGGCGGCAAAACTTTTTCCCCATTACCCCAAAGCGCGCCTGAAGCGGCAATAACCCCTGAAAGGACGAATTTCCGTAACCTAGAATCTACAAACATCGAAATAAACCTCCAAACATTGTTCAGAGATATTGTATCATATTTTGGCCGCATTTGCTAGCGGCAAAGTCAAACAAAATGTCGTGCCGCCTTCTTTGGAAGGCTTTGCGCAAAGTCCTCCGCCCATACCGACTGCGAATTGGCGCGCTACACATAGGCCAATACCGAATCCGCCTTTCGAAAACCCCTTGGCGCCACGCCAATAACGGCGAAACGCCAGGCGCATCTCGTGTTTCGTCATTCCAGGTCCTTCATCCGAAATCGCAATATGCGCTAATTTTTCGTACTTTTTGATTTCGACTTTGACCTTGCCATATTGCGAGGCATACTTTAGCTCATTTGCCAAAATATTCCAGAAAATCTGGACTAGCGCCGTTTCATCCGCTTTGACGACGAGCTCTTTATCGCCTGATACCTCGACGTCTTTGCCGTCATAGACATCTTGGAAATCAAGCTCGAATATTTTGTATGCTTCAAGATAGGCTTTGAAAAGATCTACTTCGGCAAGCTTAAAGATTTTCCTGCCGCCCATGTGCATAAACTCGCGAATATTTTCGGCGAGCCTGAAGATTCGCTCGCAAAGGTTTTTCGCCTCGTCATCGTTCTTGCCGATCGTAAAACGAAGCCCCATCAACGGCATATTCAAATCGTGAGCTGTTGCCATCATGAATTCATCGCGAGATTTCGAGTAGATTACGAGTTTCAGCGCGGCGAAAAGCGATAGCCCTACAACGATAAAAATCGCACCTCCACCCGCAAGCCAGAAGAGAAGCGCATAATTCAATTCGCCTATTTCGCAGATTTTGCCGCGGACTAGTTTTTTATCGCGCGCCCAAATAATCCTTTGACCGCCGCCGAGGATATTCTTCGTACCTTCAAGCTCTAAATATCCCCACATTTTCTCGGCTCTCTTTGTGCCTTCGCGCGGCTGCCACTGCTTCCACATCATGCTCTTGGGAAAGAGAGCGGCAAATTTTTCATCCCCCTCGATTACACCCTTGCCATATTCCCAGACGAAATCGCTTTCGATTCCCCCTTTCTTCAAGGAATCGCTCGTTTCTTTCGAAAGGCTCTCGATTCTTTTCGATTCGTATTCTTTGAATCTAGGTATTGCCGCGTGCAAAATAAAAACCACGAGCGCCGAAAAAGCAAGCGAAGGCAATACTAGCGCCGCGGCATTCAGCAGATATTTTCGAGTCTCCCTCATTCCAAACCGAGAAGCGCAAGCGCTCGTTTGAACATAGGTGAAAGATCTGCCTTTCTCCCGCTATCGCCGAGGAAACCGGCTTCTTTCAAATTCTGAACAAAACGGCGGAATTTGTGGTTGCCCTTGTTGAGATTATCGAGTGCGTATACTTGCGACGCACCAAAAGAGCAAGCTTCCGAAAGCATGCCTGTAGATTCCGCCGTTACATACAGCTTTTTCGCCATCTTCACGAAGGCAGGAATCGGGTTGAATTTATCGCGCGAATAAATGAGCTTGAAATCGAAAGGAAAAGAATCCACTACCTCTTCGACATCTTTCGGCGTCCGGCGGCTAGTCGTTACCCAGTGCTCGCATTCGCTCGTGGAATCGAAGATTTCATTCAATTCTTTCGCCATCCAATCGGCGCTCATTGTAGAGCATTTGTTCGGTCCGCCGATAATTACCGCAACGGCATCTTTCGCGCTGGGCGTATATCTCGATTTAAATGCCTCAACGCCCGCAGCATAGAAAGATTCATAGCTCGCGACGAGATTGACGGGAATAGCGATAATGTTTTCTTTTTCCGGCGGATTATCGAATGATGGGGCGAGGATGCAGTCGAACGAAGCTAGATTATAGCCGCGCGGGAAAAGTATGACGGCATCTTTCGCGCCTAGCTTTTTCGCCAGCGCTTTCGCGCCGTAAAATGTGCCTGAGCCAGTCCCGATTACGACCTTGATATCGCTGGTCGCGGGGCAATTTAGAATCGGCTTGAATAGCTTCAAGCTGCGTATGCCAATCTTATCGAAAAGATACGAAAGCGATTTGTGGAATTTCGATTTGAATTCGATTGGCACGATTGTATAATCGCAACCTATGGAACGGGCGAAAGCCTTAGATTGATTTTCGTGACCAGCCTTGCCATCTGTTAGAATTATAGCTTTGGTCATAGCAATACTAATTAGAGGATTTTGGTGGATAAAGCATATCCTTGACTGCTTTGCGCATTTGGCGCTTGGCTATGCCGAGCGGCGCTTTGATTGTGCAACCAGCGGCTTTGCGATGGCCGCCGCCGCCGAATTTAGCCGCTAAAACTGTCGCATCCCAGTCCCCGCGAGTACGTATCGAGCAGCGCGTTTCTTTCGTCCTATCGGGAATCTGATAGAAAAACAACGCGATTTCATTGTGCGCGACCGAGCGAGGAATTTCGATTATGTCTTCGGCATCTGCCTTTGTGCCGCGCACGCGACGGAAATCGTCTCTAGCGAGAGTAACCTCGGCGACACGGCGATTTTTCCAAATATGCAATGTTCGCCACGCGAGTCTCTTTAGCTCCATCGATTTGCGCGGGAAGGTATTGTAGATGATATCGTTGATCAGGGCCGTGCGGACGCTTTTTTTCACGAGGTCCGCGGCGGCATGGAATGTTTCCGGGCGAACAGAATCATACGCGAAGCGTCCAGTATCTGTAATTAGGCCAACCCACAGAGCTTCAGCCGATACCTCGTCTATCGGCAACTCCATCCATTTCGCGAAGCTCCAGCAAATTTCCGCGGCGCTGGACGCTTGAGAATCGACAATCTGCACATCCCCGAAAGTGCCATCGTTCGTTACATGGTGATCGATGCAAATCTTCGGCAAATTCGCCGCCGCAGGCTTGATTTCCGGCGGCATTCTTTCGAAGCTCGAACAATCTACGGCGATGAACAGATCGAATTTCTTTTCTTTCTTCAGCTTCCTTACGGGAATTATATCGCCTGTGCCTTTGAGAAACGAAAGTTTGCCGAACGCGTTGATATCTGCCGAGGCATAAGCTTCCTTGCCGATTTTCGTAAGCATTCTCGACATGGCGATCATCGACCCGAGAGAATCGCCGTCAGGGCTCAAGTGACCAGAAATCAATATTCTCTTGGCGCTCTTGATCAGCTCGCTGGCTTTTATGTAATTTTCTCTCGTCATCGGCATTTATTACGAAAATGTAGTCGGGTCGGAATCTGGGCCAAACGGCGACAAATCTCTCAAGCGCTTGATTACCGGCGGAATTTTTTCCAGCGCGATATCGATATCTTCATCTGTATTGTAGCGCGAAAGCGAAAAACGCACCGAACCGTGGACTGCCGTAAAGGGAACGCCCATCGCTCTTATGACATGGCTGGGCTCGAGCGAACCAGAAGCGCAAGCAGAGCCGGTCGAGACGCAAATCCCTAGATCCGAAAGATGATACGCTATCGCTTCACCTTCGATATATTTGAAGCTTATGTTGAGGGTATTCGAAAGACGATTTTCGATATCGCCGTTGACAATTGCATCGGGGCATTTGGCCAAGAGCCCTGCTTGAAGCCTATCGCGCATCGCCGCGAGGCGAGGCGCTTCTCCTTGCGCGAGTGATTCCGATGCCAGCTCGCAAGCTTTTGCAAAGCCGACGATATAAGGAACGTTTTCCGTGCCGGCGCGGCGGCCCGATTCTTGATGCCCGCCGAGCATGAAGGGCTTGAGGCGAGTGCCTCTTCTAACATAAAGAATTCCGATTCCTTTGGGAGCATGGAATTTATGCCCTGAAATCGATAGCATATCGAGCGGAATCTTCTTTACGTCAATCGCGATTTTGCCGGCTGCCTGCACGGCATCGGTGTGAAACACCGCCCCGAATTCGCGGCAGATTTCGGCGATTTGCGCAATAGGGAAAACTGTGCCGGTTTCATTGTTTGCCCACATTGCCGAAACGAGCGCTTTTTTATTCTGCGAAAGCTCTTTGCGAAGTTCTTCTAGATCAATCTGGCCGACGCCGTTTACGCCTAGCTCGACTACATCAAACCCCTCGCGCTTGAGTCTTCGGCAAGGTTGCAATACGGCCGGATGCTCCACTTTAGTCGTGATTATTTTCATCTCGCGGCCAAAGAATTCGGCACTGCCGCGAATCGCGGCATTGTCGCTCTCGGTTGCACAGCCGGTGAAAATTATTTCTTCCGGCGAAGCATTGAGAAACGCCGCAACATCCTCGCGCGCCTTTTGCAGGAATTTCGCGACATTCCCGCCGAAAGCATGCATCGAGCTAGGGTTGCCGTAAAGAGGTCCGAAGAATGGCATCATCGCTTCAACGACCTCGGGGGCAACCTGAGAAGTTGCGTTGTTATCTAAATATACCACTTTTTCTGACATCCCTATCAAAACACCAATTACGATTTTTTCATTTGCGGGAAGAGGACTACATCGCGTATTCCATCTACCCCTGTAAGCAGCATTACAAGCCTATCTACGCCAATGCCAAGTCCGCCAGTCGGCGGCATGCCGCATTCTAGAGCCGAAATAAAATCTTCATCTACCTTCTCTGTATCTTCGCCAGCCTGATGCTCGAGCGCCTTGCGTTGCTCGATCGGGTCGTTCTGCTCTGTGTAGCCAGGGCAAAGCTCTCTGCCGCCGACTACGAATTCGAATACGTCGACAAGCGCAGGGTCGTCCTTGCAGGCCTTGGCGAGCGGCACGAATTCATGCGGCAGGCGTGTTACGAAAGTCGGCTGGCGCAAATTCTTTTCGATTAGCTTGTCGTATACCTCGTGCGTGAGCATCAGGGGATCTTCGATTCCATCGAGTTCGAGGTTTGTGGAAGTTTCGGCGCCCTTCGCTTTAGCCCTTTCGAGTTGTTCGGCGAAAGACAGGCTATACCAATCGTCGCCAAGGGTCTCCTTGACGAGGTCGTTATAGGCTACTCTCCTGTAAGGCGGCGTGAAATCGATACGCTCCTTTGCTTCACCGTATTCTATTACGCGCTTGCCTATTACAGTATCGCAAAGATGGGGAATGAGCCCTTCGATAATCGCTTCCATCGAAGTTCTATCGCCATATGCTTCATAAACTTCGAGCACTGTAAATTCAGGGTTGTGGCTGCGATCTATACCTTCATTGCGAAAATCTTTGCCGAGTTCGAAAACTTTGTTCATTCCGCCGACGAGAAGGCGCTTGAGATAGAGTTCTGGCGCAATGCGAAGCACCATTTTCTGATCGAGCGCGTTAAAGCGCGTCTCGAAAGGTTTTGCGGCCGCACCCCCTGCTTGAGATTGCAAAATCGGCGTTTCTACCTCCACGAACCCTTTAGACCATAGATATTTGCGCGCCTCCATGATGAGGCGTGAGCGCGTGAAGAAACGCTCGCGCGATTCATCATTCGTCATCAAATCCACGTATCTGCGGCGATAGCGCTCTTCCTGATCGGCGAGGCCGTGGAATTTTTCCGGCGGCTGCTCGAGGGCTTTGGCCAAAAGCACCCATTCTTTTACGATTAGCGATTTCTCGCCCTTCTGGGTCGTGAAGAATTTGCCTTTAGCGCCGATTATATCGCCGAGATTCAGAAGTTTGAATCCGGCAAACAGCGTTTCGGTAAGTTCATCTCTCTTGAAAATCAGCTGAAATTTGCCGGTGCCATCGTTAATCGTGGCGAAATTCATCTTGCCCATGCGGCGAATTGTCATCAACCGCCCGGCGAGAGTAGAATCGGCTTCATCGGCGAAATTTTCACGCGCTGTAGCAATATCAGCATGATCGAACTTCATGCCGAAAGGCTCGAAGCCCAAATCTTTCAACGCCGCCATATTCTGCAGGCGCTGCTCGCGATATTCGTTCGTCTCGGCCATCGCTAATCAGTCCTCACTTCCTTCCTCGTCGCCATAAACGCAATCCAGCGCATCGGAAATCATATCGACCGCTTCTTCGAGATCTTCCTGCTTCAAAACGAGCGGCGGCAAGAATCTGACGACGTTCGGCCCTGCCGTAAGCGCGAGCAAGCCTTGATCTTGCAACGCCTGCACGATAGGCTTTGCCTCGCCATCTACGACGAGGCCGATCATCAAGCCTTTTCCGCGAACTTCGAGGAGCTTGTCGTATTTGTCGACTTCCGCCTTGAGCGCTTCCATGAGAAGCGTGCCGAGTTCGGTCGCCTTCGCTAAAAGCCCATCAGATTCGATTATGTCGATTACCGCGAGCGCCGCCGCAGCTGCAACTGGATTGCCGCCGAAAGTAGATGCGTGGCTCGAAGGCGTAAAGACATCCGCGAAGCGCTCGTTGGAAACAAGCGCACCCATCGGAATTCCGCCAGCGAGAGATTTCGCTAGAGTAAAAAGATCTGGCTTTATGTCATAACCCTGCCAAGCAAACCATGTTCCCGTGCGGCCCATGCCAGACTGCACTTCATCGCAAATCATCAAAAGATTCTTTTCATCGCAAAGCGCTCTCACGCCACGCATGAATTCTTCGCTCGCCGGCATCACGCCGCCTTCGCCCTGAACGGCTTCTAGCATAATCGCGACAGTCTTTTCGTTAACCGCCGCCTTTACCGATTCGATATCGTTGAAATCGGCATAGACAAAACCGACCGGAAGAGGGTCGTAGCCATCTTGGCACCATCCCTGCCCTGTAGCTGTAACAGTCGCGAGCGTCCTGCCGTGGAAGCCCTGGCGCATCGTGACGATTTCGTATCTCCCGCCATTCGCATTGCCCCACTTGCGCGCGAGCTTGATCGCCGCTTCATTCGCTTCCGCGCCGGAATTGCAGAAAAACACCTTGCCGCCAAGACCGGATAGCTGAACGAGCTTCGCCGCGAGTCTCGTGGAAGGTTCGTTCACGAAAAGATTCGAAGAATGCATCAATTGCGCCGCCTGATCTTGAACAGCCTTTACTACCTTCGGATTGGAATGGCCGACATTGTGAATACCGATTCCGCTCGTGAAATCATAGAGAATAAGCCCGTCTACATCGCGAACCGTTACGCCCCTGCCGCTCGACAACGCAATCGAGGGCGCGTATGTAGGCATAATCGACTTGCGGTATGTCTCGAGTATTTCCTGTGAATTGTTGCTCATTCTATTATCTCCGTTCCCACGCCATCGTGCGTGAATATTTCCAATAAAAGTGAATGCGCCATCCTGCCGTCGACAAGATGGACTTTTCTTACGCCGTTTTCAATCGCTTCTACGCAGCTATCGATTTTCGGGAGCATCCCGCCGGAAATCACCCCATCCGACTTGAGACGAGCGACTGAAGAAATATGCAGCGTAGAAAGCAGCGTCGTCTCGTCGCTCGGGTCTCTCAAGAGCCCCGGCATATCGCTCACGAGCGCGAACTTCCTCACCTTGAGCTCTTTGGCAAGCGCGGCCGCCGCGACATCGGCGTTTATGTTGTAGAGATGCTGGTCTTCTACGCCTGTGCCAAGCGGAGTTACTACAGGTATGATTCCCGCATCGAGCATCTGCTGCACCGGCCGCGCATCCACGCTTACGATTCGCCCTACATACCCTCGATCGGGCTCGGTTATCTTGACTGCACCGAATATCCAATTGCCATGAATCGGCCGCGCATTTATCCCGCGCGCCAAAAGACGCCTCACCAAATCGGGATTCACTACATTATTGAGCGTCTTTCGGACTGTCTCGATTGTGTTTTCATCGGTTACCCTAAGCCCGCCGACGAACTTCACCTCGTGGCCAGATTCTTTTATCGCTTTAGAAATTGCCTTGCCGCCGCCATGAACAATTACAACCTTCATGCCGACTGAATTCATGAATGTTATATCGGCGATTATGGAGTCGAGATTTTCTTCTACCTCCATTACGCTTCCGCCAATCTTGACGAGAACGACCGACCCTCTAAAATCGATAATATAAGGCAGAGCCTCGGTTAAAACCGCCGCTTTTGCCACCGCTATCTGAAATTTGTCCATGGGCCGCATATTTTACCATATTTCCCCAGTATAGTCTAGGGGGTCCAGGTAAAAAACCGCGCGGCGCCCACTGCACCAACTTTTCCCCGTATAACAATACTATCTCTGGTTTGCAATGCCCTATTTGCAACCATTTGCTTTTCGATAATGAAAACTAAACAACCCAAAACAACTGGTTGTTTTACATCATTTGAAATCAGTCGAAGGAAAACGACCAGTTGTTTTCCGATATTCAAAACTCAACGACGGAAATCAACCGGTAATTTTTCGATAATGAAAACCCAACGACGAAAAACAACCTGTTGATTTCCAATAATCAAAACAAAATACCGGAAATCAACACATTGCGACCAAGTGCAACTTATTGATGTGCTTTTTTAAGGTTTTCAATGTGTGATTCGCATTGTTCTTGAGTTGCCGATGCATCCCATTCTTGCTAAAAGCCAAAAGTAATTTCTTCCGAGAACTAGGGTGGCGAGACTTTCCCAAATCTGCTTTAATATGCAGTTGGAAACCAAGAAAAGGTTGCGCCATGGAGCATATTAATACAAAATCCCGTTGTGGATCGCACATGCAAATCGCTCGTAAAGAGCGTCTTTGCGCAAACGAACAGCAAAACATTCCTGTTCGCAGCTAATTCTCTCTTGAAGACACTCGTTGTTGTCGGCAAGCCTACAGGACGACCCAAGCGGGTTCTGCACTTGCCAAACCGTGTGGATGCAAGACTCGACTATTCGTTTTTGATGGCAAGACGGTACTTGAAGAACATGTGCGGGTCGTCGGCGGTGTTGACTAGTGGATGGCAGGCACTGTCGTCGCCGTCGTTATCTGCATCGAAGCGAATTTCGTCGATGGTCTGCCATGGCGAGAGAGTCCGCGACCATTTGACCGAGAATACGAGACCGTATTCGTCGGCGTTCTTCTGCGGGGCAAGGGTGAATGTCGGCACTCCATCGCTCACGGTGAAATCCACAAGCGGCCGCCCGTTGACATCCGTCGTCGCGGTCATCGGCACGATGCCGTAAACATAGCGCGCAATGAGCGGGATGCCATTCGTAACGGTCAGCGGGTCGGTATTCGCATCAAGCCCATATTCCTCAAGGAAGGACTGGAAGCCCGTGAGCTGCACAAGGAATGTCCGCAGATACGGCATTGTCTCCCCTTCGTCGATTCGCCATGTCTTGTCGAAGTCAAAGGCCGGGAAGGAGGTCGCGTTCTTCATCGCATCGGAAGAGACCGCCGTGACACCGTCCTTTGCGGCGTTGTTCACGGCGAGGAGTTCCGTCTTGCCGGAGTCGTAGTAGCAACCGGTCATCGTGCCGCCGTTCCCCGCGAACGCGCCGCGATACGAGTTCGAGGCATCAATGGTTGCAGAGCAATAGCACATGGCGATTGTGTTGCCCGCAGACCCCGCGAAGCCGCCGACGTAGCGGTATGGCGAAGTCACGCTCGCGATGGCGTAGCAGTCCGAGACGTAGCCCGAGCATTCGCCCGCGAAGCCGCCCGTGTAGGAGGCGGAGCTTCCAGTCTGCGTCACCGTCGCGTCCGTAGCGCAGCAGCGCGTGACGACGGGATTATCATGGAGGTAGCCGACGAAGCCGCCGACATCCTGCTGTGCGCCAGTCACAGTCCCCGTGAATGAGCAGCCGTCCACCAGCGAATACGAGCCGATCTCGCCCGCGAAGCCGCCGGTGTAGCGGCTCGTGTTCTCGACGGATCCGGAGACCGAAAGGCCGCTCACGCGCCCGCCGGCGATCCGGCCGAAGAAACCGGCGTCGTAGGCCGCATGGTTCACAGCAAAGCCCGTGACCTTGTGGTTCTGCCCGTAGAACTCGCCGGTGAAGCCGGTGGAGGAGTTGCCGATGGGCGTCCACGCCGCGCCGTCGAGATCGATGTCCGCCGCAAGCGCATAGACGCCGTCGAGGTGATTCGTGACGTCGAAAAGCTCCTCGGCGGTCGTAATCGGCTTTGCGTCGCTGGCGCGGTCTTTCACGGACGGCCAAAGAGCGGAAAGTTCCTGCACCTGCGCAGCCGTAAGCGTCTCGCCCGTTGCCGAGCCGCTGCCGCAGAAAGGGCGCAGACCGTTCGCGTCCGCCGAAACAGCGCAATCCTGGACGGCGCCGCTGCGGTAGTAGCCGATGAACGAGCCAATGGTTCCTCCCGTGCCCCAGACGGCGCCGGAGCTCCAGCACCCGTCCAACGTGGCGCTCGAGTTGCAGAGCTGCCCGATGAAGCCACCGTAGTAGCTGCCAGTGGAGCGCACGTCGCCGCGCGCCGCGCAATCGGATACCGTCACGCTCGCGCTGTTGACGTAGCCCACGAACCCGCCGACATTGCCCGCGCCGGAGACAAAGCCGTCTGAGCGGCATCCGGCAATGGTAGAGCCTTCCCCTATCGCGCCGACGAGGCCGCCCACATATTGCGAGGTGGAGGTGACCGTCACGTCCGCGCTGCAGTTGGTTATGGTCGTCGCGTTCGCGCAGCCGACGAGTCCGCCAGTGTAGTAGGAGGTGGCCTTCACGATACCGGAGACGGCGATGCCGTCGAGCGTCGCGCCCTCAGTCAAGCCGAAAAGGCCGTGGCGTTGGGTTCCGGGGCTGTTTGTGCAGACCATGTTCTCGATGGCGTAGCCGCGCCCGTAGAATTCGCCCGTGAACTTGGCGCCGTTGAAGCCGAGTGGCGTCCACTCGCGGCCCGCGAGGTCGATGTCGCGCTTTAGTCCGTAGATGCCCGCGAGGTCGTTGCGGACATCGTCCAGCTCCTGGGGCGTCGTGACGAGCTTGCCGAAGACGACGGCCGCGACGCGGTGGTTGTCCATCTTGATCGTGGTCGTCGGGCTCGTGCGGCTCGCGTAGGGCGTAGAGCCGGTCCAGCGCAGGAAGAAGCCGATGTCGGACGAGGCGGTCACGGTCGCCACGTCGCCGGGGTCGTAGGCGACGCCCGCGCCGGTCACGGTGCCCGGGGCGCTGCCGCCGACGGAGGCGTAGACGAGGAGCCCGTCCGGCGCGCTCCACGCGAGGAAGGGCTGCGAGAGGCCGTCGGCCTGCGTCCAGGGCGTGGATTCGGTCAGGAGGAAGGCGTCGAAGTTGCCCGCATCCTTGAAGCCCGCCTCGTCGAGCTCGGCGATGCCGTCCTTCGCTTCCGAGGTTCCGGCGGTGGAGGTGCCGAAGGCGTGCAGGTCGCCGGAGCAGAGGGCGAAGCAGTCGGCGATGTCGCCGTATTGACTCGGGTAGCCAATAAAGGCGCCGGCCCAGGTGCTGGAACACTCGAGCGCGCCCGCCGAGTAGCAGCGCGTGAACGTGTTGCCGGAGTCGTAGACGCGGCCCGCAAAGCCGCCGACGGCCCGCTCGCCCTTGACGGTGCCGAGGCAGTAGCAGTCCGTGCACGCCATGCCGTAGTAGCCGTAGCCGAGGAAGCCGCCGGCGATCGCATCGTTGCCGGTGCGCGTTGCGGTGGCGTCGCCGAGCGCGAAGCACTCGGTCGCGCTCGTGCCGCTGCCGTTGTTGTAGCCGAGGAAGCCGCCGACCTCGTAGCTCGCGGTGGCGGAGCCGGCGGAGAAGCAGCGCCAGAAGGCGTTGGCGTTCGAGACATAGCCCGCGAAGCCGCCCGCGCGGTTGGACGTCGTGGCGGCGCTGCCGAGCGCGCGGCATTCGGCGTAGCGCGTGCCGCCACCGGTCGTCTGGCCCGCGAAGCCACCCGCATTCGTTCCCGTCGCCTTGACGGAGCCGCGCGCCTCACAGGAGATGTATTGCGTATTGCCGCCCGTCGTGCTGCCGACGAACCCGCCGCCATTGCCGGTGCCGCTCGCCGCGCCCTGCGCGACGCACCGCGTAAACTCGTTGGATGCGGAGGTGTAGCCGATGAAGCCGCCCGTCTCGGACGAGGTGGAACGCACATCGCCCGCCGCCTCGCAGTCAATGAACACCGTCCCCGCGCAGCTTGAAGCCCCCACGAATCCGCCCGACTGCGAGGACGAGACATTCGTCACGTCGCCCGATGCAGTTGAGCGTACGAAGGTGGAGGGTTGGCTTTCCGTTTTGCCTATGAAGCCGCCCGTCGCGCCCTTCCCGCCAACGTCGCCCGTTGCGGCGCAGTCGGTGAAGGACAAGGACTTGTTCGAATAGCCAATGAAGCCTCCGACATTGGAGGAGTCGTTCGTGGCCGTCACATCCCCTTCGGCGATGCAGCACGTGAACGAAGCCGTCGCCGAGCCATCGCGGACGGCGCCGATGAAGCCGCCCTTGCTGCCGCCGCCCGTGCCGGAGACGGCGACATCTGCGGAGCAGTCCGTGAACGTGGCGCTGTAGTGGTAGATGCCGCCGACGAGGCCGCCCGTGTTCTCTCCGGCGGAAACGACCGTTCCGGTGGCGGCGCAGTTCTCGAATGTCGTGCCGCCCTGGCCGTACACGCGCCCGACGAGAAGCCCGGCGTAGGCGTTGGAGTTCGTGACGATGCCGGAGGCGGAGCAGTTGCGGATGGCCGTCGTGCCGCGCACATCGCCCGCGAGCGCGCCGGTATAGCGGTAGCCGCCCACATCCGCGTCCTCGATTACGATGCCGTCAAGCGTCGCGTCCTGCACGACGCCGAAGAGTCCTGCGTAGTCGCTCGACGAGGTGAGATTGAGTCCCGAGATCTTGTAGCCGCGTCCGTAGAGCGAACCCTTGAACGGCGTCGAGTTGTTGCCGATGGCCGTCCAGGTCTGGTTGGCGAGGTCGATGTTCGCGCCGAGCGCGTAGGAGCCGGAGAGCGCGTTCGTTACATTGGCGAGCTGGTCGACGTTCATGATGAGCGCGCCGAACTCGGCGGTCACGATGCGGAAGTTGTCGAGCCTCACCGTGGTCGCCTCTTCGGAGGCGTCCGCGTAGGGCGCGTTGCCGAGCCAGCCGAGGAACACGGAGCCGTCCGGGACGGCGGCGATCGCGACGTCCGTGCCGGGCGCGTAGGCGCCGAGTCCCGTGATCGCGCCGCCGCCGGTGCCCGAGATGGCGCCGGAGAGCATCATCTTGCCGTCCACGAGCCCCCACGCGAAGTAGGGCTGCGTCCGGCCGTCGATCTGCGACCAGACGACGCCGTTTCCGGCGTCACGCAGAACGTGGTAGGCCGCAAAGTTGTCCGCGTCGAGGAAGCCTGCCGCGTCGAGCGCGGCGATGCCGACGAGGTCGGCCGAGCCGACGTCGCCGGGGGCGTTCGCCGGGCGGAAGCAGTCCGTGAAGGACGGCGAGCCGCGGTATTGGCGCCCGGCGAAGCCGCCGACGTCGGACGAGCCGACCGACGCGCCGGCGGCGTAGCAGCGCGCGAACGTCGTGTCGCTGTAGTAGATCTGCCCGGCGAAGCCGCCGACGTAGCTGGAGCCTCGGGCGTCCGCGAGCGCGTAGCAGTCGGAGATCGCGGGGCTGGAGCCGATGTAGCCGGCGAAGCCGCCGACGCTGCTGCGTCCGGACGCCGCGACGGCGCCGCACGCGAAGCACTCGGAGAACGAGACCGAATCACCGTAGGCGTAGCCGACGAACCCGCCGAAGCACTCGCCGCCCGTCCCCGTCACGGAGCCGAGCGCGTAGCACTTCTCGATCGCGGCGGAGCCCTCCGCGGAACCGACGAACCCGCCGACGTAGCGGCCAGCGCCCTCGATGTCGCCCGCGGCGGAGCAGCGCGAGACCGAGGTTTCGCCCTCGATCTGCCCGATGAAGCAACCCGCCCGCTCGGACGTCGCCGCGACGTCCGCACCCGCGACGGCGCAGCCGGCGATGGTCGCGCCGCTTACGTATCCCGCGAGCGTGCCGACGCAGTTCGCGCCCCGGACGACGGGGTCCGCGAGCGCGAGGTCGGTGATCGCCGCGCCCGTGCCAAGTCCTCCGAAGAGACCGGCGCGGGCGGTCTCCGTGTTCACCGTGAGGTTCGAGATCGTGTGGCCGTTGCCGTAGAGCGTGCCGGTGAACGGCGTGTATTCGTCCTGGCAGATGGGCGTCCAGTCTAGGCCCGCAAGGTCGATGTCTGCCGCGAGCGCATAGACGCCGGCGGGGTCGTCCGCGATGGCGGCGAGCTGCTCGGGCGTGGAGATCGCCTTGCCCCAGACGGCGCGCACGGCGCGGTGGTTGTCCGCGAGGACCGCCGACGGGTTCACGGCGGCGTTGGTGTAGGTCGCGCCGCCCACCCACTGGCAGAAGAAGAGGTCGGCGTCGTCCGCGGCGGCGGAGATGGCGGCGTTGGAGCCGGGGGCGGCGTCGTAGGGGTGCGCGATGGCCGTGCCCTCGTCCTCCTCCGCGAGGACGCGGAAGCAGCCGTTCGTCGTGAGCGACCACGCGAAGTAGGGCGTGGT
The DNA here is from genome assembly GCA_017447805.1 of Kiritimatiellia bacterium. Classification (GTDB taxonomy): domain Bacteria; phylum Verrucomicrobiota; class Kiritimatiellia; order RFP12; family UBA1067; genus UBA1067. The sequence continues at coordinate 928 of JAFSMR010000032.1, read as the reverse complement.
GGAGCCCTCGGTCAGCGACCAGGTGTCCGCGAAGTCGAAGCCTGTCCACGAGGCGGCGGCGCGCGCCGCGGCGGAATCGAGCGCCGTGACGCCGGCGGTCGCAGAGGACTGCGACCCTCCCACCGCGCGGCAGTTCGCAAGCGTGGCATAGTTTACTTCGCGCGCGAAGGCGCTTTGCAGGTAGCCGCCGCGCAACGAACCGCCAAACCAGCAGTTCGTGACGAGCGCGCCGGCGTCGTCGTAGGCGCCGCTAATGGTGTTGGCGAAGCCGCTCACGTTGTAGCCGCCGCTGTAGCGGTTGCCGATGGTCGAGACCTCGACGCCCGAGTAGCAGTCGCGGATCGAGGAGGCCGAATCGCGGAACGTGATCGTGTTCGCGAAGCCGGAGCCGGTGGAGGAGGCGCGCACCGAGCCCGCCGCGAAGCACTCAGCGATAGTCGCGCCGCCCTCGAGCGTGAGGGAGCCCGCGAAGCCGGAGGCCGCGCCGTTCGTGCGGTTCGTGGACGCGGAGACGTTCGCGTAGACCGCGCAGCGCGCGATCTCGCCGCCGTTCATCTCCGCGCTGCCGACGAACCCGCACGCCTCGGTCATCCCCGCGAGCGTGCCCTCGACCGAGCAGTCCACGATGCGGATCCCAGAGCCGCTCACGCTGGCGGCGAGGCCGTAGAACTGGCAGGCCGGATACGCGCCGCTGAAGAGCCAATCGGTGTAGCAGCCGTGCCAGTCCGCCCGCGCGTGGCAGTTGGAGATCAGCACGCCGCTCCCGACCTCGTTCACGAGACCCGCGATGTAGATCGCGTTGTTGCGGTTCGTCACGGTCGACGACTCGACCGTGAGGTCGCGAATCTCCGCGCCGGACGACGCCGAGGAGAAGAGCGCGAAGGTCGACTTGGTGCTGCCGTTCGTGACGACGACGCCGGAAATGGTG
>JAFSMR010000031.1 GCA_017447805.1 Kiritimatiellia bacterium | reverse complement strand
CGATTACGGTCAAGGCCACGAAAGCTGGCGCAGACGGTTCGCTCCAGAAGATGATACGCCTCGTCAGGGAGGCCGAGGGCAGGAAAGCGCCCATGCAGCGCATCGCCGACAAGTGGGCCGCGATACTTGTGCCCGCCTCGATGACAATCGCACTCCTGACGTTCGCGGGCGTCTGGGCGTTCTACGGCAATCTGCACACCGCACTTCTTCGCGGCGTAACGGTCATGGTCGTGTTCTGCCCGTGCGCCCTCGCGCTCGCAACGCCCACGTCCGTCATGGCGGCGATTGGGCAGGCCGCGAAATACGGCGTGATCGTCAAGTCGGGCGAGGCGCTGGAACGGATGGGCACGGTGTCCGTTGCCTGTTTCGACAAGACGGGGACCCTCACGATCGGTAGGCTCGGCGTTGCACATTCGACGGACGACGAGACGCTTGCGCTCGCGGCAAGCGTGGAGGCCATGAGCGAACATCCTCTCGCCAAGGCGATCTGCGCCGCCGCGCCAGCGGCAAGACCATGTGAGGGTTTCGAGATGTCGCCTGGACGCGGAGTGAAAGGCACGGTCGATGGAATGTCCGTCGTCTGCGGCACGGAGCAATGGCTCAGCGAATGTGGCGTGGCCGTACCCCCGGAGACGGTCGCAGAAACCACCAGCCGCCTCCGCGCAGAAGGAAAAGCCGTCGTGTTTGTGGCCGCGAACGACGCAGTTCGTGGGATCGTCGCGCTTGCCGACATGTTACGCGACGGCGGCAAGGCGGCTATAGCCGACCTCGCATCAAGCGGAGTTGGCGCCTGTCTCCTTACGGGCGACCATGCGGCAACGGCGCGGTCTGTTGCGAACGCGCTCGGCATAGCCGAGGTCAAAGCTGAGCTTCTTCCGGCAGACAAGGCGAAGACCATCGAGGAAATCGAACAGGGCGGGCGACGCTGCTGCATGGTCGGCGACGGAGTGAACGACGCGGTCGCACTGAAGACCGCCTACGTCGGCATCGCGATGGGCGGCGCTGGCAGCGACATCGCGGTAGAGGCTGCGGACATTGCGCTTGTCGGCGATGACCTCTCGAAAATCGGCTACTTGAAGCGGCTTTCCGTCGCGTGCGTCCGGCTCATCAAGACGAACATCGCAATCTCGATGACAATCAACGCCTGTGCGATCACATGCTCCGTCTTGGGGCTTCTTGGACCCGTCAGCGGCGCTCTCGTCCACAATCTCGGTTCTGTTCTCGTCGTCCTGAACGGCGCGCTCCTCTACGACCGGAAATTCAAATAAAAGCGCTTGCGGCGCGGTCGCGCTACGTGCGGTTCAGATGTTCTGGTTGTGGGGTGAACGCGAGAAAAACGGTCGTGGGGGTAGACCTAAATGGGAAAATATGCTATAATACAACCAATAATGCAAAGAAAGTAATAAGAATGAGCGATATTAAAGTTGGCATTGTAATGGGTAGCGACTCCGACTGGCCGCTAGTAGAAAAAGCGTGCAAGACGCTTGAAAAATTTGGCGTTGGTTACGAGACGCGAGTAATATCGGCGCATCGCACGCCCGAGGAGGCAATTGAATATTCGCGAAGCGCGGAAGGTCGCTCGCTAAAAGTCATAATCGCGGCGGCTGGAGGTGCGGCGCATTTGGCGGGTGTTCTTGCGGCTGGCACTGTATTGCCGGTCATCGGTATTCCTGTAGTTGGCGGCGCGCTGAACGGGCTTGATGCACTGTACGCGACTGTTCAAATGCCTAGCGGAGTTCCGGTTGCGACTGTCGCGCTCGGTAGCGCGGGCCCAGTCAATGCCGCTCTTCTTGCGGTGCAGATTCTCGGGACGGCCGATGAAGCGCTGAGAGAAAAGTTCCACGCTCATAAAGAAGAGTTGAAAGCGAAGGTTGCGGCGGCAAATTCGAAGATTAACGAAAAATGATGCGCAAAGCTCTAGTCACAGGTGGCGCAGGTTTTATCGGCTCGCATTTATCCAAGCGTCTAGTGGACGATGGTTTCAAGGTTACCATAATCGATAATTTGTATACCGGCTCCAGGCGTAATATCGCCGAATTGGAAGAAAAGGGCGATGTAAAATTCATAAAGCTAGATGTAAGCGAGGCTAAGGCGGAAGAATTCGCAAAAGAAAATTTTGACGAAATATATAATCTCGCATGTCCCGCTTCACCTGTGCATTATCAAGCGACTCCCCTTAAGACGGCGCTTACGTCATTTTATGGTGTTCTATTTTCGCTCGAGCTCGCGCGGCTTACAGGCGCGAAACTAATGCATGCTTCGACGAGCGAAATTTATGGAGATCCTCTTTTGCATCCGCAAGAAGAACACCAGTGGGGAAATGTAAATACTATAGGAATCCGCAGCTGCTACGATGAGGGCAAGCGCTTTGCCGAAACTTTGGTCAGCGATTATATTAGAGTTTACGATATCGATGCAAGAATGATTCGTATTTTTAATACTTACGGACCGAAAATGCATCCACAAGATGGCCGGGTCGTTTCGAATTTCATCGTCGAGGCGTTGGAAGGGCGCGATATTACGATTTACGGCGACGGCTCGCAGACGCGCTCATTCCAATTCGTGAGCGATTTAGTAGAAGCGATCAGAAAATATATGAGGCTAGATAGGGCGAAGGTGAAAGAATTTTTCTGCAAGAACAATTTGCCTGCGCCCGTACTCAATATCGGCAATCCCAGTGAATACACTGTAAAGGAATTAGCCGCAAAGACCCTCGAAAAGCTTCCCGAATCGCCTTCGCGCCTAGTCTTCGAGTCACTGCCCGGAGATGACCCCAAGAAGCGCCGGCCGGATATAACACTAGCCAAAGCTCTTCTAGGCTGGGAGCCAAAAATCACACTCGATGAAGGGCTTGATAAAACCATTGAATATTTTCGCGCCAAGAGTAACAATAAAATTTCAATCGACTAAACTAAATAAGGAGAAAACAATGAAATACGAAGAAGCAGAAACGATGTTGAAGAAATGCGCTCAAGATCACGTGCTTGCATTTTGGAGCAAGCTTTCTAAAGATGAAAAAGCCGCACTTCTTTCGCAAATCGAAACAATCGACCCCAAAAGCGTGAAGCGTTGCGCACAAACTCTCCAGAATGGCTCGGAGACGCCCGATAGTTCGAAGGGCAAGGCGCCGAAAGTAGCGCTTCTCAAGGGCAAGGCGCTGCAGGAAGCTGTCGCGGTTGGCGAGAAGGAGTTGCGCCAAGGCAAGGTAGCGGCGTTGCTCGTCGCCGGCGGCCAAGGTTCTCGTCTTGGATATGATGGTCCGAAGGGATGCTACGAGATTGGCCCGATTACAAATGCGCCGCTCTTTTATTTCCACGCACGCAAAATTCTCGCGCGCTCGCTTCGTTATGGAAAGTCCATCCCTTTCTATATCATGACGAGCGAAATGAACGATGCGGCCACGAAAAAATGCTTCGAAGATTTCAATTATTTCGGTCTTCCGAAAGAAGATGTGTTTTTCTTCACGCAGGGCATGTGGCCAGGTATGTCAAAAGATGGCAAGATTCTTCTCGATGCGCCTGGTCATATCTTCATGAGCCCGGATGGACATGGCGGACTCCTCGCGGCGCTAAAGCGTTCCGGTGCACTCGCAGATATGAAGAAGCGCGGTATTAAAAGCGTATTCTTCTTCCAGGTAGATAATCCTCTCGTCGAAATTGCCGATCCCGCGTTTATCGGCTATCATGTGAACGAGAAGAGCGAATATTCCCTTAAACTCTGCGCGAAGCGCGATCCATACGAAAAGGTTGGAGTCCCGATGAAATTCGGCGAGCAGTATAGGATGGTTGAATATTCCGAAATGTCGAAGGAACAGTGCGAGAGAAAGGATAAGAGCGGTAAGCTTTACTTCCTCTATGGCTCGCCGGCAATCCATGTATTCGATCGCGCGTTTCTCGAACGTGAAGCGGCGAAGGCCATGCCTCTTCACCTCGCGTTCAAGAAGATTCCTTCTCTGGATGAAAAAGGCAAGCTCGTCAAGCCCAGCGAACCAAACGGATACAAATTCGAAAAGTTCATTTTCGATATTCTGCCGAACGCGAAGAAAGCTGCGTTCCTCGCCTTTGAACAGAAGGAAGAATTTTCGCCGGTCAAGAATGCTGAGGGCAACGATTCGCCAGCTACTTGCAAAGCAGATATGCAAGCGAAGTGGCGCCGCTGGCTTGAAGAAGCCGGCGTGAAGGTCGATGCCAAACTTCCTGTCGAAATCGATCCAGCCTACGCGGTAGATGCTTCAGATATTCTAAAGAACGGAATTTGCCTCGGGGCAGAATGACAGATTATTCGAAACTTCTAAATCCAGAACAGTGCGCGGCAGCAACGGCGGGGGATGGCCCTTTGCTGGTGCTTGCCGCTGCCGGCACAGGTAAGACGCGTACTCTCGTATATCGCCTGAGCTATCTTATCGAGAAGGGCGTAGACCCTTCTCGCATAATTCTTTTGACTTTTACGAATAGAGCTGCGCAAGAAATGCTCGATCGCGCTAGGAAGGTAGTAGGCGAAGTCGCGAACCTCGCCTGGAGCGGCACTTTCCATTCCATTTGCGCGAGATTTTTGAGAAAATGGGGCTCTGCAATCGGAATAAAGCCAAGCTTTAAGATTATCGATGAAGACGACCAGAAGAAGCTGATTGCTGAAGTGATAAAGAGCAATGTCGCAAAACCCGGCGATTTCGTGAAAAAAGAAATTGCCCTTAAGATCATAAGTGAAGCCGCGAATGATATGCTTGATGTCGGACGAGTCGCAGATAGATGGATGACGAAAACCGCCGGCATCGACCATGATGAATTTGTTAAAGTCGCTAATGCATATTCGGTCAGAAAATCCGAGCTCGGAGTTCTCGATTTCGATGATTTGCTCGTCGCATGCCATAAACTGCTTAAAGAAAAAGAACATATACGAAAAATAATCGCCGATAATTTTCTATATGTACTGGTTGACGAATATCAAGATACCAATGCTCTTCAGGCTGAAATCACCGATATTATTGCCGCAGGTCACAGAAATATAATGGCAGTCGGCGACGATTTTCAATGCATCTACACTTGGCGTGGCGCAAGAATAGAAAACATCCTCGATTTCCCGGATAGATGGGAAAAATGCGCAATAATAAAACTCGAGCGAAATTATAGAAGCAGAGCAGGAATTCTCGATGTCGCAAATAGCGTTATGCGGGATGCGCCGGTGAGATTCGAAAAGCACCTCAAAGCAATGTTGAGCGCAGGCGACAAGCCGAGAATTTATCGTGTTCAAGACGGGAAAGATCAGGCTCAGCAAGTCTTGAAGCTAATAAATGAAGCGCGCGCCTGCGGATACGCCAATCGCGATATCGCTATTCTTTACCGCAGCCATTTCCAGTCGATAGATGTAGAAAAAGCAGTTAGTACGGCAAAAATTCCCTATAGACTAACTAGCGGAATAGGCTTTTTCGAAAAGCAGCATGTAAAAGATGTGCTTGCTTTCATGCGTCTAATCATTCATCCTGACGATGAACTATCGTTTTTGCGTCTCGTGCAGCTTTTGAACGGTGTTGGCGAAGCAGGTGCGAAAAAGGCGTGGGCGAAGATCGGTAGGCGCCTTGAATTAAATTCCCAATCTTCTCTTCTTGAGGTTGGCGATTTTCTTAATGCCAAGGCTCGCCCGGCGTGGAAAAATATCGCCGAAGCGTTTAGTCGTGGGCTTAAGCATATCGAAGAAGATGACCCCGCCGGGCAAATCATCCTTGATTTCCTCGACGCCTTCTATGAGCAATATCTTCATCTGGAATGGGAAAGCGAGGAAGCGCAAGATAGACTCGCCGATATTAAGGAACTCGCTTCAGATATTTCAGATGAAACGATGAGCCTCGATGATTATCTCGAAAATGCCGCGCTGATGACGAATCTTGATATCAGGAAGAACGATCCTTCTCTAGATCGCATTACTCTTTCTACCATTCATCAGGCAAAGGGTATGGAATGGCCATGCGTTATTATTCCGTGGCTATCTGAAGGGATGTTCCCGAGTGCAAAAGCAGAAGATGAAGGACGGCTTGATGAAGAGCGGAGGCTATTCTATGTCGCCGTGACGAGAGCAAAGGAAAGATTGTCTATGCTCTCGGCGCGCATGCGTAGAATGCCAGAGGGCGGGGAATTTCCCGTAGAAGCTTCGAAATTCCTCAAGGAAATGCCAAAGAATCTTGTTAATATTTTCCAGATCGCAAGTTCCCGTTCATTCTACCCAAATTCTGGCTTCTCGCGTTCGAGCCATGGTGGATATAATAATAGCAGCTATAACAAAGGCTATGGCAACTTTAAAACCACTTGGCGTAGATAAAGCGATTTTCATCGGAGTCAAGACGTGAAGAAAAAACTATTTATTGTAGATTTGATGCCTTTTCTTTATAAGGGCTACTTTGTGTTTCTTTGCAATCCTAGAATCACATCTACGGGGATAAACACTTCCGCGTTGCTGGGGCTGGCGAACGGTCTTAGCTCAATACTAAAGAGAGAAGAGCCCGATTATCTGGTTCTCGCTATGGATCCCGGCGGGCCGACTTTCCGTCACGAAGCTTATGCGCCATATAAAGCGCAACGGCAGAAAATGCCGGAAGATTTGGCTTCGAATATTCCTTACGCATTCGCACTCGCCGAGGCGCTGAAAATTCCCGTGTTGCGCAAGGAAGGTTTTGAAGCCGATGATATAATGGGGACATTGGCCATAAAAGGTGCCGAGGCTGGCTTTGATGTTTATATCGCTACCCCTGATAAGGACGCTGCACAGCTGGTTAGACCTGGCGTTAAATTGTATCGTCCTGCGAAAGCGCTCGATGCGCCGGAAATTTTAGATGAACAAAAAGTCTGTGAGCATTGGGGAATTTCGAATTGTTCGCAGATGATCGATTATCTCGCTCTAGCAGGCGATTCAAGCGATAATATACCGGGAATCAAGGGTGTCGGCGAAAAAACAGCTATCGATCTATTATCGAAATTTTCGTCAGTCGAGGGAATACTCGAAAACACCGCCCTAATCAAAGGCAAACTAGCCGAGAAAATCAAGGCAGGTGCAGAGGATGCGAAAATTTCGAAATTCCTTGCGACAATCAGGACTGATGTGCCAATTGAACCCGATTGGGAAAGTTATAAACGAAATGGCATAGATGAAGTAAAGTTTGCAAATCTTTGCGCGAAATTCGAACTTAAGAGGCTGGAGAGGGAGCTCGGGAAAAATCTTGGCGGTGAATTTACATTGTCCAAAGCTACGGCAGATAAACTCCTGACGCCGAGCGGAGAATTTGCGACGGAAAATTTTGCGACAATAGAGACGACCAAGCACGAATATAAACTTATTCAAACAGAAGAAGAGGCGAAGGCGCTACTTGAAGAATTGATGAAAGAAAAGCGTATTGCCTTCGATACGGAAACAGCCCCATATTTGGGGCATAGCTCTACAGAAGCCCATTTCTGCAAGCTCGTAGGTTTCTCTCTTTGTGCGAAACCAGGCAAGGCGTGGTATATTCTCGCATCTTTAGTCGATATATTCCGTCCGTTGTTTGCTGCAGAAGACAAGATATTGGTCGGCCACAATGTCAAGTTCGATCGTTCTGTCCTTTTGAGATATGGAATCGGCTTTTCCACTACGCCGCGTGATACGATGCTGGAACATTACACGCTCGATTCTTCATCTCGCCATTCGATGGATTTTTTATCACAGCAATATTTGGGATACACTCCTATACCAATATCGAAATTGATCGGCAAGAAAGAACGCGGCAAAGAGCAGCTTTCGATGGATGCTCTCAAGCCTGAAGATATATGCGATTATGCGGCTGAGGATGCTGATGTAACCCTTCGTTTGGATGATACGCTTAGACCGCTTGCAGAAAAATCCCGTTCCATAAAAGCGCTCGAAGAAAGTGAAGAACCTCTCGTAAAAATCTTGATTGAAATGGAAAAAGAGGGCGTGCGAATCGATGTAGCGGCGCTAAAAGAATTTTCTAGAGAGCTTGATAAAGAACTTTTGGATTTAACGATCAAAATCAAATCTTTCGCCGATCCCGGTTTTAACCCGGAAAGTCCAAAGCAACTATCCGAGCTTCTGTTCAACCAGCTTAAACTTTCTTCTGCCGGGGTTAAAAAAACCAACACAGGACAATATTCTACAGATGAAAAGACTCTCTCGAAGCTGGTAGGGGAGCATCCGATAATCCAAAATATTCTAGATTATCGCGCCGCATCGAAATTAAAATCGACCTATTCCGATAAACTGCCGCAGTTGATAGATGAAGAAGGCAGGGTTCATACTACATATTCGCAAGCCTTTACCGAAACGGGGCGTTTATCATCGGCAGACCCAAATCTGCAAAATATTCCCATTCGAACAGAGCGCGGCAAATTTATACGTAAAGCATTCATTGCCCGCGATTCGAATCACGTAATAGTTTCCGCCGACTACTCGCAAATAGAGTTGAGATTGATGGCGGCATTTTCGAAAGACGGGGCTATGCTTGAAGCTTTTCGGAATCACGAAGATATTCACCGCGATACAGCCTCGAGAGTTTACGGTATAATGCCGGCTTTGGTTTCTAGCGAACAGCGCTCTCGTTGCAAAATGGTGAATTTCGGCATAATTTACGGGATTTCCGCATTTGGGCTTTCCGAACGACTCAAAATTCCACGTAAAGAAGCAGCATTTTTGATAGATACATATTTTGCTCTCTATCCAAAAGTCAAAGCTTATATGCAAAAGGCTATCGAGTCGGCGCGCGAGAAGGGCTACGCAGAGACGGTCTTGGGCCGCAGACGCAAAATCCGCGATATAAATTCGCGAAACGCTACAGCACGTCAAGCCGCAGAGCGAGATGCCATAAACACGCCGATACAAGGATCGGCTGCCGACCTCATCAAGCTCGCGATGGTGAAAATCGACCGCGCCATGAAGCAAGAGGGCTTTAGAGCGAAGATGGTTTTGCAAATTCACGATGAACTTGTTTTCGATTGTCCGCGCGATGAAGCAGACCGGCTTTGCGAACTGGTAAAGAGAGAAATGGAAAACGCCTACGATTTTGGTGTTCCGCTAGAGGTTGGCATAGGAGTAGGCGACAACTGGCTGGAAGCGCACTAATGTCCTGAGCGCGAGCAGATTGCGGCAAGAAGAATTATCGCAAACCCGAGAAACGATAGAGCATCCGGCAGCTGGTTCAAGAAGAAAAATCCCAGGAGCGAAGCGAATACTATGTTCGTGTAGTCGTATACCGCAACTTCGCGAGGCGAAGAATAGCGATATGCGGCCGTAACGCCGAATTGCCCGATTGCGGCGCCACATCCGGCGCCAGTCATCACAAGAAGTTGAAACATATTCATTTTATCGAAATGAACAGCCATAAACGGAATCGAGGCGATAGTCGAAAAAGCGCTAAAGAAAAGCACTATAAAAGCGCCATCTACTTTATGGCGACCAAGTTTTCTTACGCATGTATAAGCGCCACCAGCAGCTATACCGCCTATCAGCCCGCATAGCGCGGCAAATGTTCCGAGCGCGCGGAATCCAGGTTTTATTACGAGAACAGCCCCTAAGAAACCTAGCGCGAGATATACTGCTTGGCGAAGATTGATTTTTTCGGAAAGGAAAATTCCTGCAAAAAGAACGGTGAAAAATGGCGCGGTTTTGTTTAAAGCCATGGCTTCACCAATCGGAATTACGCTAAGAGCGTAGAAATTCGCGAATATCCCGAGTGCGCCAAGTACGCAGCGCGTAATCAAGAGTGGCCATGTTCGTTTATCTAGACCAATCGAAAAATTTTCGACTTTCGTTCTTTCGCGCAAAAACAGCGTTAAAGCTATAATTAGAGCGATAGCATTCCTGAAGAAACTCTTCTGGAAGCAAGATACGCTATTGCCGCACTCATCGCAAAGTCGGACAAAAAAGCCCATTAGCGCAAATCCAAAAGCGCTGGAAACAATGCATAAAATTCCTTTTCCCCGACTGGTCATTATTTTCTTTTTGGACTCAAGAGGCGCTATTTTTGATGTTGCATCTCGCAGAGCTTGCGGTATACTCCATTTGCGGAATATAATTCATCATGAGTTCCTCTTTCTACTATTACGCCATCTTGCATAACGAGAATGAGGTCGGCATTTCTAATTGTGGAAAGACGGTGGGCGATCGCGAATGTCGTGCGGTCTTTCATCAATTTATCGATCGCATCTTGAACTAGACGCTCGGTCACTGTATCGAGCGCGCTCGTTGCTTCATCTAGGATGAGAATCGGCGGATTTTTGAGAATAGCGCGCGCAATCGCGATTCTCTGACGCTCGCCGCCGGAAAGCGCGAAGCCTTTTTCACCGCAGATTCGCGAGTAGCCTTCTTTTTGGGAGATAATGAATTCATGGGCATTCGCCATCTTTGCGGCGGCTACTACTTGTTCATGTGTGGCGCTTGGTGAACCGTAGGCAATATTGTATTCAATCGATTCGTTGAATAACAGTGTCTCTTGTTGGACGGAACCAACTAGATTTCTCAAGTTTTCGATTTTGATATCTTTTAGATTCACGCCATCCATCGTAATCTTACCTTCGCGCGGATCGTAGAAGCGCGCGAGGAGTCCCGAGAGGGTGGATTTGCCGCTACCCGTTCCGCCGACGACAGCGATTACTTTGCCGCGAGGAATTTCGAACGAAGCGTGAGATACTGCATCTTTATCGGCTGTATCGTATTTGAAAGAAACATCGTCAAATACTACCTTTGATTCGAAAGAATTTTTCTCGATTGGTTCTGTTGCTTCCTGTAATTCCATAGCAACATCCATAACGCTCCAAATACGCGCCAGTGCCGCGCGCCCTTGCTCGATTTGCACCTGAAGACGCGAAAGTTGTTTCAGGGGTTTATAGATTATGAGAAGCGGCGCGAGCATCGGAATTATCGCCGAAAGCTTTACCCCCGTGAAGAAACACCAAATTATAAAGGCGCAAATCAGGAATATTCCGACCGTTTCTACTGCCGGACCTACGAGCAAGCCCCAGCGCATTGCTCTTAGGGTAGCTTTCAATGTATCGTTATTCGCTTTAAGGTAGCGTTGATTTTCGAATTCCGCCGTATCGTAGGCTTTTACGACTTTAACGCATGTCAAGATTTCGTGGATTCTCGAGCCGACGAGGGCGAAACGCTCAAGCGCACGGCGACTCCATTTCCTTATGCGTTTGGAAAGAAAGACGACCGGGCACATAAACATCGGGAAACCGACGAAGATTATGCCGAGGGTCGGCAGCATGTTGTTTTCTATCGCGCTGTAGATTATGAATCCTACCGAGACGATGATTTCAAAAGGCGCTTGGGCGAGTTCTTGCAAGATGTTCTGTATTATCATCTGAACCTGTTGGGGGTCGCTTGTACAGCGCGACATTAGCTGGCCTACATCTATTCGGCCGTGGAATTGCATAGATTGGTTTTGGACATGTTTCAAAATATCGCATCTGATATCTCTAACCGTTTTCATGCCCGCCCAGGCCAGACAATAGTGATTTAAGAATACTAGCGCACACCGCGCAAGAGCAATTAGAGGGACTACTACGATTATTACGAAAAGGAGCGGTGCGCCGAGAGATTCGTTTTCGTCTTGCAGATCAAAGCCGATCTTCTTCGCGATTTTCCTGATCTTCCCATATTTCTTTTCAAGATTTTTTGCCGTTTTATCTTCCTTCGCGGCGATGGAACTCGCTTGCGCCGTTATGGATCCTTGCCCCGAATTTTGCTCGACTATGGTGGCTTCGCTTTCTGTAGCCTTCTTTTCTTGAACAACTTCGGTCGTAGGACGTGATTCAACTTTTGCGAGGGTCGGCTGGATTGCCTGATATAACGGCAAAAGCGTTCCAGCCGTAAGCATGCCGCAGATAACGCCGAGGAATATTCTCGACCTGTAGCGCTTGGCGTATGCCCACACTCTCGCATACGCTTCTTTCGCTGTATAATCGCGGTCGAAAAATTCTGCAACAAATACCTTCGGCTTCGTCTTGGCCATCAATAGACTCCTAAATTTTGTTCTAACGCCTCATATTTTATCATATTTGCCACTAGGTGTCTATGGTGGATATTGAAAATTTCTATAGCGCCATACTAGGCATTAACGCAAAAATATGGTAAAATATGTGCCCAATGGGTATAAGAAAGCGAATAATTCTTCTTGGTGCGACAGGCTCTATAGGTAAAAGCACCGTCGATGTAGTTGCCACTCACAGCGATGAATTTCGCATCGTCGCGGTCAGTGCGCTTAGGAATCGTGTCAAATGTGAAGAAATTGCCGCGAAATTTGGCGCAAAAGCCTATTTAGGCGAAGATGGTGCGCTAAGGGCAGTAGAAGAAAACGAGGCGGATATCTGCCTCGTTGCAACAGTTGGCACTAGCGGAATTGCGCCTACCTTAGCCGCCATTGAGAAGAAAATGGATATCGCTCTTGCCACGAAAGAGGTCATGGTAATGGCAGGCGAAATAGTAACGCGCCGCGCGAGAGAAAACGGAGTTAAGTTTTTGCCGGTCGATTCAGAGCACTCCGCGATATTCCAGGCTCTCAGCGGTAACGATATAAGCGAGGTGGATCGTTTAATCCTTACGGCTTCTGGCGGACCTTTCTTGAACGGTCCTGAAGATTTAAGTTCGGTTACCCCGGAAGAAGCGCTGAATCACCCCCGTTGGAAGATGGGCGCAAAGGTTACTATAGATTCCTCGACAATGGTCAATAAGGCGTTCGAGGTTTTAGAGGCGAGATGGCTATTCGATATTCCAGTCGAAAGAATCGATGTAGTAGTTCATCCGGAATCAATCGTCCATTCTCTAGTAACATACAAAGACGGCGCGACGATGGCGCAGTTATCACCGCCTGATATGAGAGTTGCGATACAATACGCGCTTTCTGCGCCGCGGCGCCTGGAAGCCGAGCGCGAAAAACTCGATTTGGCACAATTAGGCGCTCTTACATTCAAAGCTTGTGATACAAAGCGCTTCCCCGCTCTGGAAATCGTGAAAGCAGCGCTGAATCGCGGAGGCGGGGCGACTGCCGTTTTCGCCGCAGCCGACGAATGGGCCGTCCAGGCGTTTTTGGATGGTAAAATAAAATATACTGGAATTGTCGAAGCTATTCGCCGCGCACTGGATAATGCGCCAGATTTCCCCTGCGAAAAAATCGAGGATGTTTTCGCAGCGGCAAAATGGACAATAGATTTTTTGGAGAATAATTAAAATGCAACATATTTGGGAATTATCGCTAAATTATCTGACTACGGCGGGTTATATCGCGCTGTGCCTTCTTCTCTTTTCTATCGCTATTGCAATTCACGAGTTCGGGCATTTTATCGTTGCTCTCAAACTCGGGCTTAATGTCGAGCGCTTTTCGATAGGATTTGGCCCTGCTATCTGGAAGAAAGTCTATAAAGGCGTGGAATATCGAATCAGCTGGATCCCTCTTGGCGGCTATGTATCGATTCCTGATGTCGATCCGGAAGGAGCGAAGATTATAGAAGGGGAGGGCGCGAAGAAAAAAGAACGAATTCCTGCCTGGAAAGAAATTCTCGTCAGTGTCGCTGGTCCGGGCATGAATATCGTCCTTGCCGTTATTATTGCGGTAATCCTCTCGCTAGTGCCAAGCGCAAAATTCGGCGAAACACCTGCGATCGTCGATGGTTTTTCGCTTTCGCTTGAAGATGATGGTTCATGCCCTGCCGAGAAGGCCGGAATGAAATTCGGCGATAAGATAATCGAAGTCGGTGGCAATAAAGTGAATTCGTGGAGCGATATGCAAACCGAAATTCAGCTTGCCGACGAAAAGCCTACTTTGTTTAAGGTCGAAAGAGGCGATGAAATAGTCGAGCTTACGGTTACGCCAAGACGCGATAAAGTAACGGGCGCCTGTTTTATCGGTGTTTTGAAGAGTTCTTCCAATACTCTTTGGATGCCCGCCAGAAATCCTCTCAAGCAGCTCGCATGGGATGCCGGCTCGATTTTCCGTGTGCTAAAGGGGCTCGTTTCGCCCAAAGAAGCCGCCGCGACCGGCAAGGCGCTAGGCGGACCAGTGATGATTGCCGAAGGTATTTACAAATCTACGCGCAATGATATTTGCGATGGGCTTGGTTTTTTGAGATTTCTCAATGTCAACCTTGCGGTAATTAATCTTTTGCCGATACCGGTCCTTGATGGCGGGCTTATCCTTTTTGCTCTTATTGCGCTTATATTCCGCCGGAGAGTCCCGGATAAAATCGTCAATATCGTCTCGACTGGTTTCATGATTCTTCTAATGGGTTTGATGGCGCTTTTGATTTTTCGTGATGTAATGCGTTCTGTAAGGATTCATACTTACGAACCTCCCAAAGACGCCCGCGCGGCAATTTGGGAAAGGCGAAAGGCTCTTGGGCTTGGCGGCGAGGCGCTTGAAGAAGTAGAAGCGCAAGAAGCTCAAGCAGCCGCAGGCAATGAGGCCGCAATAGAAGCTACTCCGATTAATGAATCTCCGATAGAAGATGCGCCAACAGTAGATGAGGTAACGAAAGATGTCAGCGAGAACTAGAGTGTTTGAAATCGGCGGAGTGCCGATTGGCGGAGGCGCGCCGATAAGCGTGCAGACCATGGCCAATATCGATCCGCATGATGGCGCGGCTCTTCTCGCCCAAATCAATAGATGTGCTGATGTCGGGTGCGATATATTCCGCCTGACGATTCCGGATATGGAAGCCGCCCAAGTTCTCAAAAATATTCGTCCTCAAAGCCCCATACCGCTCGTCGCGGATATCCACTTCGATTATCGTTTGGCTTTGGCTGCCATTGAAGCGGGGGTCGATAAACTCCGGCTGAACCCTGGCAATATCGGCTCGCGCGATAAAGTTCAGGCTGTCGTAAGAAGAGCGAAGGAAAAGAAAGTTCCGATAAGAATAGGCGTGAATTTAGGGAGCCTCGAAAAAGATTTGGCTCTTATTCTCGCTTCTGGCCCAAGGTCGCCAGCGCGAATCGCCGATTCTTTAACGGCTTCTGCCTTACGCCACCTTAAGATTTTGGAAGATGAGCGTTTTTATGATGTTGTTATTTCTGCGAAAGCTTCGAATGTCGAATCTACTATCGCAACATATCGGAAGCTTGCGGAAAAAACCGATTGTCCTTTGCATGTCGGCGTTACGGAGGCCGGAACCTTTCTCCCTGGCACGATTCGTTCGTCTGTCGCGCTTGGAATATTGCTTGAAGAAGGAATTGGCGATACAATTAGAGTTTCGCTAACCGACCAGCCGGAAAAAGAAGTAAGAGTAGGCGTCGAAATATTGCGCTCGCTCGGTCTTAAGCCGCAAGGCCCAACAGTGACTAGCTGCCCGACATGCGGGAGGACCAAGGTAGATATCGTTAAAATCGCCGGCATCGTAGAGTCGGAGCTTGAAAAGAGATATTCCGAATTTCTCCGTAGCGGCAAGAAGGGCGCTTTCCCCCATGTGGCTGTAATGGGTTGTGCGGTGAATGGTCCAGGCGAGGCGAAAGGTGCCGATGTCGCCCTATGTGGCGGAGCGGGAGAATTTATTATTTACGTAAAAGGTGAATACGCCTGTAAAGCTAGCGAGAAAGATGCTGTAGGAAAGGCTATGGAATATGTCGATTCTCTACGATAACATTGTTGTATTGGCGGTCGGTGCGCTTACGGCGACTTATGCCTGGCTATATGGCGGAATTGTCGCGGCTGCCCTTGTGCCGGTGATTCCTTGGCTTTGGGTCCTTCTGATCGAAATTATGCTTTGTTTTCCGCAAAGGCATGAAGGCGAAACTAATTATGATGCTCGCCAAAGGGTCTGGGATTCTCTGCGTCGAGATCCTCTTACATGGATAATTATTGCATTCGCATTGGTGTTGCAGATTCCTTTTTTCAATAAGGGACTTTGCCCGATATGCGATTTTTACGAAGTCGCCGCTGCGGCGAATTTGCAAGTCGATTATACGATGGATGAATTATCGCAGGCAGCAAAGTCTACAATCCCGGTGAGATTCTTGCCATATTGCGTAGATAGACTTCAACATCTGAATACTGTAATGTGGTTTATCCCTTCTCTTACGATAGTTCTCGCAGTCAAACATTGTCTGTTGAAACGCGGCCAGAGATCGCTCGTTAAATTTATTGTTTGGAATGGCTTCGCCTTGGCGATTATAGGTTTTATCCAGCAGGCGACAGCTGCCACGGCCCCTCTTTGGGCGACTTTCGAAGATTCCAGAACCGCATATTTCTTCTCGACCTTTGGTTATCCCAATATGGGCGGTGACTATTTCACTTCGCTTTTCGCTCTTTCGATCGGTATGTGGCGTTTTAAGATCGATGAAATTCGCAAAGAGGAACACGAGAAAATCAAGAAGGATGGAACCCGCGGCAAGAGAAAGCTTTTCTGGAGCAAGCATTATTATCTCATTCCGGCAGTAGTTTCTTTCTTGGCGGCGCTGACTACTCTTTCTCGCGCGGCGATAATCCTTTCTATTCTTCTTGCGGCAGTCTTTTTTGTCCATACATTCATGTCGTATGCCGTAGATATGAAAAAGGCAAAGCGCTTGAAGGTTGGGGTAGCAAGCGTTCTAGGCATGGGTCTTGTAGTTTTCTTTTCAATGATACTTACCCCGGAAGCTCTGCGTAACGAAGTCAATACGCTTGATGCGACATCCGTAGCAGATCGCGTTACCGGCAAGGGACAATACCATACTCGCGTCGCCTACGAAATCTGGAAAGATTGGCCATTATTCGGTTGTGGCGGCTGGGGCTATAAGCACATGTGCATACCCAAGATGACGCCAGAAGAAATGAAGGAGCGTCAGATTACCGGCGGAACGAACGTCCACAATGATTATTTGCAATTTCTAGCCGAGCATGGATTATATGGGTTTGGAACTCTAGTCGCTGTCGTAATATTGCTACTTGTGCCGCTCTTTAGAGTTTGGAAGGCGCTAATTGATGCTATTCGTTTTACGCCCAAGAGCAAGCATGTCGCGCGGCCTATTGCAATATTCGCTTTGCCGGCGAGCGCGTTTTGCATACTATGCGCCATCGTGGCTACTTTAATTCATTCATTTGGCGATTGCGCCATGCGTAGCCCTGCGGTGCTTTCATTATTCTTTATCGAGCTTGCGGCGTTGCAAGGGTTTTTGCCGGATGTCAAGATCGAAAAGGAAACAAAAGTTCCTGAAGAAAAATATCATCACCACCATCATCACCACAACCACCATCATCACTGAAATTCCAAATAGAAAGATATATAACCATGCTGCATGTCAACGAAAATTACACAAAGATACAGGCTAGCTACCTATTCACTGAAATCGCTCATCGCGTAAGCGCGCATCAAGCGGCCAATCCAGATGCGAAAATCATCCGCCTCGGAATTGGCGATGTGACTGAACCTCTCGCACCAGCAGTCATCAAGGCATTGCACAAAGCGGTCGACGATGAAGCGACGCGAGAAAATTTCCATGGCTATGGACCTGAGCAAGGATATGCGTTTTTGAGAGAGAAAGCTGCACAAATCGATTTCCAAGATCGCGGAATCGATATCGCCGCCGACGAAATCTTTATTTCGGATGGTGCGAAATGCGATTGCGGCAATGTTCAAGAGCTCTTTGCCGACGATGTAACTATCGCCGTTGGCGATCCCGTATATCCGGTATATGTCGATACGAATGTTATGGCAGGCAGAACCGGTCTGAATGTCGATGGCAGATATGAAGGTCTTCAATATTTGACTTGCGATGCATCAAATGGCTTTGTCCCTTCGCCGGAAGTGCTCAAAGATTTTGCGAAGAAGCCCGATCTCGTATATCTTTGCTATCCTAATAACCCTACAGGGGCTGTTGCAACTCTTGAGCAGCTTCAAGCTTGGGTGGATTGGGCGAAGACAGAAAAATCACTGATCCTTTTCGATGCGGCATACGAAGCGTTTATCCGCGATCCGAAGATTCCCCATTCGATTTACGAGTGCAAGGGTGCGAGAGACTGCGCGATTGAATTCCGCTCCTACTCTAAGACCGCCGGCTTTACGGGAATAAGATGCGGTTACACTGTTGTTCCAAAAGGACTCCTCGCGTATACAACGGATGGTAAAGGACTAGAGCTACGCCCTATGTGGACTCGTCGGCAGACAACAAAGTTCAATGGCGCTAGCTACCTCACCCAGCGCGGCGCAGAAGCTATCTACACGCCGGAAGGTAGAGCCGAGACCAAGGCAATAATCGATTTCTATCTCGAAAACGCATCGCTCGTCAAGGCTGCGCTCAGGAATCTCGGCTACACCGTAACAGGCGGCGATAACTCGCCATATCTCTGGGTAAACGTGAAGGGCGATAGTTGGGAATTCTTCGATAAGCTCCTGAAAGGGGCAAACATAGTAACAACCCCTGGCGCAGGTTTTGGTAGAGCAGGCGAAGGCTATATCAGAATTTCCGCTTTCAATTCAAGAGAAAACGTCCTCGAAGCAATCGATAGATTTTCGAAAGTGCTCTAACAAGGGCGATGCTCCTCAGCCACCGCATGGGCGGGCCGCGCTTGTTGCGGCCCGCCCTAAGCATCTGAAATGTACTGGAATGTAAAAGATATTTTTCAGATTTTCTCGTAAAAGATAATTTACCATGGCTTCGGCCAAAAAAATAAGAGAAGGGGCATTGACTTAGAGAAGGGAAAATGGTATAATATCCGCCACTTTCCCACTAAAAGCGGACTGTAGCTCAGTTGGTAGAGCACGACACTTTTAATGTTGGGGTCGCGGGTTCGATCCCCGCCAGTCCGACCACTTGTTAGAAACGGGAAAATCAAAAGATGCTAAAGTTTGCAGTTATAGGTCACCCAATAAACCATTCGCTTTCGCCTAAGATGCATGCGGCGAATTTCAAGGCTCTTTCGATTGATGCAGAATATGAGAAGTTTGATGTTTTGCCTGAAGATTTGATCTCATTTGTGCGAGCGAAGCGTGATGAGGGGTATAGAGGGCTGAATGTAACTATCCCTCACAAAATTGCGGTAATAGATGCGCTTGACAATATAGATAAGAGTGTAGAAGAATATGGCTCGTGCAACACGATTCGTTTTGAAGAGGATGGCAAGATTTCCGGTTTCAATACAGATATAACCGGCTATCTTGATGTTTTAAAGCGGCAGAACTTCGATTTAAGCGGCAAAAGAGTTGTGATTCTTGGTTGTGGTGGCGCGGGAGGGGCGCTCGCGGCGGCATCTTTGCGCTCGGGCGCGGCGGAGGTCCTTGTCGGTGCGCGAAGGCGCGAAAGCGAAGATAGGTTGCTAGAGCGCCTCGCAAAAATTCCGTCGTCTTGCCATATAGGCAGATTTTGCGCGAGCGACTTGGAAACGGCGCGCGCGGCAGACCTTGTCGTAAATGCTACCCCGTTAGGATTGAAAGAAGATGACCCAAGTCCATTGCCGCAAGAAGCGTTTCGTCCTGGTCAGCTTGTTCTTGATATAATTCCTCTTCAGAGGCTTCCACCTATGGCAAAATCTGCAAAAACTGCGGGTGCGATAGCATTGGACGGCCTAGATTTCCTGGTCGCGCAAGGGGCGGAATCGTTCAAAATCTGGATAAATCAAGAGGCAAATCGAGAGGTGATGAGAGCAACTTTTTTCAATACCCCCCTTGATTTTCGGCCAAATATTCGGTAATATATCCGCCCGAAGGCATAGAAAAGGATTTATAGCGGCTTACAGAAAGCTTATATTAGGATTGAAGGAGTAAAGAAAATGAAGCTCAATACAATAATGGTAGCGTTCACATGTGCGGCGGCTTTTGCGATTGCAGGTTGCCGTTACGATAAGGCGGCTGGCGGCGCTGGCGATGATGCTTTGCCGGGTAGCGATTTACCTGGTAGCATCAGCGATGTCGACTCGAATGTCGATGTCAGCGATGCAACAGAGGGCAATATCGATGATATTATGGGTGGCAAAAGCTTTGAAGAGCTTTATACTCGTTGCACCGACGTCAATTTCACTCCCGTATATTTCGGGCTCGATTCGACGGTCGTAAGCGAGACGGAAATTTCGAAAGTCGATGCTGTTGCGCAGCACCTCGTTGAAAATCCCAATCGCGTGGTAATCGTTGATGGTCACTGCGATGAGCGCGGCAGCAACGAATATAATATGTCGCTCGGCGAAAGCCGCGCTACGATTATTCGCAACTATCTCGTAGATAGTTCGATTACTCCCGATAGAATCCAGACCCGCAGCTTCGGCGAAGAGCGTCCGGCGGTCGAAGGTCAAGGCGAGGCAATCTGGTCGCAGAATCGTCGTTGTGAATTTCTGATCTTCCAGAAGTGATAGCATTTATTCTAGAAAGCGCAGGCTTCGGCGAGTGGCTAGTTCTGCTCGCCGTTGTTCTTGTAGTAGTAGGGCCTAAGAGACTTCCATCTGCGGCAAGAACAATTGGCCAGTGGTATTCCAGAATCCGCCGCACTGCAGATTCATTCAAGCGCCAGTTGGTAGAGCTTGATAGTGAAATTCAGCGTGCTGAACACGATGCCGAGCGCGAAGCGAAGGATATATTCGTAATAGAAGGCGATGAAGCGAGCGCAAAACCTGCGCTAGAGGCGTAGAAAGCGAAGGGGTTAAAAGGCGATGTCTAGAGGATTCATAAAAGACCCGCAAAAAAGAATCGACCCCCCGATGCCGATTTTGGCGCATCTATTAGAGCTTCGCAAGGCGCTTGTTTTCGCAGTCGTATCTTGGACTCTATGCGTGCTAGTCGCGATGGTATTCGCGCCGCGCATTCTATCTTGGCTGAAAGACCCCGCAACTACGAAGGAAATGCTCATTTGCGCGCTGGATTTGACAAGCGGCTTTTCGACTATGATGTCCATAGCCGTTTGGGGCGGGTCGGTGCTTGCTTTCCCGTTTATAGTATTTGCGCTTTTACGCTTTATATTCCCTGCGCTTACGGCAAAAGAAAAATTCATTCTTCTTTCTGTTCTTGTTACGGGCTCGGCGCTGTTTTTGGTGGGTTCCGCTTTAGCTTACGCGAAAACCTTGCCGCTTGTAGTCGGCGCGTTCCGGGAAATGAATGAATGGATGGGGCTTGGCACATCGGCGATAAGGATTGAGGGCTATATTGCGATTGTAATGAAGACGATTATCGCCTTCGGGCTCGTATTTCAGCTTCCGCTCGTGATATTCGTCCTTGGCTGGTTTGGCGCGGTTACGAGCAAGGGACTTCGCGAAAAGAGGCGCGCGGCGATTGTCATTTCGTTTGTTCTGGCGATGTTTCTGACGCCGCCAGACCCCATGAGCCAAATATTCATGGCTGTTCCTTTGTGCCTATTATACGAACTTTCCATTTGGGCCGTGTGGCTTAGGGAAAAGAGCGTGGAGGAACATTCGTAGATTATGCGCCCGAGGGCTTCTCTTGCGTTTGGCTTTCTTGGCCTGATAGTCCTAGGCGCGATTCTTCTCGCTTCTCCTTGGGCGAGATGTGCTCATCAGTGGGGTAATTGGTCTGCCGCTTTCTTTACATCATTTTCCGCTGTTTGTGTTACGGGCCTATCGATTGTCGATATAGCGGCGGAATATACTCGAACCGGACAATGCTTCTTGTTGATTTTAGTTGAGATTGGGTGCTTGGGGTTAATGACATGCGGAACATTTCTTCTTATCGCTGTAGGGCGGCGGCTTTCGCTAAGTCGCGAATTTTCTCTTATGAATGCGTATGGGGTCGCCCAGATTCATGGCTTAAGGGGCTTGATATTTTGGGTAGTGGGGTCGATGGCCACAATCGAGCTTGTTTCCGCAATTGCACTTTATCCTCGCTTTAAGGTCTTTTTCCCCGGCGATGGAGTATATTATTCGCTTTTCTATTCGGTAATGAGTTTTTGTAACGCAGGCTTCAGTATACTGCCCGCATCAATAGCGTCGTTTTCAGATGAACCTTTTGTGCTTTTGGTAATGGGGGTAGAGACAATTCTTGGCGGGATCGGCTTTCTCGTAATCTATAATCTTTGCACATTCAAATTCCTTCGCGGCTCACGTGGCGGTGTTGGCAGACTTTCGTTGCATACTAAAGTCGTCCTGAGGATGAGCGCGTATCTGCTGTTGATTGCATTTATTTCGTTCCTTGTTCTTGAATGGCATGGGGTTCTTGAAGGAATGCAAGGCATAAAGCGCCTAACAGTTGCGTTTTATCAGGCAGTAACGCCGAGGACGTGCGGATTTTGCGTAACCCCGACAGAAGAACTGAAACCGTTGACGCGTCTAGTATACGAAACGCTGATGGTGATCGGCGGCGCCCCGGGGTCGGCTGCGGCAGGAATGAAAGTTACTACTCTTGCAGTCCTAATCTATACTCTTCGTGCTATGTGCAATGGCGAAAACGAGACGGTCATCCATAATAGATTGGTGCCGAACGAAATCGTCCGCGAAACAATTGTTATCGCGACGGCCTTTCTTGCGATGATTGTTTTGGTAATGGGCGCGCTTATTGCGACCGAGTCAAATTCCAATATTTCCTCCGATGCGTTGTTTTTCGAAGCGGTTTCCGCTGTTACTACAACGGGGTTGTCAATGGGCGATACTACTAGCGCTCTTTCGCCGGCCGGGCGAATCGTTATATCTATCGCGATGTTCTTTGGTCGTCTCGGCGCTCTTTCGGTAGTGATGATTATAGGTCAAAGAGAATCAAAGCGCCATATTAGATATCCGCAAGAAGAACTCGTTGTCGGTTAGTTTCCACTAGATTTTCGGTCAGAAAAATGCTAAAATATGCCCCCGAAGCAAGGAAGAAGGTAGAATGACAAAGATATTGGAGAAGAGCCAGTTAAGCGCAAATGTATTCAGAATGAAACTTGAAGCGCCGTTAATTGCCAGTGAACGCAAGGCGGGGCAGTTTATAATTTTGCGCACAAATGCCGATTGGGGCGAGAGAATTCCACTAACTATCGCGGATGCCGACTCGCAAAAAGGCACAATCGATATAATTTTCCAGACTGTCGGCGTATCGACCAAGGAGCTTTCGCTTTTGAACGCTGGCGATCATATTGCCGACCTTGTCGGACCGCTTGGGAAGCCGACTCGCATCACGAATTATTCAGATGCAGGAAGCGGTAAAAAGGGTTGGGTTGTTGTAGTAGGTGGCGGAATCGGCGTTGCTCCAGCCCATCCAATTGCACAGGCGTTCAAAGCGGCGGGCAATCGCGTTACGGCAATCATGGGCGCGAGGACGAAGGAGCTCGTGATTATGGAAGAAGAAATGCGCCGCGCAACAGATGAGGTCGTTATTGTTACGGATGACGGCAGCTATGGCCGCAAGGGACTTGTTACCGAACCTTTGAAAGAATTTTGCTCTCTTGCGCAAAAGCCTGATGAAGTAGTAATAGTCGGGCCGCCGATTATGATGAAATTCGCTGCGCTTACCACCAAGCCTTATGGAGTAAAAACAATCGCATCTCTCAACTCTATCATGATTGATGGAACAGGTATGTGCGGCGGTTGCAGGGTCTCCGTCGGCGGGAAAACGAAGTTCGTTTGTGTAGATGGCCCGGAGTTTGATGCACATGAAGTAGATTTCGATAATTTCATAATGAGACTTGGCACATTCAAGCAGGAAGAAATAGACCACAAATGCCGCTCTGGGCTTTTTGACTAAGTTAGTTAGGTAGAAGGGGATTTTGAAGATGACAGCAAAAGAACGTTTAGCTATTCCGCCACAGGAAATGCCACAGCAAGATGCTTTGGCAAGAGCACGCAATATGGAAGAAGTCGCTCTCGGCTACACTGCCGAAATGGCGAAGAAGGAATCTTCGCGATGCTTGAATTGCCCCGCGAAACCTTGCGTGGAAGGTTGTCCTGTAAAGATTAATATTCCAGGCTTTCTTCAGGCTGCTTCCGAAGGGGATTTTAAAAAGGCGCTTTCTATAATAAGAGAATCCTCGCTTCTTCCGGCAGTCTGCGGACGCGTCTGCCCGCAAGAAAGGCAGTGCCAGAAATTCTGCACCGTCGGCAAGATGTTCAAGGATGTCGGTAAAGCAGTTGCGATTGGTAGAGTAGAACGGTTTTGTGCAGATAATGTCGAGCCCGAGCCCGCGCTCAAGGCGGCGCCAACAGGCAAGAGAGTCGCCGTAATCGGCTCGGGCCCCGCATCTATTACTTGCGCGGCGGATTGCGCGAGGGCTGGGCATGCCGTTACCATGTTCGAGGCGTTTCATAAGCCAGGCGGCGTTCTCGTTTATGGAATCCCGGAATTCCGTCTTCCCAAGCGTATTGTCGACAAGGAAGTCGAAGGCTTGAAGGCGCTGGGCGTGGAAATCGTTACAGATTTCGTTGTCGGAAAGACTCGCAAACTCGCCGACATGAAAAAAGAATTTGATGCTATTTTCGTCGGCACTGGCGCGGGATTGCCGAAATTCATGGATATCGAAGGCGAAAATCTAATAGGCGTCTTTTCGGCAAACGAATATCTAACCCGCGCCAATCTTATGAAGGCCTATTTGGAAGATAAGGCAGCTACGCCGTTTTGGCATGGCTCGAAAGTAGCCGTGCTCGGCGGCGGGAATGTGGCAATGGATGCTGCGCGTATGGCGCTTCGTCTTGGTGCAAAGGAGGTTCATCTTATCTATCGCCGCAGCGAAAAGGAAATGCCCGCAAGAATAGAAGAAGTGCATCACGCCAAAGAAGAAGGAGTAATTTTCCATACTCTTGAAAACGCTAAGCGCATTCTTGGCGATGAGAAGGGCAGGGTTCGCGCAATCGAATGTCTAAAATACGAACTCGGCGAACCAGATGCTTCCGGCCGCAGAAGCCCGGTTGCAATCGCAGGCAGCGAATTCGAATTTCCTGTCGATACTGTGATTGTTGCGGTTGGCTCTGGCGCAAACCCCCTAATCGCTGCTACTACGCCTGAAATCGAGGTCGATCGCAAGGGGCATGTCCTGGTCGATGCTGCTACTGGTATGACGAAGATGGATGGCGTCTTTGCCGGCGGCGATATCGTTCTTGGGGCAGCTACCGTTATTCTCGCTATGGGTGAAGGACGAGTCGCTGCAGAGGGCATAAACAAGTACCTCTCAAAATAAATAATCGAATGGCAGAAGAATTCACGATAAGAAGTGCGAATCTGAAAGATGCCGAGCATATATTTGCGCTCGTGCATCTTAACCGCGATCAACTTGTTCCTCGCTCGCTAGGGAATATCGTAGAAAACATCGACCGCTTTTTCATTGCTGAATCCGAGGGGGAAATGACGGGGTGTGCGACATATCAGATACACCCTGAGCTTGGCAAGGCGGAAGAGGCGACAGTTGAAGTCCAGTCTTTGGCGGTTAAGAGTATGTTTCGCCGCCGTGGCATTGGTCGTGCACTTGTCGAGGCGGTAATCGAGAGAGTTTTGCC
Organism: Kiritimatiellia bacterium; assembly: GCA_017447805.1. Classification (GTDB taxonomy): domain Bacteria; phylum Verrucomicrobiota; class Kiritimatiellia; order RFP12; family UBA1067; genus UBA1067. Next base: position 2,232 of record JAFSMR010000031.1, on the reverse strand, counting down.
GTTCAATCCACATGAAATCGTTGCGCTTACTTTCGCGCCGGAATTTTTCAAGTCCTTGGGATTTTCCGAAATTCCCAAGACTAATGTGATGCATAAACTTTACACGGGTTGCATTAATTGCACGAAGCATACAGATCCTTTTACTTGCCCTGAAATCGCGATGACAAGGCTTCTTAAATGAAACTGCCTCTTTCATTTCGCCTAGTTGCCCCGTATGCCACTTGGATGATTCTTATGATGGCGTTAGGGAATTCAAACGCCGCTTATGCAGTTAGAACTTTGTCGACTTTAGCCGTTGGGGCCGTTTGCTTTTTTGCGGGTAATCGCTCGCGGATCGAAAATTTTTCTCGCTCGCTTCTTTGGGGTTTGCTCGCCGGCGTTTTTGTTTGGCTAATATGGGTGTTGCCGGAAAATTTTGAAATATACCGCAAATTTTTTATTGTGGGCCGCATAGATTACGAGAGCTCTTCTCGCCTTGCTGAATCTTCCCCTTGGGTGCTCGCAATTAGGTTGTTTGGCTCGGCGTTCATAATTCCGGTTGCAGAAGAATTGTTTTTCCGCTCGTGGCTTTATGGCTGGATTTGCCAATCGCCAAAAGATTCTTGCATTTCGAAAACAAAGATCGACCTTCAGGCCTTCTTGCTGGTAGTCGTTTTGTTCGCGCTTGAGCATAATCGCTGGTTTGTTGGAGCGATTGCGGGTATAGTATATGGCTTGATCGCTCTTCGCGTTTCGCTCGTTTCTGCTATAATCGCGCATATTGGCACGAATCTCATTTTGGGCTTGGAAGTCTTGATTTTCAATCATTGGCATTTTTGGTAAATAAATGAAGAAAGGTTTTGTTTAATGGATAACTTTGGCGAATATTCTTGGGCCATCAGGTCGAGCGAATGCGATTCTAAAGGCGTTGCAACTCTTAGCGCTATCCTTAACCTTCTGCAGGAAGCCGCAAGTATAAATGCCGAAGAACTTGGGTTTTCAAAAACGAATTTCGAAGCATTAGGCGAAAATATTTCTTGGGTGTTGACGCGTCTGAAGATAAATATGACCTCCTACCCTCGCTGGGGCGAGAAGATAAAGATTGTAACATGGCCCCGCGGCGGCAGAAAGATTATCGCAAACCGCGATTTCGAAATATATTCTTCTTCCGGCAAAAAGCTCGGTGTCGCTACAACAGAATGGATGATTATTGATCTTGGCGCGCGAAAGGTTGTCGCTATTCCGGAAGCCGTGTTTATGCTCGTCAATGATGTCAGAACTCCTGTGTTTGGAGATATGGCCTATTCTAAATTCAAATGGGAAATTCACGGTAAAGTTCTGCAATTCCCTGTTGTCGCCGCAAGATCTGATATCGACCTCAACGCCCATGTAAATAATGTAAGATATTCGGAGTGGATTTTCAATTCTTTGCCGCTGGAGTTGGAGAATTGTCGCGAATTCGAAATCGCTTTCAAGCAAGAGACGAGAATAGGCGAAAGTTTGATGTGTGAAAGTTATGAAGTCGAAAAAGGCGAATTTATTCATCGCATCGTTTCGCAGATTGACGGCAAAGAAAAAGTCGTGGCAAGATCTATCTTTTGAAAATATAAGGGGATGCTATTATGGAAGGATTGAAAATTTCCGGCGTTTGGGCTACAGTAGGCTTGCTTATCTGTAGCAATATATTCATGACATTCGCGTGGTATTGGCATCTTCGGCTTCAGAAGCCCGGTGCCGCGCATTGGCCGATTGTCGCTATTATAATCGTCAGCTGGCTTATTGCGCTTGTCGAATATGCAATAGCAGTTCCTGCAAATAGGCTTGGCTCTTCAAGCGGACTAAATGTAGCCCAGCTCAAGATAATGCAAGAAGTTATAACGCTCACGGTATTTGTCCCATTCGTTCTCATCTTCATGGGAGAGAAATGGCGTTGGGATTATCTTTGGGCATTTCTTTGCGTCGTCGGCGCTGTATATTTCGTCAATCGGTCCAAGTTGTAAAATACAAAATGCGCAAATTGTTTGCATTTGGTCTAACGTTTCTTGCGCTGTCGTATTTGGCATTGCTCGTCGTTTTTACTGCTTCTCCGAAACGGTTGTATTCTAGCGGCGAGGGATGGTTTCAGACGCCGTGCGATTTCGGAATGCGACTGAACGAAGTGAAATGTCTGAGGATGGGTATAGATCCTTTTGATGTATGGCATGGCGATAAGAAAGTTAAGCCTTTTTTGCCAAATTGGGGCGAGGCAAGAGT
>JAFSMR010000002.1 GCA_017447805.1 Kiritimatiellia bacterium | reverse complement strand
GCGCCGAGTGTGGAAAGTCTGCACGGATGCATCTGCGTCCTATCGGCGCCTCGCGTAGCGGGCCGCATTTTCGTTTATCAATGAATCGAAAAACTATGATTGCAGCCCCCAAGGAGCCTCCATCGTCCCCCGTCATCATCAATAGCATTGTCTCGCTTTATAGCATATTAACGAATTTTGCAAAATTCGTTAATGTTGATTTTACGATAGGGTAGTACCATGGGGTCCGACCCATAGTGTTGGTTTAACCCGAGAGGCGCAGAGGTTGTTAAATGTTGCCATTGTTGCCATTTCCAATTTCCATTGTCCAATTGGTTATTGGTATTGGTATTGGCAACATTTTCACATTGGCAACATTCCCCACGCCCCGCTCACCGCCGCAAAGGTCTCGCCACAAAAGTGGCGGAGGTTTCGCGCCGCTGCGCAAGCGCCGCCACAAAAGTGGCGGAGGTTTCGCGCCGCTGCGCAAGCGCCGCCACAAAAGTGGCGGAGGTTTCGCGCCACTGCGCAAGCGCCGCCACAAAAGTGGCGAAGGTTTCTCGCCGCTGCGCAAGCACCGCCACAAAAGTGGCGAAGGTTTCGCGCCACTGCGCAAGCACCGCCACAAAAGTGGCGGAATGTGCGCATCACATTATATCATTTGCATTGTCACAATCAATTTCAGATATGACGAAGCAAGCGATTGTTTTGCAAGAATCACTTTTGAATATGAGCGTGCAAGCGCTCGCTTTATCGGAATTGTTTTTGATTATGAGCGTGCAAGCGCTTGTATCGTCGCGCTGGATTTCAAATATGCCAAAACAAGCGCTTGTTTTGGCATATTTTGTTTTGATTATCGAAAAGCAAATGGTTCATTTGGTCCTAGACAAGGAAGGTCAAAAGTGCACGCGTTTCCAAATGTAAGTGCGTGCGGGGATAGCGTGGCAGAAGCCAAGGCGGCATGAACGGCGCACGGCCCATGGATGGCAAGACAAGGAGCGATGAATCCTCTGATTGGCCGGGAGTGGCTCTGAACCAGAGCCGGAAACGCCTGCGCGAACGAGCATTCCGGCCGCCCCCGATTGCGTCATAGCGCGAATTTGCCGTGTTGCTTCTTGAGCCCAAGGCAAAATCGGATTGTTTTTGGAAGGCATCGTCAGCTGATTCATGATCCACTACCTCCCGAGCCTGAATATGGCATATCCCAGCGGTTAGGACCGTATAAATCGGTGTCCCAAGGCGATTGATTATTCGTAGTCTTGAGAATTCCCCACCAGCTTTCCATTCTTATCCAATCGCCATTTTGATCTTCATCGCAATCATCTTGCATTTTCAGCCACTGATAGCTTGAGATTATGCTGGAAAGGCCTCCTGGCGCCGAGCGCGTCTTTTTGACTTCACCGGTTTGGGAATCTGTATCTTCGATTCGCCCGCTTGGCGGGGTTGGTGGAGTATCTACAAAGCCGAGATTCGCCATGCAATCCGGCGGAGGTTGATGATAAAAGCGCTTTCGTGTTATAACCGCGTAGAACCTGATTACGCTATCGATACCCTTGGCGATTTTCTTGGCGACCTCCAATGTCGCCCCGCCAAGCGACTGCAAGGCCTCATGGCTGTCGTAATATTGAAACCCCTTGGCCACCTCGCCATCCGGTTCTTTCATCCACGCTTCCAGCGGCGCTCTTTGCGCCGTAGAATTGGTATCTCCGCAATAGCCGAATATCGAAACGTCGTTTCGTGCAGAATGGATAGACCATACTTCCTTGAAAGTATCTCTAGCCGTCGATTGGCCGACCGTCGTAGTGTTTTCCGGCGGAGCGCAAAGAATGCTAAGAATGCCATGATCGCCCGCCACGCGACGCAGCACCCAGCTATTCGCGCATTTGCCGGTTTCGATTTCATCGCCTTTTTTGAGGGATTTAGAACGCGATTCAAGGGTGTCGTAAGGTCCTTTGAAGTTGATTGTAAATGTTTTTGAAGTAGATTCATCTACTTCGTTGATATCATCCGGCTGCTTGTAAATGCCGGTATTTTCAAGTGTATCCCAGCTCATTAGAATACGCCTCCTTTGCCTGTTTTGCGGCTGATTTCCTTCAAGGCATCCAGCTGCTTTTCATTGATATCTTTAAGGTCGCGGAATACGGCCGCGCCGCCCGACGGGGCGAAATCGCCGTCTACTCTCGAAAGAGCGTCCGAAGCGCTCATCGATGCGCGGAAGCCTTTCTTCGGATCTTCCTTGGCCAGCATCTTCTCGTAGGTTTTGGCGAGCGCCTCGAGCTGCTGCTGCATAGAGCGGTTTTCGCCAAGGCTCTCGCGATTGAATGCCGCGGCGTCGTATTTGCCCGCGCCGATATCCCTGTTGACCGATTCGATCAGATGGGCTTCTGCCGCGCTGTATTTTTCGAGCGATTTTTGGACCTCATCCAGCTTCTTCGCGATTTCATTTTTAGTAGGGTCGTCGCCGATATCGGCCAAATCCATCAGCTCTTTTCGTGTTTTCTGGCTCGCTTTATAGCGAAGTTCCGCGCGATCGAAATCTTCTTGGATGGCATCCTTTTCGCCGACCTTGTCGATAACGCCTTTAGCGCCGCCGACAACGGCGCCGATTGCCGCGCCTTTAGGCCCGCCTAACGAAAAACCGGCCGCGCCGCCTTGAACCACGGAGCCGCCGATTTCTACGGCATCGCGCGCGAGACCCTGGGGCATAAGGCGCGCGGCGTAGCTCGTGGCGAGGCCGACGGCCATGCCGGAAAAGCCCTTGATGAGGCGGCCCATGCCGCTCGAAGCGGCGCCTGCTTCCTTATCGAGATTGCCGAGGCTTCTTGCGGCCTTTTCGGCCTCGCGCGCGACAGCGGCGCTAGAGCCCGAGCCGGGCGTGGCGCCCGAGCCGCCCGCGCCCTCGACGCTTGCGAGGTCGGCCTTTAGCTTGCGCTTGGCCTTTTCGGAATCTACGTCAACTTCGTATTTGAGCTTTTTCGTTGCCATTGTCAATTTCCTCGATAGCCTCAAGCGGGAATACCCTATCGCCCCAATCCTGCCGTCTTACGAGGCAGAGGAACGAGACGGGGACCTTGTAGAGGATTTCTTCATAGCTGAAGGAAGTGTTTTTGGCCGCCCAGCCCGCGAGGAAGGCGAGCGGCCCGTCGGTTTTTTTCGCTTTTCCCCCTCGTCGTCTTCCGGGATTACGTCCATAACCGTTTTGATTTGGGCGCGGCAGGCATTTAGGATTTCCTCAAGCGCCCCTACCGCGAGGCCGTCGGCCCAGATAAACGCCTTGTAGGCTAAATCCGGCTCGAAGAGCTTTTCCGCGCCATTGACCAATAGGTACAGCGAGGGGATTAGCTCTAAAGTATCCTTCGCGTCGCGATTCGTAACGAGCGGCGAGCCGATTTTCTCCAAGGCCGCCCACATCGCGAGCGTCATGGGCTTAATCGGCCCGGCGCTCGTTTGGATGGGGCAAGGCAAGAGTGCCGCGATAGCTTTCTTCGGGTTTGCCATTTTAGCTTAGAGCGGTTTCCGCTGTGCAGTTCGCGTAGCAGTGGCCGGTTACATTCCAGCGCTGCAGACCGTTGTAGGTGCCCGCCTTTTCGACCAAATCGACTAGGAAGGTCTTAGAATCGATCGTAAGCGTAGTATTCGCTGGCTCGGCCGTGCCGCGAAGCGTGCACCTGAGATCATGGCGCGTATCGTAGCGGATTTCCTTGCGGACGATGTTCTTCTGGTCCGCTACCTGCTCGCGAATAGGGGTAGTAGTGATGTTGATGGATTCGACGGTATAGCCGTCTAGAACTGCATCAACGCCCCACTTGCCTTCTGCGTTTGTTGTGGCTCCTGCCATGTTTTTGTTCCTTTCTTTGTTTGGTGGTTAAAGCATTATCGAAGTTTGGAATGTGGCCGTTGCGGTAAGAAGCTGGCCGCTTGCATCGGCCGATTGCGAGATCGAGATAAAGTTCATGTTTTCGCTATCGAGCGCTTTGGCGATAGCGTGGGCGACATCGAGCGCGGTAAGGTCGTGGCCCGGCTGCTTGCGATTGATTTCCGGGATTTCGCTCGCGCGGATTTCGACCCTCGCGCTCGCGGGGATCCCGCGCGCCGACGAGCCGTCGCGCTCGAAGGAAGGAGTAGTAACTACTGCGACAATCGCGCCCGAGCCTTTCAGCGCGAGAAGCACATCGTTCACGACCGTTGCTGTATCTTCGGCGAAAGCCTTGACGTATGGGGCATCTTCAGCGAAGATTTCGCCGATTCGCTCTTTCAATTCCAATTGCAATTCTTTTACCGGATTCATCTTTTCGCCCTTGCCTTTCTTCGATGGATTATGCTATAATATTCGCCGTCCTGCGGGAATGCGAAGCCTCACGGACGGCCTTTGGGCCGCCGTCAGTCGGTGATAAATTTCCGCGGGCGATTTTTTTGGAAGTCGGGTTTTTCGTTTTAAAGAATGTCCAGAATTTCGGGGAGCCCTCCGCTATCGAAATTTGCATTACGTAAGTAGAGCCGTCGAACGCGTCCAATTCGCAAGAAAACAGGTCGCTGCGAAGTTTCAAAACGCGGCTCGGGTTTCGCCACATCGAAGGAACCATCTCGAAATCTTCTTCAACGAGAGGAATATCCGATGGTTGCTTTTTGTTTGGCTTGAAGTGTTTTATGTGAGTGCCGCCATTGCTCGCTTTTGTATCGCGCCATGTTTGGTCTATTGTGAGCGGCTTGCCTTTTATCGCTTCGGCAAAACCCGCCGTAGATGGTTGGGAGGCGAGTTTTTCAAGGAGCCTTGAATCTGGAACGCCGATATCTATTTCGAAATTCTTTCCTGTCATTACGGTTTCTTTCAGAATTTCAGGCCTCCATTTTGCGACGCCGTTATCAATTCTCACCAGATCGCCGAATACGGCCTTGAGTTTGGCGGCTTCGGGCGAATCATCTTTCATCGGCAGTTCTGCCTGAAGCTTGCCGTTGAAGCCAACGGGCTTTTCTTCACGCTTCTTTGCGACCCTTTTAGAGAGCTCTTTATCATCGATTAAACCTAGCTTAACAGCCTCTTTGCGGCCGATATCTTCTAGTCCCATGCCGCTACCCCAATCGAATGGAGGGAAAGGATTGTCGAAGACCGAAAGCTTTACCCAAACGGGGTCGTCCTTTAGCGCGATCATTCTGAGGCCAGGGAAGATTTTGCCGCCTGCTTTCTGCCAGCGTTTTGGCCAATCGCCGCGAGGATTTTTCACCGCCTTCACGCGCAAAAATTCCTGCGCCGGGAATGCAGCGTAAGCGCCTGGAGAGTTCGCTTCCATCCAATCGATAAAGCCGCGGGCCTGCGCAACATTCGTTTTGATGATTACATCCAGGCGCGATTTGGAGTATAAATCTTTGATTGTCCCTTGAAGTTCTTGCGGCGTCTCGTGGCCGAGTCGCTTCAAGGCTTCGCGCATCGCGACTCGCGCATCCGAGGCCGATACGCCGCTCGCACGGTCTGCAGCCATCTTGCGAAGGCCCTGGAGGATATTCGCCTGGGCGACTTGGCTAGAAAAGAACGCGCGGTCGCGAAGAGCCGCCTGGATAGAGTTCCATTGCGAAGAATCGATGTGAGAAGCGACAAGCGCCTTTTGCAATATCTTTTCTGCAGCAGTCATGATAAAGCCTCCATTGCTTCAAAGCCGGCTTGGGAAAGTTCTTCATCGGCCGGGACGACGCCAGGGTCTCTTGGTATATTCGCCTTTGCTACGAGTAGATACCAAGCCTCGCCGGTTGTCTTATCGCGCAAGGTTCCGGCGCGCGAGCCTTTGGGCCAAACGAGAGAAAGCTTTTCGCGCGCTGAATCGTATTCTCTGGGATTCTGGTCCCAAACGGCAGCGACTAGCGGAATCGCGAGCGCTTTCCTGCCTGCTTTTGGATAAATAGTTCCGCCATCGAGATGCAGCAATACGCCTTCATGGTCCACGAGGACGACTGCGGTATTGCCCTCCATAGTCGTTTGGGTAGCGTCTGCTACTTTTGACCAGAAGTTCGAGCGCGGCATGCCGTTTCGATGTTTGGCCGATTGGTTCTTCGCCCTGAAGTGGCGCTTCAGCGCGTTCGAGATGCCGCGCGCCGCGGCTTGGGCGAGTTCTCGCGAGCTCATGCCATCCGGCAGCTGTGGCGGAATCTCTAGGCGAAGAACCATCGTTTTATTTCTCCTCGGAATTGGCGGGGTTGATGATTATAACATTGTTTACAACATTGGTAGCGACCTTTTCGGCTTCCCGGCGAACCCTAGCTTCTTGAAGAGCTGGCGGAATGCCTTTAGTATTCAATGTGCGAGGAAGTTGCGAGTTGGATTTCTCGACTTCGCGCGCGGGCGATTGAGCGGTAAACTTGTCGATGAATTGCGTGCCATCCTCATAGGTGGAAATCTTGATTTCGTTTTCTTCGTCGATTTCCTGCGAGATTAGCTTGCCGTGCCAAGCCTGGCGGCCGGCGAGCGAATTATCCACATCGCGATGATACTTTCTGTTCATCAGCTGGAGGGCCGCTATCAAGTCGGCTTGAGTCCAGGTATTCGTAGTTCCGTTAAGCGAAAGAGTTTCTGCAATGATGGGCGAGTTCTCATCATCGGCCAATGAAACGACGCTAGCCAGCAAGAGAGATAGAATCAAAAATTTTTTCATTTTTGTAGTTCCTTTTCTAATGTGGAAAGCGGCTTGCCGTCCTTGATTATTGAAGTTCGGACGGGGACGATATCGATATGGCGCTTACGGTCCGTCATCCAGTTTACCTGCAGAATGCCATTGGTATTTACCGACGGGCCGGGCGTCCATGTTGTGGCTGCATACCAGCGATTCGAAATGGCGCCTTGGAAATAGAAATCGTAAGGCTGAGGGACACCGCCCAAAGTATTTGTATAGGCAAGGACCATTTCGTTTTCGTTTGTCGAACCATCCGGCCAATACCACAGCTTGAAATCGGCGGTCGAGGGCGCTATCATGTAGTTGAATGCAATATGGACGACATCATTTGAGACATACGAGCCATTGTCATAGAGAAACGCCTGTGTAGGATCTGTGCGCAAATAGGTAATCAGGCGATGTTTCGTAGAGCCGAATAAAATAGCCACTGCAAGGAAAATCGCCATTGCGAAAAGCGCGAACGGTCTTTTCGGAAGTTTCTTTATGGCAATGCGGATACCCGCGACGAGAATCGCAATGGCTGCCAAGCCCAGGATTGACAAAAGGATTATTGCTTTCATTTTTTTACTCCGAAAGTATAAGGTATTTCTTGTTGTTGACGGTTTCGACGTGAAGAGCGTAGTTCGTGCCATCGATTATGAGATTCGTGAAAGCGACAGGTGCGACATTGTTGATATAAGTATCGCCGCCCGTCTCATATTCCGCTTTGACAAACATAGTGGGCTGGGCCGACTTGCCGTAGACCGTTGCGACCCACGCGCCAGAAGAGCCGCTCCATGATACATTCGCGATGCAGTTTGCGTCGTCCTCCGATTTCCAGTTTGGTGAAGAGAGATTTGCGGTAACATAGCAGGTCGGGTGAGACTGGGAAATTACATCATAGCCGATTTGCAGCCTCGTCGGCGAATAGCCTTGAACGATTTGGAGTGACGAGGGGCTTGCGCCAACCGTGCGCTTGTTGCCTTTTACGATTTCGAAATGGACATTGCCTGCATCATCGCAAACGCGGAAGAAACCGTTCGATACAGTGCCGGAGAAATCCTCTACGATACCGCTGGAAGTAAGGACCCAAATAGCGCCTTCGCTTGTCAAGGTTCGCTGATAAGACATGCCGCCCGAAACGGCGATAGACGCCGAAGAAATCCATGTGTAGTTATCGGGGGCATATAGGCCTGAATGAGAATCATAGAATCCCCAGGCGCGGTCGGCTTTTTCGTCTAGAAGAGAATCGGTTTGCGACTTCGAGTAGTAATTTGTCGGCAGGTAATCGCTGATAAGCCAATTATGGCGGTCGAGATCGTTCCAAGCCGACACCCAATTTTCATTGGTTTTATACTCAAGCGATGCTGTTGGAAGCGAGGCTTGAGAATTCAAGTTGGAGATTACAATTCTCGCGTCATCGCCCTCAAGATAAGTTGAAATAACATTGATTCTGTTCGTTGCGGTGTCCAATGCTGCAGAATCGGCTTTAGAAGCGAGCTCAGAGCGTCTGACGATACCATTTTGCGCGCTAGTATCCCAAAGATAATCGGTATTGGAGCCCATACGCTTGACAGCGACGCCGTTGTAAGTATAGGTCGTCATATTGTTGTCATTCTGCGTAGAGGCTGTAACTCGCAAGCCGCCGACGATATTGCCGCCTGAAGTTCCTGCGAGAATCTTGATATGGCGCCCGGCATTGCCTTGAACGCCTAGCCAGTTTTCACTATCTGGCGCGATTTCGTTTAGGGTATAAGTTGGTTTGGTTGAGGCCTTGGCCCAGGCGGAAATGGTCGGGTCGGTTTCTTCCTGCAGCGAGGTTCGTGCGAGGGAGGAAACCTCTGAATAATCGGCCGGGGTGGCGTCGGCGATAGCGCGCGCGAGGTTGTTTGATAGGCTGGTATCTGCGGCGCGGGCGGATTCAAGAACCGCGTTTGTGGCTGCGGCGATTTCTGCGGGCCATGGCGGGTTCTGGATTTCGAGCGAGTCGAAATTCAGGGTTTCGATTGGCGGCGTGAGAGTATTCGGGGTAAAGCCGGGGCTAGCCATGAAGCGCAATAGCCCGTTATAGCGCCAGTCGCGGCCCGAGGAATCGATGCCGCTCAAGAAGAAACGGTAGCTCGCGGCGCCTACATCGTTAGTCGGATGGAAGACTAGCCCATCTGTATTCCACCAGGCTTGATTCATTCCGTTCGTCTGATAATAGACCGTAGAAAAGGTAATATTGGTGGGTATAGAGCCGTTTAAAAGGGGTTTGAAAACTATTGTTTCGCCGTGATAAAACGCCGCGCTCGGGCTTTTCGCCGAAGCTAAATCTATTTCGAAATCGCGCGCCTGGGCCGAGAAAACGCCAGCGAAAATCGCGAGCGCTGCTAGAATCGAATCTAAGAGTCTCGCGGGCCTCGCTTCTGCGTGGGCCGGAGTAGTCGCTACGCGCGCGGCAAGCTCGTCTTCCTCGTCGTCCGATTCTACCTTAAGAAGACCATTCGCGATTTTCTCGAGCATTTCTTCTGCTTTTTGGGCGGCGAGGCGTCTATCTTCGCCGACTGCGACCGGCAGACGGCGCAATAGACGGTATGCGACGATATCGCAGACGGCGGGTATTACGCCTTCAGGGAGGGTGCCGAGCGGGCCTATGCGGATGGAGGAATTAGACGAAATATAGATTCTCGCTTTTGCCGTGGCCAGCGCAATTGTTCGCGATACGGCGTCTGCGCCGTCTTGCGCGCCATCTTGTCTGAAGGCTTCGATCTCGCCCTGCGATAAAGTCGAGGCCAAATCGTTTTCCGTTATTTCTCTCCAGCTCATGGGAGGCTCCTTTTTCGTTTTAAAAACCGGGGGAGTTTTTACCTCCCCCGGGGGAGGTGGAAGTGATTAGCTTGCGGTGCCGACCTTGATAATACCGGGCGTAGTCGCGCCGGCATTGGCGGAAACGGCAGCGACGCCGAACCAGAGATCGGCGTTGACGACGACCTTGTTGGTCGCCTGGTCTTCAGCGACGACGATGCCGACGGAAAGGCCGCTCTTCTCATCAGTCTCGGTACCTGCTTCTGCGTACTTCGCGGCGATAGCGGGAACGCGAGCCAAGAAGCCGATGGAAGAATACGGCACGATGCAGGCGCGGGCGGTCATGCCTGCGAGGCAGATTACCTTCTTGAAGCCGAGTTCGGCAGCCATATTCTCGGGTGTCGCCGAGAGGTGGGCGGCGTGCATCAAGTTCTTGATGTTTGCGTACTCGGTGCCGTTCACGACGAGGCAAGCTTCGGTCAGGTCGAACCAGGTAGCCGCTGTGGCGAGACCGTCGTAACCGGCGAGCGTCACGGTACCGACCGCGGCGATCTTGACGCCGGTCGAGGCCGTGGTGCCGTCGAGCGCGGTGATGATAGCTGATTTGGCGGCCATGGCGATGCCGACGCCGGCGCGCTTTGCGAAGAGCTGCTTCATCCTCGCGGCGTTGACGCCCTGGTCGATATTGACGCCGGTGACGTCGAAGCCCTGCAGGTAGTGCGCGGCCGTGAGAGACGCCCAGTCGGTGTTGCCGCCTGTCAGGTAGTTGTTGGTAGAGGCGTTGAACGCGCTCGCGGCGGATACCGTAGAGAGCGGAACCTTGATGGTAGCGCCTGGCTTTACTTCGAGGCTCGGCTTTTCATCGGAAAAATCCGTCGGGCCGAGAGCTTCGATAAGGTCGAGCGCCGGGGTGATGTGGCCGAATAGAGTTTCGGTCGAGAGAGTCAAGGCAGGTGATGTGAGTGCCATAGATTTATTTTACCTTTCTTGTTGTTGGTTGAAAGTTTAGTTGAATTCTTTTTCGTGTTCTTTGAAGAATGCGGCTCTTTGGCTCGGCGGGAGCGTCGCCATCTGTTCGCGCGCGTTTTCGATAACGGGCGTTGCGCCATCCTTCGCGTTGAGAAGCACCTGGGCGGGCTTTTCGGCCGGCTTTGCTGGCGCTTTAATGGCGCTTAAAAACGCCATTGCGACCTCCTTGCCGTTCTCGCAATAGAGCTTTATGAACTCATCGCGATTCTCGAGGCGGTCTTTGTTTTCGTCGGCGCAGCGTTCGGCCTCGTTTTTCACTGTGGCCGCTTCGGCGTCCGATATGCGCTTTTGGAGAGCTGCTATCGCCTCTACGACCGCTTCTTCGGTTGCATCGGCGCCAAGCCCTAGCGCTTCTTTGATTTTATCCATTTGCGGATTTTCCTCGTTTGGTTGATCAACAATTTCTTCAGCCGCTTCCTCGCTGTTGATCAGGCAGGGAACCGGTAAATTGGGTCTGTTCGTAAGCGCGATATTCTCGAGCGAGAGAATCTTGCCCGATTTATCGCAATTGAAGACGGGCGAGACGAAGCGGAATTCGCGGTTCGTTACGGTCTCGCGCCCAAGCGGCGTAAACTTGAAATCGCAAACGAGGCCGTTTTCTGCGCGGCGAAGGTTCCCCGCCCAGGCGTAGGCGCGGGTCGAGCCGCCATGCATCGAATCGTGGTCGGCATCGACTAGAAGCTCTTTCGCGCCGCCCGATTCCCACGCGTTAAGCACGCGCTCGAGCGCCGCGGAATCGATGGTTTGCACAATCGGCTTCTTCTTGCCATCCGCGCTTCTTAGGAAGCATGGATATTTGCCGAGCGGAGCCACGACCACCGCGAGCGTATCGCCATTAAGTTCTTCTATCGAATTCAGTATCGTCTTCATTTTATCCTCCTTGACTTTTGCGCTTTGTTTTCGGCGGCGCCGCCAGCTAGACTTTTTGCGGCTTCTTCGGCCATGATTTCGAGAATGGAATCGGCTAGACGCGATACCCCGATTTTTTTCGATTCTAGCGCATTTTCGTCCGGGGCGGGTTCTTGGCCGTCTTGGGCGTTCTCGGCGATTCTGAACCCCTTGGCGTTGAGATTAAACCCCTTGGCGTGTTCGATGTTGAAATCGGGGGAGCCTTGAGGAGATTCCGGGGCGATTTCGAGAGTAAAGCCGGTAGCTTCTTCGAGTTCGGTCTTGTCGATCATGTAGCCTGCGCTTTTCGCGGTGGCGGCGATTTCGAAGATTTCTTTAGGGGCCGGCTTTTGGGTCAAATCGAACTCGAAGCGAACGAGCGGCCTAGAGCCCGGGAAGGCAGCTTCGAGGAAGTCCTTCGTAAGAGCGCGATTGATTGCGCCTGCGATAAGATTCGCATCCATCGCGCAAATCTGCTGCCAAACATCGGCCTGTGCGTTTCCTGCTAAAGTTCCCGAGCCCGCTTCTGCCATGCTGCCGAGAGTTCCGCCAGTCGAAAGCATGAGAATCGCTTTTTCCTGATGGGTGATGAAAGTCGAAAATGGGTCGACGCCGCGCGAGCCGCCCGCGAAGTCGCAGAGGGTGGTGCCGTATGGCCAAACGGTGACTTGCCCGTTTTCGAGAGCGCTTGCAGATTCCGTATATTTCGACTTATCCTCGTTTGAGGCGTTTTCGGCCATCGTTACCGCAGGCTTCGGGAGCGCGTAGCGCTCGAGGAAGCGTCCCCAATCGCGCTCGCCGACTGCTGAGCGGATATGAATCGAAAGCGCGGGGACATCGACGGGCCTTTTTCTCACGAGCGAGACGAGGCGGGCATCCTTGCAACTAACGGCGCTCGAGGTAAAGCCGTCGCATTGCGGGTTGTAGAACCATTCGCCGTCTTTTCTGAGGAACTTCCAGGAGTCGAGAAGTTCGATATGCTCGACGTGCTTTTCGTCGCGCCAAACCGGCTGCGCGTGGGCAAAGCCGCGGAATAGCGCGAGGTCGAGGTGCTCGAATAGTTCGCTCAAGTTATCGATACCGTAGAAAAAGGCTTCGAGGGCCTGCTTCTGTTCGGCGGCTTCTTCGCCGCGCGAAGCATCGAGCTCTACGACGCGCCACTTCGCGGCGAGGCGCGCGCCTGCGCGGCGCGATACGCACATCGATAGGACCGGATTTTGCGTTTCGATTTCCTGATAAATCCAGTGGAGGCGCTGGGTATCGCCGCCACGAGCCGCATCGAATATGGAATTGGCAGCCGAAATGGAAAGCCCCGCGAGAGGATTGTATTTCTCGAGCCACGCGAGCGACGCCGTTTTCTTTTCTCTTTTCGCCATTTGTTAGATTCTCCTAAAATCGGGGTTGTGGGTGCGGCGCGAATAGAAGGGCGCCACGTGTTCGCCTCTTGTGGTTGCCGCGCGCACCGCAAGCGCGAGCGCCGAGGCTCTATCGGAGTGGCCGTCGGCCGAACGAGGCGCCGTGTAGCTTATCGCGCCGCCGGTCGATACGGTCTTTTGCACAGCATGCAAGTCTTCTCTCAAATCGCGCAGGACGGGAATGCGAATAAGACGGTCTTCGAACTTGCGTCTGAGACCGGGGAAGATTTCCGCCTTCGACTGCGAAGTAAATTTGAATTCTTCCACCTTGCCGCCAAGCTTTCGCGCGGCTTCTTCAGCGAGCATTGCGCCAATGCCGGTAGCATCTATTGCGACCTTCTTGACAAGCGGATTACGCGCCTTGCCGAGAAGGATATCGAGCTGGTCGGCGAACGGCGTCTTTTCGAGCACCGTCAAATCTACGAGGTATAGAACATCGCCGATCTTCGCAAGAGTCGCGATTGCCGAGAGGTCCTTGGAGCGGCCGATATCCATGCCGATATAAAGCGGCGCATCGCCCGGGTCGAGAATCTGATATGTTTCGCACTTGCCGATCATCTCGTAGGGGAGGAGTATCGAGGTATTATCGATAAACTCGCACATGAACTCCTGCGCCCAGATATCGGGGTCGTCGACGCCGCGTTTAAGCTCCTCTATATCGACCGCTAAACCCTCTTTAACGGCGTCTAAAATCGTTACTTTGTGCTTGGAATAGCTTTCGTTAGATTCCCAGAGGTCTGCGAATTTGTTGCCGCGCCCCTTGGGGGTCGAGACGATTCTAAGCTTTTTGAGGCCCGTCTTCGTGTTTGTTATCGAGGGGTAGATTGCGGCCCAGATTTCGAACGGTTTTTCATGGATCGCAAATTCGTCCAGTACCAGATTGGCCGAATAGCCTCGGGCCGTCGCGGGGTTTGCCGGGATTGCGGTAATGCGCGAGCCGTTCGCGAACTTGATCTCGCTGCGGGTGATAAGGGTTTGGGAAGTTTCTCTGATTTCTTCATAGCTATCGATTATCGCGCCGTAGGCTTCGGCCCATTTCTTCGCTTTTTCCATCCATTCGAGCGCCTGGCGCTCGCCGGCCGAAAGAACTACCCAGTGCTCGCCGGGATGAATGTGGCAGCTGCCGACCGATTCGCACGCGGTCGCGAAGCTCTTGCCGGTTTGACGGGACCATAGCCCTATCTTGAAGCGGCTTGGATCTTCTACCCAGCGCTTCTGGTACGGAAGGAGTATTTCGTCTAGTAGCTTCATTTTAGGCCGAAGATGGACTTGATTTTAGCGACGCGCTCTTCATCGGTAAGGGTGCTAGACTGCGTGACGTCTTTCACTTCGTTCAAGCGGCGCTCTGCGGCCTCGAACTTTTCCCGCGCGAGCTTCAGCTGATCCTCTGCGGTAGATTGGCGGCGTTCTTTGAGTTCGAGTTCCTTTTCCTTTTGCGCGCGGTCCCAGATTTGCGCGGCCGATTGCGCGAAGCGAACGGCCTCGGAAGCTTCGCCATCCATCGCCTTGTCGACAGCTAGCGTTTTCAAGGCTTCGACGAAATCCATCGACGAAATCTTCGCGCGCTTGGCCATCGCCTCGGCTTCGCTTCTCGCGGTGCGAAGAAGAATAATGCGCCGCTCGCTATCTGCCTCGCGCATCTTCGCTTTGAAGTTGTACCAGGCGTTTTTCGAGGGCTTTGGCAGCTGTAGCTGCTCTTCGCAATACTGCGCGGCGACGAACCATTCGGCCTTCTTCATCTTGTCGTAGAGAGCCCAGCGGCCGTCTTCGTCAAGCGAAGCGTAAAAAGCGTCTATTCTAGGGGTTGTATCGATCACTTACATTCCCTCCAAAGCGGTCATGCCGCGCGGCGTAAGAGTATAGCGCTTAGCGTGCCAGATGGGCTCCATATACCAGGTAATCCAGCCGCGCTCTTTTAACATCTCGACGGCTTCGTCCAGCTTATCGCTCGCGAGCGGCTCGCCCGCGGCGAGGTCGATTTGCTCTTTAAGCTGTCTCTCTGTGACGCCATTGCCGCCTGAAGCTTCGACTAGCCTCAATGCCTGCTTGATTATGTATTTATCTTTCGCGTCCATTCGTCGCCTCCTTATCGTGTCTTGAAAAGTTTGCCTTTGATGAGTTGCAAATCGTCGTGAATGCCGGTGAGCTTGCCGTTGATTTCGCTAGTGACCATATCGTTCCGGTTCATGCGCGCGAATAGGTTTTCGTGGTCGCGCTGGTTATCTTCGACATGCTTATTGAACTCGCCCACGGTAACGAAGCGCTGCTTCTTTTCGATTTCGACCGGCTGCTCGATTTTCTGCGGCTGGCGGCTTCGCCACCAAGCGCAGAGCCAGTCGATGGCCTTGACGATTGCGCCGCCTCCTATGACGAGCCCGCCATTCGCGACTATATCGCAGACTTCACTCATTCTGCTGCAGCCTCTGTGGGAGATTCGATATTGCAGCTGCCGTCCGCGCATTCCTCGCTGGAGGGAGCGGAGGGGGGAGGCTCGGCGGACGGGGTTCGATAAATACGAAACCGCCCAGCGCTGGATCGAGGCTTGGAAGCGAGAAGGAATTTGACCAACCGAAAGGAGAAAAACATGAGCGAAGATACAATGAAAATAGAGGCGGAACAGATTCCGCAAAAGGAAAAGCCGAGCGCGGTAATCCGCGGCGTGCAGATGCCGGCCCATCAAGTTCGCAAGGTGATCGCGGCGAACGTCGCGGCCGGGCGGATAACTGAAGACGAAGGCGAGACCATATTTTGGCTCTACGCCTTTGGGCAGGAATACCACCTCAATTACGACGAGCTCGGCAAGGCCGCGGAGTTGTCGGCCGCGACCGTCTACGGACTTTTCCACGGCAACTACAAGGCCGAAAACTGGTCGGGCGCAATCGCTTCGATCGCGAGGTGCAAGCGAATCAAGGAAGAGGAAGCGAAGAGAAAGTCTATCGGCTTCGTAGAAACCGAGACCGCTAAAATAATCCATAACGCTTGCCGCTCGGCGATGAACGACGGTATGCCGGCGTTCATCTAAGGTAGAACTCAAATGGGCAAGACTACAGCACTTCTTGAATTCCAACGCAGAAACAACCATGGTCGGACAAGATACATCGCGCTTATGGCGGGATGGACGCGCGCTAGGTTTGTCCATGAGCTCGCTAGAATGCTCGGCAATGGCGTAAAGGCAACTAAATTATGGGCACAAGAGGACGCAATTTTCGGCGGTCTGAACCGATACAATCTGCTTATTGTCGATGAATTTCACGAAGCATTATTGACCTTGGAAGAAAGAGCGGCAGTATCTCTTGTGGAATTTATTCGAGGCATACACGATCGCACCGGCTGTGGGCTCGTTCTATCTTCCACAAAGTTGGGCTTGGAAAAACTCGAAAGCTCAAAGTACCAGAAAGTCTTTGAGCAACTTCAAATGAGAGGCGTTGTCAAGGTAGTTTTGCCGGATGTGCCGAAAGTCAAGGATATCAACGATTTCGCGCGGTCCTTCGAGCTCCCGATTCCTTCTGGCGCGCTTCTGGCAGATATAAAACAGCTCTTAAAGACGCGAGGGCTTGGCGTGTTCGTGAAGTATCTGCAAAAGGCTTATGCAATAGCTAGTTCCGCCAAGCGCGAACTTGCATGGAGCGATTTTAATGCAGTCGCAGCAGGTTACGCTCAGCTTGAACGCCTCAAAAACGATTATTAATCCAAATAAAGGAAAACCAACCATGAAAAAGCAAATGAAGACGATGCGCGATGCGCGCGGGAACGATGTGCCGATAGCTTATGTCTCGGCCTACGACAAGATGAAGGATAAAACAATCCGCCAAGTTCACCACGTTTTCGTGGACGCTCGCGAAGCGCTCGAAAAGCTCGTTAAGTATTCCATCGAGCGGCTGAACGCCCTAGCCGATTGCAAGGAGTCGCTCGGGGGAAAGGGCAACTTTTCGGCACGTTCTTTCGATGGACTAATTGAAGCCGGCATTCGCCAAAACTACACTATAACTCTTGATGAGCGCGTAATTAAGGCACGCGAATTGATGATGGGCTATGTCGCCAAAGAACTTGGGCAAATGGGCGATAAAGCCTACGTCGTTAAGAAGCTTGTTGAAGCCGCATTTAAAACCGATAGAAAGGGTTTTCTAAGCCGCTCTAAAATCAGCGAACTTCTTTCTCTAAATGTCAACGACCCCTTGTGGAACGAGGGCGCTGTAATCCTTCGCGAGGCGCTTACTACGCAAAAAGGTAAACGCTATCTCTATGTCGCAACACGCGCGCGAGTAGAGGACGAATTTAAGCCAATCCGCCTCGATATCGCCGATTGCTGGCCGGAAGATGAAAAGGAGGTATCATAATGACAACGGCCCAAATGAAATGCTATCGGCGGCTCGTCGCTCGTGCGGCTTTTGCGCTTGGGCTATCTTCTGAGGAACGCGAGGAATATCGCTTGGCGGTCCTTAAGGATGAAACCGGCAAAGAATCTTCTACGCTCTGCAATAATACTAGCGAATTCGAAGCCATCATGCGCCGGCATGCCGCAGATGCCGGCGATTGGGACCTCGCGGCCGCTTTTTGCCTAGGCGAAGAGCGCCGCTGGGTCGCAATGGCCGACGATTGCGCCCGCCAATTAGGTGAGCTATCCGGACGCCCTGAGCTCGACCGACTAGCATACCTCCAGGGCATCCTCAAAAAAGCAGGATTCCTCTTTGCCCCTGCTTGCGGCGATCATTGGTGGTTGGATTTCCCGGCTGCTACTCCGCGCATCGTCTTTTGCATCCTCGATAAGGCTCGCCGCCGTCTCGTCAAACGCCTCGGCGGCAAATACCGCTTGGCATATCACTTCGGCGCGCATTGGGAATCCGTCCCGGCAAAGGAGGCCAAATGAAAGCGCGAAAAGTCATAGTTTTGGCTATAAAGCCCGAGTATGCCAAGAAGATATATGAGGGCAAGAAGAACTGGGAGTTCCGCAAAAAGGCCCCGCCTATCTACGAAGAAATCTTTATCTACGAATCGGCGCCGGTGTCGGCAATAACCGGGAAAATCGTTTTCTCTACGGCGATTACTGGCTGGGGGTTGGATGTTTGGGAGCTTGTCCTGAAGAATCAGTGCTTCACCCGGAATCTGCCTGGCATTTCGGCTTATGAACTTCAATATTACTCTAAGGGGAAACTTGTCACGGCCTTGCGTGTTTACAAAGCGGAGAAGTTTGATTCTCCAGAGCCTTTTCCCTTAAATCCGCCGCAAAACTGGGGACACTATCCAATAGAGGAGGCGAAATGATAATCACCGCAGAATTTCCGGCCGGTACTACCATCAAAGATGCCGCGCGCAAGGCACTTGCTTTCGCAAAGCGCAACGATTGCTCGGTGTATTTCAAGTTCAACGAGTTCGAGTTTTTGGCTAGGCCAAGTCAAATCGAGGTCGATATTGTAGCCGATTATTATGAAAGGCTATTACAGAACGAGGTTAAATCCCGCCGCCAATCATCCTGAAACGCCAGTTAAATGTCATTCAAACCCCATTCAAAAGCCCTGCGAGTTTCCTCCCCGCAGGGCTTCTTTCTACCGCCGAAAAAACCTTTTTCCTCATCTTCCTTTGATTATTCCCCATTCCGCGTTTGATAATACAGCCCCGTGCGGTTGAAAAATAGCCCGCGCAGTTAGCGCGGGCGATAAAATGTTGTTGTATGTTGTTTTAGTTGTTTAAATAATAAGATAAAAACAACATTAACAACAAAAGACAACGCGGCGCGAAGCGCCATGAAACTTGATTTCTTGGTCGGAAGTAGCATCTGAAAATTTATGGTGGTTTCGACCACGCTCGGAGGTTGTAGATTGTTGCCAATACCTATACCAATAACCAATTGGGAATTGGAGATTTTAGTTGTAGTATGTAGTTGTAGTTGTAGAATGGTGTTTTCAATCTTCAATTTGGGCGGCCGCGGGGCGGCACGCCCTACCGAACAACCTCAGCGGCTCTGCGTTAAACAAAATCATTCCTCTCGCGGCCGCGAAAGTACCGCCACAAAAGTGGCGGAGGTTTCGCACGGGCGCGGATAGGTCAGGCGATAGTGGCGAGGGCGAAGCACTATGTAGGTCGGACTCATAGTACTTCTTTTGATTTGCCAGAATCAATTTCGAAGATGGCAAAACTAGTGCTTGTTTTGCCGCGCTCGATTTTGATTCTGACCGTGCAAGTGCTTGTTTTGCCGCGCTCGATTTTGATTCTGACCGTGCAAGTGCTTGTTTTGCCGCGCTCGATTTTGATTCTGACCGTGCAAGCGCTTGTTTTGCCGCGCTCAGTTTTGATTCTGACCGTGCAAGCGCTTGCATTGCCATATTCAATTTTGGTTATGACAGTGCAAACAACTACTAATGAAACCACAATTTTTTCTGGCAGCCTGAGGGCGATGAGCCGTACCATCGCGACACGATCTACATGCTGGTGAAGAACCCGTGCTCGCGACTAGTATTTTGTGCACATGATGTTTCATTTCCCATCCCCCTTCTCCATATTCGCGAGTTCGGCCTCGATTTCCTCGATGGTCGGGAGTTTACTTTTGAAGTCGTCTGGCACTTTGCGCAAAAGTTCGTAGTCCGACACGCCTATTGGCATATCTATCTTGCCGAGGAGATACTTTGCCAGCGGAGCATTCTTGCCGCGACACACAAGGAGCCCAATTGCCGGATTTTCTTGCGGCGTATTAAGCACCATATCGCATGCGGCAACATAGCCTTGCAACTGGCCGAGATAGTATGGTTCGAACTCATCAGTCTTGACTTCTACTGCAAAATACCTGTGCAGCGGGATACAGTAAAAGAGAAGGTCAATGCGATATTCCTTGCCTTCCAACTCTACGGCGTATTCTCGTCCGACAAACGCAAAGCCTCTGCCCATAGAATTCAGAAGTCGAATGATGTTACTACACATCGCATCTGTCAACTCCGTCTCCCGATACTTTTCTGCGAGCCCTTGCACTTCGAAAATATACGGATCTTTCGTCAGTTGTTGCGCAAGATCGCTGTCCGGTTCCGGTAGCGTCAAAGAGAAGTTGGTGACTGCTTTACCCTGCCGGGAATACAAGTCCCCTGCAATTTCCACCGCCAAGACATTGCGACTCCAACCGTTTTCCACAGTCTTGCGGACATAGAAGAGCGCCTTGGCGACATCCCAGCCGCACTTATCGATGTGATTAGCATATGATGTCCCCAAGGCACACGCACAAGTAAGTCCGAAATTGGCAACGCGAGTGTCTGACGAATCGAGACGGACGGATTTACGCATTTAGGCAGATTATCAAGGTCAGCAGCCTGCTGACTTGGTTCTAGGTGCTGGTCAGCAACTTGCTGTCCTATCAAGAGTTTCGAATAAAGTTTGTAGAAATAACCGCTATATTTGAGACTAGATGGCGAAAGGCCTCTGGCATGAGGAATATCCTTCTTCAGGTCTGCGCTCAGAATTTTATAGAATTGATTGCCCAGCTTGCTTGCGGAATACCGCTCGCAAATATCCTTGCCGAGGCTCCAGTAAAATTCCAAAAGAGTTGAATTTACCGATATCGCGGCCTTGATTTGCGTAGAACGATAACGTTTCTTGAGTTCACCTATCCAAGCGAAGTATTCCGAGTTTTTTTCGATCTCATTCATGGCAAATCTCCCATTGTTGCATACCAATCTGTCTTTTCCATCAATACAGGCATAAGATTCCTCCGTAATCCCGAATTGCTCCTGTATTTTACCATATTTCCCGCCTTGCTTCAAGGAGGGGTGACGAGAAAGTTTGAAAAAATATCCAACAATTCTCGTGGCGGCGGTGAGCGGGGCGGCACGCCCTACCTGTTTCTACATGTTCTACATGGTTAATCATAAAAAAATCGCCAATTCCATGTTTTAGGTGAAGGATTAAGGTGAAGGATTAAGGTGAAGATGAACAATGGTGACAATTCCATTCTACAACTACGACTACAAACTACAACTAAGGCGGCCACACTTTGGCCGCCCAAGCAGCGCGAAGCGCTCTACATGCCCTACATGATCTTCATGGTTAATTAATCCCTGCGCCAAGCCTCCCCGGCGGTGAGCGGGGCGGCACGCCCTACCGAACAATCTACACATCTCCACCTCTACACGGCTAAACTAACTCCAACCAGAATTAACAATTCCTCTCTCCAACTCCAACTCGAATCTCCAACTAAAAACTCTGCGCACTCAGCGTCTCAGCGCCTCAGCGTTAAACAAAATCATGCTTCTCGCGGCCGCGAAAGCGTCGCCAGAAAAGTGGCGGAGGTTTCGCACGGGCGCGGATAGGTCAGGCGATAGTGGCGAGGGCGAGTTCGAACGATTGGTCGGACTGCTTTTTGACGGCGTCGAGTATCAGCGCTATACCGAACGAAATCAAGGAACCCGTCATTAAAAAGCAAGCGAATATCAATGTCGGGAAGCGCGGGACAAGTCCAGTATCGATATATTCGGCAAAGACGGGCCATGCGATTACGATAGCGGCGATGGCAAGAAGAGAAGAAATAATGCCGAAAAAGGCGAGGGGCCTATAGAATCTGAACATATTGAATATCGTCTTCAATACGCGAAAGCCATCGGATATCGTGCTGAGCTTCGAAAACGAACCTTTCGGGCGATCGCGATACTGCACGGGAATTTCAACCAGACTCATGCGCTTATCGAGAGTATGAAGAGTCATTTCCGTCTCGATTTCAAATCCATTGGAAAGCACGGGGCAAGTCTTGACGAAGCGGCGCGAGAAAACTCTGTAGCCGGTCATTACATCCCTAATCGGATAGCGCCACAACAGCTTGATAAGAGAGCAAACGAGCACATTGCCGAAGTTGTGGCCAGGGCGCTTGTTTTCCGTCATGTAAGTAGAAGAAAGCCTATCGCCGATCGCCATATCGGCTTCACCTGATGCGACCGGCGCAATTAGCTTTTCGACTTCCTCGGCGGGGTAGGTATCATCGCTATCTACCATTACATAAATATCGGAGTCGATTTCCTGGAACATGCGCCGCACGACGTGTCCCTTGCCTTGCTGGGTTATCTTGCGAACTAGAGCACCGGCTTCCCGGGCGATATCGCCCGAACCATCGGTAGAGTTGTTATCATAGACATAGATTTTAGAAGATGGCAGAACGCGCTTAAAATCTTCAATTACCTTTTTAATGGTAAGCGATTCGTTGTAGCACGGCAGAAGAACGGCGATATTTTTATTTTCCATGGATTGTCTCCCATAGCGATTTAGGCATTGTCGTAGAAAATGTTTTGATTATGAATTTCGCTTTTGCTTTTCTTGTTTCATCTTTTCTCTTTTTGAAGCGGCGCAAACCAGAATATTTATCGAGGTCGCAATCGCGAGTTACTTTGCAATTTTCATCATAGAAAAATATATGGCCCTGTTCCTTTATATTCTCGCCTAGTTCATTATAGGGATTGTATACTACTTTACTTTGCTCTAGTTCCGGAACTTGTTTTATCGTAAGGAGGAGATTTGCCACCAACGGATCCTCCTTCTCGTTGTATCTGCCCGTGCAATCGGCGATCAGCATTCTCGGCGGCGCTTCCTTAAGGATTTTCTTTATGGAATACGAGTTATCGATAGACTCGGCGATTTTGAAGAAGGTAGTATCACAGGCTTCATCCATGGCGTAATACGCAAATGCGGCAAAGATAATCCATTGCAGAATTTTCCATCTTATTTTTTCCGCGGCCAGAAGTGCAAGTGCGATTGTGCAAGCGGCCCATGGGGTATAGCGAACATATCCAAGCATTTCAGTAGGCGCGGCCATCGTCGCCAAGATAAACGAAACGGCCAAAAATACGCCTGGCAACCCGCCCAAAATCAGCAATGCAAGAATCGCGCCGGTAAACCTGGCCCTATACCAATTGTCGGTAGGCGAGCCATCGGGCTTGCCGCGATTATACCATGCGAGGACTTCCGGCGAAAATTCATCTTTGGAATATTTATATTTGTAATAGGCTTGGGCGCCTTTGGCCGATACGAAACCATTTACCCATGCGCCGATATGCCCCATGCCGGCGGCATCTTCATTCCTATCGAGAAAATCATCTGTTATATTTACGGCTGGATATTTCTCTTCGTCGCCGGTGAACCTAGGGTAGAGCGGATGACCGAAATTCATATAAGATGAAACATACGGCGAAACACAAACGGCAAGGACAAGAATAGAAGAAGCAATTCCGACTACCGATATTTCACGCCATATCTTCCAATTCTTTCTGAAGAGATTGAAAACAAAAAAGACACCCCAAAAGACCACCGCGTGAAGCATGGAAGTTTGTTTCGATACGGCCATCCAAAACGTGAAAACAATCAAACGCAAAACAGACCATTTACCAACCTTCAAATAACGATACATCTCCAAGACGAGGCCCAGCGCCGAGCAAGCTACAACTCCATCCACGATATCATCGTGCGTCGGCATATATATAAATACAACAAGGGTGGCGAGAAGCTTAAAGAATATATTCTGAGCTCCAAACGCTCTAAAGAGAGAATACAGCATCGAAACGAAGATGAAAATCATCATCGGCTGCATTAGATTGAAAGCAGCGTGGGTAAAATAATAACTCGATGCGCAGAAATACCAAACGCCCTTCGGCATCGAAATAACATGATACGGGTTCATCCAGTCCGGCGACATCCCGGTCGCTTGCTCGATTCCATCGAAAGTCCCTTGCCAAACAGGATTCCAACCTTCGATCATCATTCTAATCGCCGGCAAATGGTAGCGCGAAATATCGAACCAGCCAGTCGTAATCGTCACTTTCGTGATTACCCAAACGGCAAGGAAGAAAACGAGAAGAAGCGCCGCGCAAATCATCGAGCGCGCAAAAGAATCCTTGCGGGCGAAGATGACGGCAAGCGTAAGCGCTGCGGCGCTCCACCATTGCCACGCGCCGCAGCGTCCGGACGGGAAAAGAAATGTTATTGCCACAATAAGAACGACAAATACCGGGAACACGAGAACGGGCAACTCTAGGTCGCATAGGCCCGGCTTGATATTGCTCCATACTCGCTTTAATTTATCGAACATATATTCTTTACCCCTCGTATTCTTTACATCCACTTGGATTTGATTTGAGATTTATATTTGCGCCAGAATAAAAGAAAGTCTTCTTGCAAATTGCGCGAAGAAACTGTGGCGAAAGCTCTTTTTGTAGCTTCATCTGCGCTCATGCCCGTTCTCATTGCCTTCAAGTAGACCGGCACGACATTCCGGTAGTCCCCGAAATCAGGGTTTACGTCTGGCGCGAATTGAAGAAAAGCGCAAAGAGCCCAACCTGTAATGTAGTGCAAATTGATATCGCCTGAATAATATTGTTCGCGCGTATAATATACGAGATGCTGCATTTCTGCCGCTACTCGCTCGGGATTTTTAGCTACCCATTCATATCTATTGCCGCGAAGAGCGATCTTGACTGTTTTTTTCGCATTATTGAAATCTACATTCTCGAAGAGGCACGCATGACCTTCGTTGAACCACATCGCGTGGTCGCCGCGCCGTGTAGCGTAGAATAAATACTGGTGAAAGGCTTCATGCCGCATCGTCTGCTGGGCGGCGCTTGGATCATCTGCGCAAATGAGCAATTCTTCGCGAGAAGGATCCCACACACCGCAGCTCATCTCGTCGTTCTCGCCCGATGATGTTCTATATTCGCGATATTCCGCGAGCGACTTGAAAACGCGAACCTTGCATTTTGAAATTTCGCCTTGTGGTTTTACGATGGATTCGTATGCCCGGCGCATCGCTTCCATTTGCGTCATCGCTACATCGATAAACTTCTTGCCCTTGGAACGATCGAGATTGGTCATAAAGAGATAATCTTTATTCTCGCTTTCCCACCATTTCATCGACGTGTTTTGCTGGGCGCCCCTCTTCGCCTCGGATATCGAATTTACTGCGCTCTTCAAGAGTTTTTCTGCTTCTTGCTTCGTTACCTTCTCGGCAAATTCGATTTCAACATAATAAGCCTTGCCGCTCTTGAGAAGCGCGAAGCGTCCTTGCGCTTTCGCCGATGGGTTCCATTCCTTCTTCCAGCGCTCTAGGTTTGCTTCGTCCTTAGGGAAATCTTCCTGGGCTTTATCAAGAGCCTTTAGTATTTCGTCTTTGTCTGCAATATCGCCCGGAATGCCGGGAATAGATTCAATGCCAGTCGGCATAAGAGAAAGGACTCTCGCTATAGTCAACCTATTCGACTTTTTATCTTTCCAAGTTCCAACGAGCGCCCTTTCACGCCACACATCTTCAATCTTGTAAAATTTTATTTCATCCGTTTTGTCGCCGACTCTCCTCTCGTAAGTATGCGCTTGGATTGTGGTTGAGGGAATTCCCCTTGCGCCAGACAAAATCTTGGCTTTGATTTCACCCCCGCCCACGAGCTCGGCCTGCGAAGAAAGAATTGGCGCGCAAAAAACACCCGCGGGGAAGCACAAAGCGATTATGACAATAGGAAATATTTTCAAGATTTTTCTTATTTCGCCTTTCATTCAAATCCTCGCACTTGGCAACTTTAGGTACTTTCCAAAACAAAGGGGGCGCGGGTTTCATCGGCCCGGGCCCCCATGGTTTAATCAGACCTGTATCTTATTCATCATCCTCGGGTGCTTCCTTGTAATCGGACTCCTTCTGATCTGATTCTTCAAGCACGATTTCACGACCATGGACATCCACGAGGCGGGTAGTCAAGAAGATCATGAGGTTGCGCTTGTTGGTCTGTTCGGAATGGCTGCGGAAGAGACGGCCGATGAAAGGCAGGTCGCCGAGGAACGGAATCTTATCATCCATCGCCTTGCGCTGCTCGGTGATGAGGCCGCCCATTACGATCGTTGCGCCAGGATATACCGAAACCGAAGTTTCAATCGAACGCACGTGGAAGAACGGCTGTTCCATCGGGGCATCGTAATAGGTGATGTTCTCGTTTGAGCTCTGCGAAATCGAATCGAGCGCCGATGAAGCAGAGTTGACCGCCTGCTCGGCAAACGCCGCCTTGACGGTATCTGAGAGGCCTGTTCCGATAGAATCGAGAACTTCCGAAAGACCCGTCAAGATGTCGCCGATACCTTCAAAGCTCTGGAGCGAGGAGTTGCCGGTAAACGGAATGCGCATACCGTAGTTCTTCCAGGTCGGCTCATCGACGACGCGCGTATCGAGCTTGAGATCGATGAGGTTGCTCTCGGGCGTGAGGGTTGGCGTCACATCGAGAATTACACCGACTTCTCTCATCGTGAAGTTCTGAGGTTCTACGATTGCGAGAATTGCCGATTGCGAACCACCGCTCGATGAAGAGGAGCTCGAAGAGCTAGACTGGAGCTGAACATCGTAATCGGTCGGGTAGATGTATTCTGTAACAACCTTGATGACCGCCTGCTCGCCGTTGCGGGTAAGAACTTTCGGCGCGGATAGCAAATCCGTATCGCTGCGCTGCGAGAGCATGTGGAGAATCATCGAAAGATCGGCCGTGCCGAGATATGCGTTGACCCTCATGAACTGGTCGTTGTTCGAATATCCCTCGCCGGAAATATGGTTGGAATCGGTAGAAAGATAACGCATATTGGTCGAGTAGGTCGAGTTGCCGCCAAACGCATTGAGGCCGACATTGCCCTTGCTGGAGCCATTGCGTATCCACGATGCACCATTGGAGTTGTGGAGGTTTGTACGCGAGGAGGTTGATGTATACGTCGTAGAATCGTTGATAGTAGTAGTCGTAAGTGGGGTTGTCGAGGTAACCGTTCCACCTGTGTTGCCTACACCACCTGTAGAACCGCTGCCACTGGCAGAACCGGTCGTTCTGGACGTGCTCGACGTTTGCGTAGAGCTCGAAGAAGAGCTGCCCCAAGAACCCTTGCGAATACCAAGAGCTCTGCCGACATGCTTGCCGAGGCCAATCGAATAATCGGAGTTCAAAATCCATTCAAAGCCGAGAGAATTCAAATCTTCCTGGCAGACTTCCACGAAGCGAGCCTCGATTTCGATAAGGCGCGGGCTAACGCTCAAGTCGTTGAGGGCCTTTTCGAGTTCGGCGAGGTTTTCGTAGGTATTCTTGACGCGGAGTTTGCCGAGCGTCTTCAAATACATGATCTGCGAACCTTCGGGCCAGTTGACGCCGAGGAGCGAGAAGAAATCTTTCCATTCCTGCTGCTGATTGTCTTCGCTGCTCTCGCCACCGCGCCTATTGAGGTTGTTGCCGGCGCCAAAGCCCGCTGCTCGCATATCCTTGACATCGGAAGATGCGGATTCCATACGAGTCATGAATTCGGAAACGACCGGGTAGCTGCGCGTAATGAGTTCGTCAATCGTAGCGTTCTTGGGCATTACCATTACGACCGGCGGCTGAACCTTGAACTTGTATTCGCACTGGTCGCAAACGAGCTTGAGAGCATCGTACATCGAAATGTTGCTTGCGCTGATCGTAGGAATTACCGGCAATCCATACGTTTCGCCACCTTCATCATCTCCACCGCCGGCGCCAAAGCCGCTTGCGACTTCTTCGACTTCCTGCGACGCGTGAAGCGTAACAGGGGTCTTCAATACGAAGTTGATCATGCGCTCGTCAGCCGGGATTTCCGGGTTGCCATAGTCTCTGGAAGCGAGACGGAAGAAATCGATTGCGTCTGCGATTGTAGACGGCGGTTTGAAATCGATCGTCGGAATGCGCATATCCTTCATGCTCTTGATGATTTGCAGCTCTTGAGCTCTTGAAGGATCATCCTCGCCGATACGCATCGTCTTATTGGCGGCTTCCTTCACTTCGAGCGCATTGACCGCGTAAGCAGGCCTCCAAGCCTTATCGACATCGGCAATCATGCCTGCGCGAGTCGCTTCACGTTCCTTCTGCATGATGGCCTGACGCTTCAATTGAATCATCTTGCGGATGCTGAGCGCGGTTTCATTGTAAGGGTCGTTGGCAAGAACGATATCGCATTCATCCAGCGCCTTATCGAGCTCCTTTGTGCCAAGATACTCGCGAGAGCGCTTGAGGTGCTTCAGATTTTCCGCACGGCGATTGATATATTCTTCTTCATTGCGGCGACGGGTGATTTCGCTGACCGGAGTCTTGTTTTCGTCTGGGTCGCCTTCGAGAAGCCAAGCTTCAAGAACTCCAGCGGCCTTAGGATGGCGAAGCTCATTGGCCTGCCTCATGTGGTCGCGCGCCTTATCGCGCGTTCCGGTTGCATATTCCTGAAGCGCGAGCTGATAAAGGCTTTCTGCAATACCCTGACGGCATTCCTTTCTTAAAGGAGCATTGGCCGCATTATCGGTAAGGAGGTTGATAGCATTCGTATAGTGACGTCTCGAAGCGCTATATTCGCCGATTTGCATCTTTACGCGAGCTTCTTCGATTTCGCGGCGCGCCTGTTGGTCGTAGGCTTCACGGCGAATGCGTTCTGTCGCTATGATGTTGGCAAGAAGTTCATCATCTTCGCTAACGGCCGGCTTGGCAGGTGGAGTTACAGCTACAGGCTCGTCATCCGTCTCTTCTTCGCCGGGTTCACCGACTACTTCCGGCTCTTCGGCAACCGGCGCAGGCTCCTCGGCGGCAGGCTCCTCGGCGGCAGGCTCCGGCTCTTCGGCAGGTTCTTCGGCATCAACCTTAGCAGGCTCTGGTTCTGCCGGGCTTTCCCCACCGACTTCATCGAGAAGAGAATCCAAATCATCTTCGCCCTGGGCGGCGGCAGGTGCTGGCTCCTCTGCAGGCGCAACGGTAGGCTCTTCCTCGGCAACAGGTTCCTCGGCAGGCTCTACCGCTGGTTCCTCGGCCGCTGGCTCGGGTTCTTCCGCAGGTTCCTCGGCCGCAGGTTCCGGCTCCTCGGCAGGCTCTTCGGCCGCGGGTTCCGGCTCCTCGGAGGGCTCGGCCGCTGGCTCGGGTTCTTCCGCAGGTTCCTCGGCCGCAGGCTCCGGCTCCTCGGCAGGCTCTTCGGCGGCAGGCTCCGGCTCCTCGGCGGGCTCGGCTACCGGCTCTACCTCTTCACCTGTAGCGGCTGCACCTATATCATCCACCTCGGGTTCTTCTGCTGTTTCGGCCGCAGGCTCCTGCGCGCCGGCGGCAGATTCCGCCTCGAGATCTCGCAAAAGATCATCTAGATCATCTTGTGCAAATCCGCCCTGATAGCATGCCATCAATGCTACCGATGCGCCTAATGCGACCAACTTCCTGCTAATATGCATCATACGTACACTCCCTGTTTCGAGTTTACATTTCGGTATTATAGCCTATTTTCTTTCATTGTTCAAGGGGGATAGTAGAAACTGCTTGAATTCCCACTACCCTTTCCTTACCCGTTGTGAGGTTCTTTAGAGTCACCTTGACATCGTTCTTTTGTGGCTCAGATATCTCTTTTACACTATATTTAGTATCAAATAGCGTAATTTCGGCACCTGCCGCCACGATGAATTCCTTCGCCGCGCCGAGTTCAAAGATAATCGTCGCCTGGGTATCGACCGGAGTGTTCCTGACGCCGGTCACGAGCGGCACGAGCTTTCCATCTGCCTTGCGCACAATTTCGGCGACCGAGACATCGACCTCGGTCTTGCGACTTTTTCCGCCCTTGGTGATGGTCTGCTGCTCCATTTTCTTAGTATACGATTTGAGCGTATAGCCGGTATCGCCGATATCTTCACCTACAATCGGCGAGTAGGATTTGCCTGCCGCGCCATAGTTGTTCTTCTTTGTAGGATCCTTGAAGAATACGCGCCACGATTTCCCGCTTGGCATGCTCTTCTCGAGATAGAACGAAACTGTGGTTTGCTCTAGTTCCGGCTTTACCCTTACGTAATCGAGGTAATCCGGGTGCGAGGAAGCATCCCTGAAATCGGTATGGAACTTTTGGATTTCATCGATGTTGGAAAATCCGTCGCCATCGAGGTCTGCAAATGCATCATCCGGATTGTTCGGATCGAGCCCGTTTTCGGTTTCCCACGAATCAGATAGGCCATCTCCATCGCTATCGCGGTCGATTTTCTTTTCTACCGGCTGCTTTGTTTGGCAGAAGGTGCAAACCTTCTCGTCTGCCGGCATGGGCTTGCCGCAGCTCTTATGCTCGGTATCATCGCCCTGCTCGCAGAAAATGCGCTTATCGGAAGCGAGGAAGCTGCCCATCGTCTCGCTTGGAAGGACGACTTTCTTCTGCTCCTTGAAATTAAGCGCAAACATCGCGCCGTAGGAACGCATAGAGACTTTTTCGACTCCATTATCCTTACGCTTCGAACCAGAAGCTTCCTGCTTCGTTTCTTGCGCTTTATCTTCGGGATCGACGCCGAATTCCATCATCATGAAGGCGATGGAGACGCCTAAGATAGCCAAACCGCCTAGCGCGACCAGCCAATCCCAGTGAGCTTGGAAGAAATTCTTGTTTGGAGCGCCGCTGATCATTGTTCCACCTCCTCTGGTGTAGTTTCGGCCGCCTTTAACTTCGTGCCGAAATCATAAGTAGTAAGTTTTAGAGTTACTTCAAACGGAGCGTCGCTGGCCGGGTCTACGACGAGGCCCTTCTTTACGACCTCTACGCCTTCCTGCGCCTCGGCTTGCGCTTCCTCTGATGCGCCACGACGACGACGGCGTCCACCTTGCGCCTTTGCACCGGAAGAATCTTTCTCCTTATCGCCCAGCGCTTCGGCAAGAGTATCGCGAGTGCGCTTGAAAGAAAATTCGTCGATTATCGTAAAGCGCTCGGATGTAACAATAGTATTGATTACCTTGACTAAAGCAACTTGGCGAGCCGTGAAGACGATCGTGTAGCTTTGAGTATCCGCGAGGGGCTTCGGGGGTTCGGGTTCCTTCTTGTTTTTGCCGCCGCGCTTCGGGGGTTCTTCCTTGACTTCCGGCGGCTTCGCAGAGCCTTTCTCGACAGAAACTACCTCTACCGCGCCGCAATCGGAAAGAACATCGACGAAGAATTTGATATCTTCCCACTGGCGAAGAAGAATCGGCAATTCGCTAGCATCGGGGTTGTTGTTCTTGAGCGAATCGAACCCGAAGCAGAAATCGTCCTTCGCGATTCTTCCATCGACACCGCCCGGCTTGGAAGCAAGTTCCTTCATATCCTGCTGCGTCATATTCTGACGAAACGCCGAAGGTGTAATGTTCAATTCGATATACTTATCGCCCGCGGCCGCTTCTTCAAGAGCATGCTCTTTCCACGAAAGAAGTTCGACGCGATTGGTTTCGATATCGTTGATGGAGCTCTTGGATGGTTCGATTTTCGCCCTGCCGGCGCCCTGGACGCGCGAAACGGCAGCTTCGAGATCTTCAAGCTTCTCCCCCTTTTCGGTATAGGCCGAGTATGTAAGATAGGCGAATACCAGCACAACCAAAAGGCTAATGCCGCCTATTACGCACATTGTTATCTTGTTCTTGTTCATTTCTGTTCACCCTCCCCGTCTGTATCTTGGAACTCGAGCTCTACTTCGAACTGTTGCAGGCAACCATCTTTGCCGAGTGGAGGCAGCGCCCCGATTTTCACGCTGTCAGCCTTGACGAAATTCGGTCTGTGCCTGAGGTTTTCGGCAACGAAGTCTTCCGCCGTATTGTTGCCGAGGGATTTACTGATCTTATCGCTCCAGCCGCGAATGGTAATCTTGCCTTTTTCCCATTTCTCGATCCACAGGAAATCGCCAAGGCAATCTCTGACTGCATCAAGCTGCCAAACCGGCGCAATGCGCTTTGAAAGGATTTTGCGCATCTCGTCGCTCTCGACCTTTTGGGCACCTAGGGCTTTTACCGCTTTATCGACCTTCGACTTCAGGCTCGTAAGTTCTGCATCCATGCCGGCGATCGATTCGTTTTGCGCTTCGACAACCTCTATCGAATGGTTCATCGACATCAGCCAGCAGACCGATGATATCGCAAACGCAATTGCGCCAACCGCGACGACCGGAATCTTTCTTACTTCGGCGCGCTGCTCGATAAGGGAAGGCGGAAGAAGATTTATCGCAATAGGCGCATTCCCGGCAGCGTGCATCGCTATTCCGGTCGTAACGCCTAGAACGGCCGAATCGGTCTGCAACGCAGTTGCATCCACGGAGTTCGAAAGCGATACATAAGCGAACGGATTGAAGAATTCGACTTCTATACCTAGAGAATCGGCAAAGAACGCATCGATTTGCGGCAACAGGGCCGACCCGCCCGTTAAATAGAGCTTCTGGGGCATGCCGCCATTTTGCTGCGAACGGTAGAAGTTGATGGAACGAGAAATTTCTGCGTTCAGACGAGTCAATACAGCGCGGCAGACTTTCGAAATTCTATCCAGGGTTTCATCGGCATCTTCCGTAACGCCGCCCATCGAGACGTAAGCGCTATCGCGCTTGATCTGCTCGGCTTCCTCGAGCGTACAGCCGAGGGCCTGGGCGATTTCTTTCGTAATGGTATTGCCGGCTACGGGAATAGAGCGATTGTAGATTTTTTCGCCTTCTGAAATCACGAGCGAAGTAGTCTTCGCGCCGATATCGAGCATAACGGTGCAAGCTCCACCATCGCCCACGATTCCCCTAAGAGCATTCGTGAGGGCAACGGGCGCGACATCGACGAGCTCCGGAGAGAATCCGGCGCTTGCGACTGCGTTGGTGACCGATTCGATTTGCTCGATTTTCGCCGCGACTATTAGAACCGCCTTATCGCCATTTTCCGTATCGCCGAGAATCTGACGATCGCAAACCATTTCATCGAGAGGGAAAGGAATATTTTGCTCGATTTCATAGCGGACCATCTGTTCGAATTTATCCTGGCCGCCCGCCATGGCAATCGCCGCAGGCCTGAGGAACGCCATCTGGCCAGATACCGATACGGCTACCTTGCCGGGGCGAATGCCCTTCTCGCGCATGATTTGCATCAGCGGTGGAACTAGGATTGTATCTGCGTTGCCCGCATCGACGGGTGCCGCGAGAGGCGCAACGCCATAGTTCACTAGCGTAAGCGCGCCGCCCGAGCCGGCATCATACTCCGCTAGCGCAACTGTCGAGGCGCCGATATTTAGCGTTTGAATTTTCTTTGCCATGGTATTTAAAGTTTTCTGCGGTTCTTGTTTCTTCAGTACCGTTTCCTCTAGCCAGTTTTACTGCACTACGAGTTCGTAGTCGTTGGGATTCACGAGCGCCCAAATCGTCTTGGAGCGATCGAGCAACCCTTGACGACGCTCAATCATGAATTCGCCGGTGGAGGTCTTCGCTTCCATAATCGACGGCTCGTCCCAGAACTTGGTATGGGGGGCGATTCCTTTGATTTCGCTAAGCGTATCGCCATCGAGAACATTGCCGTTGGAATCCTGGACAATCAAACCGACTGCCTTCGGTTCGCCATACTGTTCGAGGTAGCTGGGGTGCAAGCAGACCGATGCCGCGTGCGCACCGCGACCGACATTGCTGTATGTAACGGTCTGGGTGAAATACGAATAGGGCGCGAGCTTCGCCTGACCTTCCTTATCCTTGCTGGTAGCGCTCTTCGTTTCGAGAAGAACATGCCAGATGAACGTAAGCTGGTCGATGCATCTTGCATCTGTCTGATACTTGGTCTCGAGGACGATCCAGTTGCGCGGCTTGCCGGTGTAGGCTACTCCGATCGTGCTGCCGCCTGCGATGCTGGGCGCAGGAAGAGTCGATTGACGGCCAAGCTTTGGATATTGCTCAATGCGAACGGAAACAGCTTTTTCGTCGGCGCCATCCTGCTGGGCGGCAGCCGCCTGCGCCTTATTGGTCTTCGCGCCTGTGCGCGCACCGGTCCTCTGGGGGGCGGCCAAAACGCTCGTCGCCGCGAGGGCGGCTATGGCTATCGTAACAATCTTCTTCATTTGTTTGTTCCTTTCCTTTTATTATAAATGATTGGTTAATTGTTATAAAACTTTCATTTTCGGCAAATCGTTAATATCGACCAGGCCTACTACGCGGCCTTCGGAATTGCACACCGGCAAATCGTCGATTCTGCGGCGCTCGAATACTTTCAAGAGTTCCGCAGCAAGAACATCGTCGCGGACGAATAGCGGCGATTTCGTCATGTGTTCGCCGACGGCCGAAGAAAGAAGCTCTTCGCCGCAACCGGGCGCGCTCTTTGCCATCATGCGCCTAAAGTCGCCGTCGGTGAATATGCCAAGAAGCTTCCCGTCGTCATCTACCACTACGGCGCTGCCGGCCTTCGCTTCCGTCATTGCGAGCAATGCATTCATTACCGAAGTCGCCGGCGGAATGCTCGCGAGGTTCGCGCCTTTGCGCATGATATCGGTTGCCTTGAGGACGAGTGCGCGCCCGATCGCGCCTGCGGGGTGGTTCATCGCATAGCTGGAGACATCGAACTTCATCGCATCCAGCATCACCATCGCAAGCGCATCGCCCAGCGCCATCGTCGCAGTAGTCGAATTCGTCGGCGCCATGCCGAATGGGCAAGCTTCCTTGCCGCATGGAATTTCGACATGTATATCGGCCATCGTCGCGAGCGACGAAGCTTTCTTGCCGGTAAGCGCGATTATCTTCAGCCCGTGACGCCGTATCGCAGGTATCAACCGGAGGATTTCCTCCGATTCGCCCGAAAACGATAGCGCGATAAGGACGTCTCTCGGAGCGACCATACCTAAATCGCCATGCATCGCCTGAACGGGATTCAGGCAGATGGAACGCGTCCCGGTAGATGCGAAGATCGCGCTCATCTTTTCCGCAATAGCGAGGTTCTTGCCGACGCCAGTGACTACGATTATCCCCTCGGCACGCACGCAAGAAAGCATAAGCTCTACAGCTTGTGTAAAGCTTTCGCCTAGGCTATCGCGTGTGCGGCGAAGTCCTTCGATTTCGATATCGAATACTTCGCGGGCTCTCGTTATCATTTCTTCGCTTGTCATGGCAGTCGGCTTCGTTTCCTTTTTATTACTTTGTTGTTGACTGGAGCAATGTTACACAAATCGTGCCAACGATATCTTCTGCGGAACATCCGCGGGAAAGATCGTTCATCGCCTTGGCAAGACCCTGGAGGTTCGGTCCGATCGCGTCGGCTTCACCGAGGCGCTGCGCAATCTTGTAACCGATATTGCCGGCCTGAAGGTCTGGGAAGATGAAGACATTGGCGTTGCCCTTGATTTCACCGTTAGGATTCTTGAGCGCGCCAACGGCAGGGACGATTGCCGCGTCGAACTGGAGTTCGCCATCCATCTTGATGCCCTTCTCGGCAAATAAGGGTCTTGCGAGCTCGACAGCTTTTTGGACTTTCTCGACGAGATCGCCGGCCGCCGAACCCTTTGTAGAGAAGCTAAGATATGCGACTCTCGGCTCGTTGCCCGTAAGGCTGCGGTAAGTCTCGGCGGTGGCAAGCCCAATATCGACAAGCTGCTCGGCAGTTGGGTTGGGGATTACTGCGCAGTCGCCGAAAGCGAGAACAGAATCGCCGGAGGGAGTCGGGCGCTTGAGGTCCATGATAAAGCAGCTGGAAGCCGTTTTTACGCCCTTCTGGGTGCCGAGGGTGTGGAACGCCGCGCGGAGCATATCGCCGGTCGAGGCGATTGATCCTGCGACAAGCCCGTTTACTCTGCCGAGCTTGACCATCATGCCGCCAAAGTAGATTCTCTTTGTGCGAAGAGTCTTTTCGGCCGCGGCAAGATCTATAATCTTCTGCTTTTCGGCAGGTTTGCGAGATTCCTTCGCGTTCCAAGCTTCGAGGTAGGCCGCCTCGAGTTCAGCGTCGCCTTGGGTGTAGTCGATTGTCTTGATTCCGCGATCGGCTAGCTTGAGACCGGCCTTTTCTTCAGCGGCGGCAATTTCTTCGGCTGTGCCGAGGACGATTGGCGTGCAGATTTTTCTATCTACGCAGGCGCATGCCGCGGTGATTACGCGCGCATCCATGCCCTCCGGCAGGACGACTGTTCCGTTGAGAGCCGATGCCTTTGCGATAATTTCTTTAATAGCGTTCATTTCTTCTCCTTGAATTTTCTTAGCCGAGAATTCTTACGGTATCCTTGGCGATCATGAGCTCTTCGTTTGTCGGCAGAACGATTACAGGAATCTTGGAATCCTTCGTCGAAATCGTAGCGACTACTCCGCGAGTCTTGGCATTGACTTTCTTATCGAGCTTGATGCCGAGCGCGCCGAGGCGGTTTACGACTCTCTCGCGACCTTCGGCGGAATTTTCGCCGATGCCGCCAGTTAGAATTATTGCATCTGCCCCGCCGACGACTGTATTATACGCGCCGATATAAAGAGCTACCCTATACGCCCACATCTCGAGAGCGAGCTCGGCCTTCTTGCATCCTTGTGCAGCCTTCGTGCAGATATCGCGCATATCGCCACCCGCGACGCCGCTGATCGCCTGAAGACCGGATTGCTTGTTGAGAAGCTTATCCATTTCGGCAGGCGTCTTCTTTTCTTCTTCCATTATGGAAAGCACTGCCGCCGCATCGATATCGCCGCAACGAGTACCCATAACAAGACCCGCGAGCGGGGTTAGGCCCATCGAAGTATCGACGCACTCGCCGCCCTTGACCGCCGCGAGCGACGAACCATTGCCGAGATGGCATGTTACGAGATTCACCTTCGAGAGAGGTTTCTTGAGCAGCTTCGCCGCTTCCTGGGTAATGAACTTGTGGCTGGTTCCATGGAAGCCGTATTTGCGAATACCCATCTTCTTGTAATACTTCTCGTCGATCGCATACATCGCCGCGCAATCGGGCATCGTCTGATGGAAGGCTGTATCGAATACCGCTACATTGCCGACGCCCTTGAAGATCTTCTGGCAAGCTTCGATGCCGCCAAGGTTCGCCGGCATGTGCAAAGGACCGAACTTGACGAGCTTCTTGAGCTTGGCCATTACCTTGGCATCTACCTTGACAGAATCTTTGAAAACTTCCGCGCCATGAAGAACTCTATGGCCGATGGCGTCGATATCCTTCGGGTTCCCGAGATCCGCAACGACCTGCTTAAGGGCTTCGGCGTGATTGGCCGGGCCGCCCGCGCCGATTCTCTCGACGAGGCCTTTGGCGAGTCTCTTCTCGCTCTTCATATCGAAGAGCTGATACTTGAGCGAGCTCGAACCTGAGTTTACGACTAGAACCTTCTCGATTGCTTTCTTCATCTTAATCTTTATCCTTAGTTTGACAAATCTTGCTTCTTTTCTATATCCCTCCCCCGCCACTCGAGGACGGAGGAGGTTTACTTGTTATCTCAATCTTCCGACATAATCTTGAAGAATGTCTTATCGTGACCCGATGTAATT
The DNA here is from genome assembly GCA_017447805.1 of Kiritimatiellia bacterium. GTDB lineage: Bacteria > Verrucomicrobiota > Kiritimatiellia > RFP12 > UBA1067 > UBA1067. The sequence continues at coordinate 25,365 of JAFSMR010000002.1, read as the reverse complement.
TCTTCAGGTATGTCGAACGGTGTTACCGTAGCCGTGCCATCGGTATTGACGTTGATATCTACTTCGATAGACGCCACCCAATCTTCAGTGAGGTCGTAGGTGTAGTATAGCCTACCCTTCTTCGTCACAGTGTCGGCTGGCTCTACGCTGCTACCCGGCTTCTCGTACATACTCATCGCAGCAGTCGAAACATTGATTTGCGACTTTCTGCCGGTCGCTTCAGTTTCGACCTTGACCTTGCCATCTTCGGCAACATCGATCGCGGTAATCTTCAACGTCTTGAGCGAGGTGCTCGTCGTTACGCCGGTTGCCGCCGCGGCTGCCGCCGCAGTGTAGCTCGAATAGTTCGAGACATCCGCATCGAGCATCAACGCCGCAACGCCGGAATTCTTCACCACGCTGAAGGCGTAGGCGGAAAGCCCGGCGACGCTCGAGGTCTGTTCGAGTGTGTTGAGATTATCGGTAATGTCGTAGCGAATCGCGATTCCGGAATTGAGGGTATCGTCGATTCTCTCGGTGCCCTTGTCGAGCTTGCCGTTCGTCTGCATTTCCCAAGCGTCGGGCAGGTTGTTGCCGTTGGTATCGACATCTTCAATGTAGAGGTCGAAGACTTCGCCTTCGCCGGCTTCATTGCCGATTACGATTGCCGTCGGCGCGAACATCTCAGGCGATGAACCATCGCGCGCCGAGACATAACCCCACGATTCCCAGTTATCCTTCTTGTACGCATATCTATATTCGTTCGTTGCCGACATCGACATATCGATATAGCCGCGTACATAGTAGGTGCCCTTCGGAAGTCCGATAAGCGTTGCGTTCGCAGTATGGGCGCTTTCCTTATCGGATACCGTGGACTTCGTTCTTACATATGTCCTTGCGACTGGCGAGCCAGTGAAGTCGGGCGTATCGTATGCTTCGATTCTGACTGTTCCGCCACTGAGAACAACATCAGGACCGAAGTACTTCGCGGCAACCTTGATCGAGCCATACTCGAGGCTGTTCGAGATTGTATTCATGCGGAAGGTCGAGCCGTCCGTAGACCACGCGTCAGACTGGAACTTCGCGTTGTACATCGAAACTCTCCAGGTGTAGTTCTTATCGGGGGCGAGCAAGTCGCCGGCATATACATCCGGTACGAACGTGTAGACGCCGTTTAGATCTCTCGCGGGAGCGCGGCGGATGCCGGAATCGTACACGAGCGATGAGCCATCTCTTACCTGAACCTTGAAGGCGGTGTAGGAGTTGTTGTCGTATTCGTTGCCTGTTGTGGAATCGGTAACCTTCATCGTCCACTTGAATACAGGGCGCGAACCGTACACGCCGGAAGACTGGCTGCCGGGTGCGACCTCAACAGGTCTCGTGCGACGCGCAGACGAATCGAAGTGGCGCGTTGTCACGATCGAATAGAGGTTGTTCGTTCCATCGGCAGAGATATCGCCGTTGCCGAGGACGATTCTATACGCGACTTCAGTCGGGTCGCCGGCATTATCGCCGATTTCGCTGAAGTTCTTCCAATCGATATCGAACTCGCCATCCTCGAGGATATCGCCTTCATAGAAGTAGGTGCGCTGGTCGAGGTCGATTTCCTTGTCGAGTACGACGCGGTTTTCTATTCCCTTATCCTGAACGCCCCAATTGTTGACAAGCGTGCGAATAACTCTGATGCGCTCTACCTTGCCGCCGGAAAGCGAACCTTCCTGGAGGACTTCGGCGTCATCGCCAGATTCCGTGCCGTATCTCGTCAGACGGTCGCTTACGGCCGAGACAAGGTCGCAACGGGTGATAATCGGCGTAGTATCGGTAAGCTCGATTTCAGCCTCGCCCTGATGCCAGCCGACATCTACGATAGCTGTGCCCATGGGCTCGCCCACAGTATACTTGCCATCGCCATCGAGGTCGTAGAACGCGACTATCGTATTCTTGCCTTCCTTCACATAGCCGGTATTCGGCTCGCCGAGATAGAGCTGAACTTTATTATCCTGCAAAACTGGCATCTTAGAATCGTACACTATTCTCCAGACGCTACTCTGGGCAGCGTAAGTGGAGGTTGTCGAATTCGTGTTGTTCATCGAGAGCCCACCACCTTCGATAAAGCTGAAGTCAAGCGCAAACTCGCCCGTTCGCATATTGATTGTGCCGATTCTCGTGCCGCTCACAGTGAGATACCCTTCCTCAGAATCGGCTTTTTGCATGACAGCGAACGGATTGAGCTTGCCCCAATCTGAATCGTCGTTAACAAGCGCAATATTGCCCGAGTAAATTGCCAAATCACTTAGGAATTGAGCGTAGGAACCCATCACAATCGCACTTCCATCGCTATTACGTATCTTCACCTTGCCCGTACCATGGTAATTTGTGGAGTTGTAAATCTGCCACAAATATGTGTCGGCATCGGAAATCTTCATCGACTGCAACTCGATCGAGTTTATCTGCAAGTAACCGGGCGAGAGTGTTCCGCGGAATACTCTCGATTCCCAAGCTCCGAGATACTTGCGGTAGGATGTGGTTGCGCCTGGCGTCACATTGTATGTGGCATCGGGCACGATAATGCCGTCTCTTGTGAACGTCTGCACTACGAGCGGCGCAAGCGCGTTCTCGTCGGTAGAGCTCGAAGAGCTGCTGGAGCTGGAGCTCGTGGCCTTGAGCGGCTGGTTGCCATTGTAACGGAGCGTCAGCTTCAATGTCGGAATCGGCATATCCTTATCTTCCGTATCGCTGACGATATGCGAGACATTCTTCGCGAGGATATTCGCCGTGAACTGGCTGTAGCGGCGTTCTGCGAAGTTAGTCCAGCCATCTTCATCGTAATCGGAATTTCCATTCCACTCATAGCGGCTTGAGTAGGCAGAGCCTTGCTTATCTTCCCACACATCTTCGATGAAGTCGTGGTCGGCAAAGATTTCGCCGATATACATCTGGCCCACTCTGTAGAAGTAGTCGGTGTTATACTGGCTAACGGAGTAAGCCTTTACAGGCGAGAATGTAACGCCGAGCGTGAACACCTCGCTGAGCAGGTATTCCGTGTAGTTCGAAAGGCCATCGTTATCGTCATCGCCATTCGCACCGTTCGCTACGCCGTAAATATCGCTCCACCAATCCGGGAGGCCATCCTTGTTGAAGTCTTCGCGATTGACATAAGCGACTTGTGCCGAATCGGCGCCCGGCAACAAGCCGGCGGCGAGGTCTCTCAAGTAAGCCTCGTAAGCCGTCATTGTTGCGCCATTGCGCACGACCTCGGTATTGGCATCGATATCAGATACGCCATATTCCGATTCGGCGTATTCTTCCCACCAATCGGGCAAATCATCCCTATCGGCATCTACGCCTGTTTCCTGCCAGGCGGATTCTGCGCCCTGGCCATCCCAGTTATCGGTATTGCGCTTGGCGAATGTGCTGCCGAGCGGGATCAGGTCGCTGATTCCGGTTAGACCGTAATCATAATCGTGCCTGTATTGGCTATAGAACCAACGATAATTGGAATCGATATTCATGAGTACGAAATACTTTCTCGCGAAGTTGAGCTCGCTGGCACCTTCCCCGACAACATTGTATGGATTGAGCGTATTCGGGAAGCTGTATGAAGCAATGCCATGGAACGATGCCGGGGTAACCCAAGCAAAATTCTCGGTCCAATAGAAGCTGTCTGGCACGTTGCCGGAAAGGGAAGGAAGGTGGGAAACCATATTTTCCATCCACGGCACGACATTCTTCGAAGTATAGACCTTGCTGCCGATCGTCTCGTTCGTAACGATGCCCGACCACCAACCGACGGCGAGAAGGTCATCGAGCGCTGCGCCGGTTTCGGGATTCTTCGCTTCGCCAAAGACGTCTATGGCAAACGAAGCAGGTTCTACTCTAACATCTTCACCTTCGACCGCTCCCGGCAATGTGTTGAAGTTGTAGTACTGAATAAGTTCAGCCGGCAACTCCCCGTTGCTGCGCGTTGCGCCTTCATTGTACTTGGCGAATATGGCGTCTCTCATATCCTTCAAGTCGTCGACGGTGTAGCGCGTATTGTAGGCGCTTGCCATCTGGCTCACGGTTCTCGCGCCATCCCAAGTGCGGACTTCTGCGACGCTTCCCTTGAAGAAGTCTGTCGCGACCTGATCCCAGGAAGTTACCTCCGGGGCCTGATCATAGCCAAACGCACCGGGGCCGACAGCCCTGCCACCGAGGATGGTGATGGAAGGTACCGAGCGGTAGTCGGAGTATGGGAAGCCGCCCGTATACTGCGGGTCTTGCTCGACGATATCGACGCCCGTCGCGGGGATGATCGTCGTTTCAGCCTGCGATTCGACAAGTCCGTTGCGATATAGGACGAGCTTCGCGCCATCGTAGGTCGCGGCGACATGCACCCACTCGCCTGCCTTGGCCGAATTACCGGTTGCACGCGAAGAGTATTCCGTAGAGTTCTGGGTTTCCGCGAAGATATTGCCGTAGGCGTCGATACCGAGCGCGAAGTTCATCCTCACGAGCGAATTGGAGTTGGCTACGATGTTATCCCAGCTATCGAGATCCCACGGGCCGTAGTTGCAAGCACGGCTTACGATATACTGATCCTGCCCGTTCGCGGGATCCGCCGGCTTGATCCAGGCTTCGACCGTGAACTGACGGAAGAAGTCGCTGCCGTGGGTGCGGCGCTCTGCCGGCATGTAGCTTATCGCAACGCCCGGGTCGTCCTTGCCGCCGAACCACACGCTCTGGCGACGGGTCGGGTCGTTGAAGTTCAGAGGATCGGAATTCTTTCTCATGAGCGACTTTACTTCGCCGGAATCCGTTCTCCAGTCGTTATCGGTATCGTAGCCTTCGTTCTGTTCGAACGATGCGAAGAAGGTTGCGCTGGTATCGAAATTCCATTTCGCGACAACCGACCGGTTAAAATCGTTTGCGAGTTCAAATGGGTAGTAAAGTGCCGTGTAGGACGGGCTCTTGTAGAGAACGATATTCGTCTTATTGGTCTTTGTGGTCGTAACGATATCGGTCATTTCGACATATTTACCCTGCTCGGCATCCCACGTGTAAATCGGGTTGCCCAATGCATTAACACGAGGAACTTCGGTTTGCGTCGTTACTACACTCTCGAACTCTTCGTAAGGAACTGTTGCATCAGTCATCCAAAGAGGAGTCGGGTCGGTATGCGATGTATTGGGAGAAGTGATATCCGCGAGCAGACATTCCTCGCAGTTTCTCAGCGAGTCGCCGTCCGGATCGGCTTCGGCGGTACCCATAAGCCAAGGATACTTGATTGGATCGAAAGCCGGAGCCTCTTGATTATCCCAGCCAATCCAGGCGTTGGACCATGCGCTTGCGCCAAGGCCAGACCTCGCAATTATATCGCGCTCGCTGTCGCCCATAACAGTTCCCGCAGATCCGAGAATCGGGTTGAGGCCATGGAAGAGTTCGTAGTAGTCGTCCATGCCGTCCTGGTCGGTATCCCACAATCTCGGATCGGAGCTGACATACTTCCCACCCTTGACGATTGTGGTGCTGACTTTGTAGTTTTCGGAATTTTCCACCATCACCGGCTCAATGGTAACATCGTATGTTGCATCGATATCTTCGATATAAACCTGAGTCGTATAAACTGTTCCGCCATCGTAGATGGTTTCGACGACTTCATCGAAGTAGTTGGTCTTCGCGCCGCCTTCGTAGGTCCAGAGAAGCCTACCTTCATCATCCGTCGCCTGAACGAGCGAACTGGCTTGCGCAAGAGTGTCTCTGTAGCATGACGGCGGAAGCATATATGTATAGTTGAGATCGACTTTCGCGTGATCCCACGCCTTTGGCGGGTCGGCGAAATAGCCAAGCGTTGCAAGGTAATCGGGGTTCTCGCGTGCGAAGGCCGCGAAATTCTTGTAGCCGATTTCCTCGATTTTGTCTAGCTCGGCCACAGTGAACGGCGTCGTGTAGCTTACTCTCAAGAAGCCCTTGCCGGGTTCATTGCCGCCGAGCCACGCACCGGGCACTACTCCTTCTACGGAATCTGTCGCGGGGATATCGCGGCCTAGAAGCGGCGTCTTGGAATCGTCGTAGCGGAAGTGGCGCATGGCCTGCACCAAGTATTCCTGCCAGTTCTCAAGTCCGTCGCCATCCCAGTCGTAATCGTACGAAGAAACCCCCGTGCCGCTTCCAGCATCCTGCACGGTTCCATCCATGCCCATGAGAATCTGGTAGACTTCTTCGAGATCGTTGGTATCGCCGATCCTGTAGAATGCGTCAGCCGCAGCACGGAAGTCGTCGTAGACTTCCTGCGTAAGGCTTCCGGCGCCTGTGGCGATCGTAAGCAGTTTGCTGCCGTCTGGTTCTTCGATATACGGTTCCATGCCCTTGAAGAGTACGCCGGCATACTGCCTCTCCCACAGGTCGGGCAAGGCATCGCCGTCGGTATCTATCGAGCACGGATTGTAACCGCCGCCCCTCGTGCATATCGAACCGCTGTCGCTCGGGTTGCCGTAAATCGACTTGTGGCGCACTACGATTCCCGTCGTGTCGTGCTCGTTCTGCCCCCAACGGCCGAAGACCATGGTCTCTCCCCAGTCAGAGCGCTCGTCGCCGTCGCCAATCCCGTCGCCGTCGGTATCGGTGTTCCTCGGGTCGGTCGGGAAGAGCTTGTTGAACCAATCCGGTATGGAACTTGTATCAGCCCCGGGATAGTTGGAGTAGACCGTTTCGCAACCTTCATACACGCCGGAGGAATCGGTTCCGGCATATTCCGTCGCGAGATCGAGACCGTCCAAATAGGCAATGTTGCCGCCGATGGCCGGCCGTGCCGAGCCGTCCGCATATTTGCCATCGTCCCAATAGAGCGGGTCGTGGCTGGGATCGCCCTTGTCCAAAGTATAGGAAATATTGGGATCGACGCCGATGTAAAGCTCCCAGCCGTCGGGAACCTTGTCGCCATCGGAATCTGCGCCGTGGTATTCGCCTTCGTAGACTGTCTCGCTGTCGCCCCATGTCACCGCCTCGAATGTCGCATTCGGATTTGTGCAGTTGAGGTTGATATAGTCTGCCACTGCGCCGCTCTTCGGCACGCGGTAGTTCAAGCCAGTAAGCTTGCGGAACTTCATGAGAAGGAACTCGTCTCTCGCCGTGAATTCAGCCGTGTTCTGCGGCGTCCCTCCTTCCAATAGCGTTTCTTGCGGTTTCCAGCGCGTTGTGAGGCTGAGACCGTTTGAGCCGGAGTACCAAGCCGTGCGCGGATCGAATCCGAAATACTGATAGACCTGATGGTGATATAGCTGAACCTTCTCCAAAGCGAAAGAAATATCGGCAGTAGTCGTAATCGAGACTTCCGTTGCGATGTTCGTCGTTACATTCAATGTGAGCGGGGTGTAGCCTCCGTTGAATGCGCCGACCGCGAAGGCAGAGCCTGTCACCGTCTTTACACCCTCGCTTTGTTCTACTGAGATATTCTCGAACGCGTAATATACATTGTCGTCTACGCTGTACGGGATGATGTAGTAAGCGCCGCGCATTTCTGCAACCGCCATGAAATCGCCATCCGCGTTGAAGCTGCTGCCGATATCGCTGTTCAAGGGATTCATGCCGTACATTACTTCGTAGTAGTCGCTGAGGCCGTCGCCGTCGGTATCCCAGTTGACAGGACTCGTGCCGATCAGCACTTCTTCGAGGTCGTAAATGCCGTCGTTGTCGGTATCCTGGTTTGTCCAGTCGCGGTTTACGTTCGGGTTGAAGAGCGATGCGATTTCCTCTGAGGTAATGGGCGTAGGCGTTTCCATATCTTCCACATTGAAGCGCGAGCCTGCTATGGGATCCAGCGCCGTGCCGTCTTTCTCGAAGCCGACGGTAGAAGCATACCAGAAATAGAATTCATAGCCGTCACTCAAACCATCGCCGTCGGAATCGGCAAGCTTGGGGTCGGTTCTGTTTTCGACCGTGAAGCCCCAATCGCCACCTGTCGCTGTGCGCCAAGTCGCATCGATGAACGCCTTGGCGAGCGCCTGCTGGTTGGCGAAAGCATCGGCATCGTCTCTATTATCAAGCCAGAGCGCTACGGTTTCTGCCGTCGCCGATTCTGGTTCATCGAGCGTCGCGAGTAGCGCCTCGGCTTGAGTCGCGGCGCCAGCCCACTTCGTGCCGTTCTTCGAAGCGAGTGCCGCGCGTACGAGTGCGAGCTTTTCACCGGCGCTCAAATCAAGATCGGAAATCCACCCATCGGTATCGCCCGTCGAAACGCTCGCCTGGAACATACCATAGTTGAGACCGGTGTGATAACCGCGAAGTTCGAGCAATGCGGTGAAAGCCTGTCCGCTCGTAGACCAGCCGGATACCGCATTCGGAATAAATCCGTCACCCTGGCCGAGCGCCGTTCTCGAAGGATAGAAATCTTCATCGTCGTTGAGGCCCGCGACTTCCGCGAGTTCCCCGCCGAGATTGTCGACCGCGATAAGCGCCGAAGCAGTCGTCCCAGAACCATACTTCTTGCGCAGCGCGAAATAATCCGGGATGCCATCGAAGTTGATATCGCCCAAGTTATCGCCCGCGTAGCGTTCGCGCGAGAACACCGCTTCGACATAAGTCTCGGGGTAGCCGCTCTCGTCTTCCGTCTTCGCGGTCGGCAGGTCGAGCGTTCCGCTGACGATATTTTCGCCCATTTCAGGCGCCACTCTGATTATGTATGTAGAGCTGGAAGAAGAATCATCGCTATTGCCGCCGGATGCATCGGCGTAGATCCAGCCGTAGAAGAAGCTATCGCGAGATTCATCGAATGTTGCGTAGCTGTAGGCTGTTCCATCTTCCTTCTTGTAGGCGTCCGTTGCGTCGTTGATCGAGCGCGAACCCTTCGTAGAAAGACCGATATCGAAATCGTTCAAGTTGCCGTCATCGTAATCGCCAACCTTATAGCCTGCCGCGTATGCCGTCACCTTCGTGTTGCTGCCGCAGTTCCACTGCAAATTGAAGTTGATTGCATTCCAGAATGTAATGCCAGAGCCGTATACGTATGTATGACCCGCGCCGCGACCGGTCGCCGCCGCATACCACTGCGAGAGGTCCATCGTCGAGTTGCCGCGTGAAGGCCCGTTCGCCGCAATCGTCAAATATTTCGCCGCGGGAATTTCGTAGGGCAGCGATACCCACTCTACCTCGCCATCGTACTCGTCGCCTTCCTTGTCGGTGAAGGTAAAGGTTACCGTGGCCTTGCCCTGGTACGAGCCGAAGTTCGGCGTGAACGACCCGCTGAGCTTATCGCCATCCTTTACATAGAAATCAATTTCATCTTTTTTGTTGAGAAGCGGGACGCTTGCGGTAATTACTACATGCACGCCTGTTCCGGGGTTCTGATCGTCAATCGTATTTTCACCCTTGAGGTCGGCAAGGCTCTCCTTTATGTACCACTTGATCGCGGGCGTGTTGCCGCCGGTTACCTGAAGAGTGTTGGTGTTGTTGAGCCCTTGGTCGTTCGATTCGCCCATCTTCGAGATGTTCGGCGCGACGTTGTAGACCTTTAGAGGACGGGTAAGCTTGCCCTCGGTGTAATAATCGCACGCCTTCTGATCGCTCGAAGGAAGAACATCTTCACTTACAACCGAAGCCGTGACCATAAAGCCGTAATTGTTCGCCGTGTTGCTCGTTGTCGCCGTGCCATCGAGAGTATCCATGTTGTAATAGATGCCCTGGCTCATATTCGCGCTCGTGAATTCGAGATCGTATACATCGACATCATCAGTTGTCAATTCGGCATTCTTCTCGACTGCAAGCTCAAGGCAACCATCGGTGGTCGAGGCTTGCTTCGTAATCTCGACCCTGACTTTAAGCGATTCCACGGTCGAGTAGGTATCCCAATCGCTAAGCGCGATTGTCAAGTATGCGGAAGAATCGTTTTCGTATATGCTGTAGGTCGAAGGCGTAATCGTTACGCCGGGCTTCGCCTTTACGCTGAGTTCTACAGTGCGAGTTGCGCTGAGCGCAATAAGATTCTGGTCGTCGATATACTTCCAAATCTGCGCTTCGGTCGTCCAGCCCTGGAGCGCCGCGGCGGCGACGAATGCGGCATAATCATCTTTATCGACTACCTGGACGGTCAAGGTATATACGCCATTGACGTTGCTCAGTTCAGGCGTGATGTAGAAGCTGTCGGCAGAATCGATGTTGGGATTGCCGAGCTTGCGGCTTTCGTCGATTACATCGCCATCGGGATTCTTGAGAACCCACCTTGTGATGAATGTTCCGTTGCCTTCTGCATCTACATTATTGAGGTCGTACGCGAAATCGTTCGCGTAAACATGGAAAGCCCTTGTTGAGCCCTGTGGCACGCCGCGGGAAATCGCCTGCTCGTATGATGCGATATGATCCAAATCATCAATAACACCCGGCTTATACATTGTCACGCTGCCGGCAATCTTCGCCGAGACATTGGCTATCGCAAGCGGGGTAGGCGTGATTTCGGTCGCCGGGAATGCGCCGTAGATGCTATCGACGCTCCAATTTTCCGTTTCGCAAAGAACAATTTCGAATTTGCCAGTGAAGTTATCGAGAACGGTAAGCGTAGCTGCAGTTTCTACTGCGCCAGGTTCTATTCTGATACCTGTTCTCGTAGTATCGGTCTGGTCGCATACGACGAAGGTCTCTTGGAACTTGTCGACTGTTACATCCTCGCCACTCTTGCAAACGAGGAACGCGTAGAGAGCTGTCTCGCTCGAAGGATTGGAAATCGTAAAGCCGAGCGTAGAACCTTCTGTGTAGCTTGCGCCATCGTCGACTTTCGCCGTGACATCCTTCGTGTAAATCTTGTGCGTGAACTCGACCCAATCGGTGTAAGCATTGCTTACAGGCGACTGCACGCGGAAGGACGAAGTCGTGTGAAGAACATTTTCGAAGGTAATTTCCGGCGGGGTTTCTTGAGTCGCCGATGTCGAAAGAACTCCATTTACGAGATAGAGGTTGGCAACTTCAATTTCCGAATCTTCATCCGCGGCATCGGTGCGGACATAAAGAGTATAGCCGCCCGTCATCTTGCCGGCCGCTTCATCGTTGTAAGTATCGAGAACTGAAATCTTGATTGCGACTGGAACGCTTCTCGTGGGCTTGATTTCTTCTTCAAGCGCCGCGGTGCTCTTCGCCTTGATCGTGACGCCAAGCGCATACCATCTACCGTTATCGCTTATTTCCGCATCGGATATATCCGTTGGGTTAAGATTGAATGTCGTCGCGTTGTTCTCTGTTCCGAGAGCAAAAATGTAGTAGGCTTCAGTCGAAACCGTCTGACCTGCGGGGATTGTGAAGCTGAGAGCTGTCGATCCTTCAATGCCGCTTTCGGGGATTGCGGTTGCCGTAGAATTGGCCGAGAAGAATACATAGTCCTTCCAGTTATCGATGCTGGGCACGACCTTTAGAGTAATATCTTCCGTGGAAGACGAGGTAAGCGTTACGCGAATCGGCGTCTCGGCCGCGGTGTAGCGATCGCTCGTCGCGTAAATTGTAGTATCGCCGGTAACTGTTACGCTTCTCGGGAGAGGTTCATCGCAATAGACGGGAACGGTAATATAATCGACGACCAGACTGCCTGTTGCTTCGTTATCGTAATTATAATCGGGCCATGTGCTCAATACCAAGTTCGCCGTTGCGCCTTCTGTTACACCTTCGATTGTGAAAGTTTCAGTCTCGGTATTTACTTCGAGAGTAGCGACCCACCTCGTTTCCTTGGTGCCGCTTGCATCAACCGTAATTTCACGCTGCGTCGCCTTGGAACCTGCTAGACGAACGGCATTTTCATTATCAGACCAAACATAGAGCGTTGCTGTAGGGCTAGGGGCGATTTTCGCAACGACCTGCACAGGGTCTATTCCGACTACTTGGGTAGAACCGGCGTGGACCGAGCGCCAGTAGGTTTCGTTATACCAAGTGCTGTCGAAATCGACCGTCTTTACATAGAAGCCGCACTTCGTTTCAAAATCGCCGGTTTCACCGTAATTGCCGGATTCCGAATAGCCAAGCGTTCTAGCCTTGGAATACCACAGGTCGCCGGCATCGAAATCGTCACCGTAAGGGTTGGTGCGCTCCTCGGTGGAAAACTGCCAAATCGCAGGGTCGTTTTCCGTGCCGGCCGTCGTCAGAGGACGATACTCGCAAACGCCGCTTTCGACGAGGAACTCGTTTCCGCAACCGGCATAGCCTTCTGGAACAATCTTTGCGCTACCCTTGGTCGCAATGCGAATCGGGAACGCGAAATCGCCAGGTTGCACGGTGTAGGTGAAGATGATTTCCGTAAAGGGGTCGGTGAAGTCGGTCGAAGGCTGATAATCCGCCATCGTCGCCCAAGTGTATTCTGTAGAACCACCTGCGAAGATACCGACCTTCGGCTTGTTGGCTTCGTTTGCGAGAAGTTCCGTGATAGTAGCCTCGTCGGTGATACCTTCGTAGATTCCGGTAAGAGTGCGCTTCCACGGTTTATAGTATGCTACACCCGCTTCCGATTCGTAGTAGAAGGGATTTTGGAGACAAATCTTGAAGTATAGCGGAGTACTAACCTCAAGAGGCGATGTAGCAGATGCGTAGGCATCGACTATATTGCCGTATTGATCGCAAGGCACAATCGCCCAGACGTCGCCTGTACCTGCAGCTCTCGCAGAAGCGGCAAAGCCTAGGCCCAAGGCCGCAGCCGCAATCGCGAACACTTTCTTTATTTTTATCTTCATAGTTTGGTCCCTTCCCTATTATTGAAATTGTTTATGTTTAGTTCTTTAAATTCTCTGTCGGCTTCTTTTGCGTCTTTTGGACTGCTCTAGGCTGGCTTGCCTCGAAAGCCGCCGCCGCATCTTCCACCGCCGCCGTGAGCTTGGCGATTTCTTCGTCGCTCGCGCCGCTCGCCTTCGCTTCGTCAAGCGCCTTCTCGGCCGCCGCGAGATTCGCGAGCGCCGCTCTCTGCGCTTCGCGATGCTTTTCGTTTTCGGCGAGGAGCGCCTTATCCTGCTCCATGCGCGCATACATCTTGATAGTCGCCTTGGCTCTTTCACGCGCGAGCGCTACATTATCTTCGGCTTTCTTCACCTCTTCCTCGAGCCGGGCGATTTCCTCCGCCGGCGCGCCAGCCTTGATCGCCGCTTCCAGCGCATTCACCGCCTTTGACCAGGCGCTCTGCGCCTTGTTGATATTCTCGCTATCGAGTTTGCTCGCCTTCTTGTAGATCGGGTCCTCGATTCTCTTGTAGGCTTCTTTGAGCTCTTGCTCTCTTTGGGCGCCTTCTTCACCCTTCTTGCCCTTGGATACGAAGCAAACTACTACTATCACCAGCGCCACGATTGCCGCTAGCCCCAACGCCACAAACAAACCCGGCTTTTTATGGTTCAAGATACCAGTCATAAAGATTTGTTTCCTCCAATAGTTCTACACCTTTTGTGCTTCCGCCATCGTTCAACTCGAAGAAGAAGAAGAAGGAAGGATTTTCGCCCATCGAATCTGCCCAGGCATTGTGACCAGGCGAATCTTCATCTTTCGGATCGAGAATTTCGACTGTCGATACAAAATCTTCACTGAACGAATTTTCATCGAACACGAAACGCCTTAGCGGAATCCAGTATTTGCGAGGCGACGCCATCGTTATCGAATTGTTCAGCTTGCCAACTACATTGAACGAGACATTCGTCCAAAGCCAGTTGCCGTCGAGATAATCCCAAGAAGTGACATTGGGATCTTTGCCGCGAAGAACGTACGGCGCCCAAGCCCTCTTCGTATACGTATCGTCAAACGGGGTGTAGCTATATTGTTCGTCAGTTGCCTCGCCCTCTTCGTTGGCGTTTGTGATGAATAGCTTGAAGTCGATGATGGTATTGTTGAGCGTCTTGAGCGAGTATGGATTCTTGCGCGCCAATACCTCGATGCCGGTCGCATAATAGCCGCCGTAGAAATTGAGGTTCGGCACAAACGGGCAGATATCGAGCCAATACATTTCGGTGAGCGTCATGTCGTTCGTCTTTGCGCCCGAAAGCGTAATGAATTTCGATAGATATATCTCGTCGCCCGCCGGCCACGCGTTCCCGGTCGCGCTCTTTCTTTGCGCGAGCCAGTTGATGATCGCCTCCCTATATTCATCCGGAATTTCGTATTGGTCGAGAACCTCGGCTGGCTTTGCCGACGCAATCAAGCCGACTGAATTTTCTTTTCCTTCGCCTACGCCATTGACGCGCCACAGCGAGTAATCGGATGGCGAAGTAGTGCCGACTCTTTCGATATCGGTCAAGAGGTTTGTCTCAGTGCCGCCGATTTCATAGTATTTCACTTCACCGGGTTCATACCAAGGATCAAGCTTGTAGACGATGTTCGTTCCGATATTCTTCGGAATATAGATTACCAGGTTTTCCGATGTGTAGCCTGTTCCTTCCGCGGCTTGTTGCTCGATATGCGCGCCATCGATGTTCGCGAAAAGCATCATCGCAGGATTGTTCGGCGTAGGTCTGCCTTCAGGGATAACCTGCTTCGTGCCATCTTCCAAGAGATTCAGCTTGCCGGGCGTCTGGTACATCGCGTTCGTCCAGACATTCGGCGTCTCGCCGCGCGAAGAGAATACGCCTAGCGAATTCGTGAGCGATAGCCCGTCCGGGCCAAAGCGGTCGTCTTCGCCCATATAGATGAAGTTGGCTTTTTCCATCTTCGAATTCAGATACTCTACGGTATTCGGCGGATTCCAGATACTTGAAGCATTGCGGCGCGCCCAGGTATTCGTTCCGATTACGGTAACTTCCTGTTCCACTACGCCGCTCGCTCTCACGAGCTGCAACGAGAACGGGTGATAGAAGTCGACTTCGCCATACTTGCCATCGAGATAATCGGTCGAGTTCGGGAACGACCAAAGGCCATCCAGCTCTTCGCCGTATTTTAGATTGCCCGAAGAATAAGTATCGAGGCTCGCGATTACATGGAACACCATGCCGACTTCCGCGCATTCGGCGGAAATTACCTTCTTCGTCGCAGGCAAGGTATTCGAGCCGAACTCCGCCATGACGTTCGTAATGACAGTTCCTTCGCCTTTGTTCGGCTGCAATGCCCTAATCGACCAACCTGTGAGGTCGGCTTCCACGGGAGCCGCGATTTCGACATACTGCATATCTTTATCGGTGTTGAAGAATGCGTCATCGATATTGCCGTAAATATTTACTTCGTTGAACCACGCCCAACCCGGCGCGACGCTATCGAGAATCGTGTATGCCGAGAACGCGCCGTTCTTCGCGGAAGCGTTGTAGTCTTTCGGGCGATACCAATCTGGGTTCACCCAGTCTGCCGATTCGAGGTAGTTCGTTACCAGCGTCTTGCCGCCATCGTCGCTTACCTGCATATATTCTACTTCGAGCATATACTGCACGACCGTGCCGGGCGTCGCCTCGGGATTCAATTCGACTACCGATGCGTAGTAAGGATATTCGTAAGTCGAGCGATAGACGAGCTCTTCACCATCGACCGGCGCGAGTTCCGCAGTGTGCACGCCATCCATGCTGCTCCAGTTTTCGTAACCCCACGGCGCGCGGCCGCGGAACCAGTGGAGGCGAACTTTAGGCGTCATCGCGTTGAAGTCGATTCTATCGGGGAGCATCCTCTTGTAGAGTTCGCACTGCACGCCCCAAGGTTCTTTGCAAAGCGGCTGCTCGGCTGCGCTCGGGACATTCTCGACGAGCTCGAAGTTTTCAAGCTTGTCGATATTTCTGAATGCGCCTACATTCCTGAAGCCGACCTTCGCGCGGATGGCTTCAGATATCATTATCTCGTCCAGCAAGACTCTCATCACGCCGTCAGGCGGCGGCGCATCGCTGCCTTCGCCATCCCTGAGGCCGCTGTAGTCTACCCCATTGACGCCTGTTACCGCGATTCTGATCGCCTTGTAGTTCTCGGTGCCGACGGGTATAGTTTTATTGTATGTAGAGTAAAGATTGTTGGAAACCACAAATGTGCCGATCGGCGTCCAGCCGCCGTTTTCATAGCCCGTCCTCGAACCATACACCGTAACCTGCGCAGGGAATTCGTTATCGGCATCATACTTTCTCGCGCGGAAAGATACTTCGCCTACGATATTCGTGCCGAATGTCGGGGACTGGATGAACGGGATGTGGCGCTTGTAGGTTTCGGAATCTTCGTTGTCGATATCTTCCGTTACGGAATTGTTGAGCGCGGCCGAGAGTGAAAATTCGGCGGCATCGGTCGACCAATCCGGCAGGAACATCCTCTCTTCGGTATCATATTCATCGCCGACCGTGCGCAGGTTCCAGCCCCACCAGCAGCTGTAGTCTAGCTCGGGTTCGTCTCTCAACACGACTTTCGTGATGTAGATTTCGCCAAACGCCGTCTCGTCGTCCGTCTCGGCGGCATCGGCGATGACTTGCGGCTCGAGCAGAATTCTCGCCGTTCCTTGCACGCCGTGATAGCCGAAGTAAATGCTCTTCAGACCCTCGGCGCGCTCATTCTCGTCCATCTGCGAGAAGTCGAGCGTTTCGATAGTATCCCAATATTGCGCGCCGAGATTGTCGCTAATCGTTCCGAAATTATCGATATTGTTGATTGCGCTCGTTACGCCGTTTGTCGCGACCTGGATATGCAAAACTACATTCGTCTGGGCATTCTTCCACGAAAACGCCATCATGCCCAGGCCAATCGGACGCGATGTGCCGTTTCTATACTCATACCCATCGCACACAGGTGTGCGGATAGAAACCGGCTTCGTCGTCAAACCGCGCTTGCCCGAAAGGAGAATCGAGTTATCTTTTACCCAACCGGATGTGAAGATGAAATTCGTCATGCCCCAATCGGATGAAATCGAAGTAGAGCCGCTCGTCGGCCAACTCGGAATTATATCGCCATCGAGATTCTTCCAGTCGTCGCCTCTCCACTGCGTGAACGAGACATCATCGATTACTACGGAGTTCGGGCTTTCCGAGCCGGTGCGGATTTGCAGCGCTCCCTTGTTCGGAACTCTGACATTGATGTTGGTCGTCGCATAGGAAAAGCCCTTTACCGTAATCGTTTCGGCCGGCGTATTGCCCCATGTCGTAGTATTGTAATCGGCGAGATAAATTTCGACTTCCTGCTCGCCTTCCGGCGCGAGGAATGAATAATATGGATTATCGTTATCGCCAATCCTCGGGCCGATATCGAGACGGCCGGGCTCAAGCGCCCAATCTTCGAGGTCGTCGTCGGTATTCAGGCAAACATGAGCATTATCGTTCGGAAGCGTAAGCGAGTAGCTGCCGTTGTGATATGTCCAACCGGGATATTGCGTATTGGTTCTTGGCGAACCCTGCGTGCCCGGGACGATATGCTTATCGTAATAGCGCGGGTTCATGAAAATCGCCGGGCAATCTTTCGATGCTACGCCAAACGAACCTTTCCTGAGAGGCGCGCCGCCCTTGGTGCCGTCATCTTCGAATTCGACGACGAGCGAAGTCTCGCTACCGGGGTTCGCCGCCGCCCCATCGATACTCGTTACGGCATAGCGCGATAGTACACCTGTGATATGCACCGCATCCGCGGTATTCGTGCAGCTTATCGAAAGCCTCGCCCAGTTATTGGAACTGAATGTGCCGCCAGTCGACGATGTGCCCATGATGCCGCAGCTCGTGAACATTCCACCGTAATTCTGCTGACCGAGGAGGACCGGCTCCATGCCGCGGGAAGTCGGATACCACTTGTATAGCGATAGGAGAGCATCCGTTTCCGTCTGACGCGTAATCCTGAATTCGTAGCAACCCTTCTTCTGACGATAGTTTGCGATTACGGAAACAGAAGCCGGACCATACAAGCGCCCTACGCCATCGACAGTAGCTCTCGCTCCAACCGAGAATGTGTAATTGGAGAGCGAGCTCGCACCTTCCGCGTAGCTGTAGCTAATATTTTCCCAATCGATATTCTGCGAAACTCTCGTCGAAAGAGTAATCTCGCCAATGCCGCGCGGCGAAATGCTATCCGCCTTCGAGTATTGCAAATAGCCTCTGCCGTCGCCTTCCATCTTCAAAGCGTAACCTTGCGAGCTATCGTTATAGCGACCGAATACATACCATCCGGACCCCGCAGACCAGCCGTTCGGCGTATCGGAAAGCGAGAACTTCGTGTTGACATCGGTATCGAGAGGATTTTCGGAGCTACCCGAGAACGATTCTTGCCAAAGGACGTTCGTTGCCGGCATATCAAGCCATGTCGAGAAATCTTGTTGCATCAACTTCGTGCGAGAAGAAGTTCCACTCGCAGGCGCGCTCGCGTCTTCGCCGAACGTGCCGACGAACACATCGCCCTTTGCATCGTTCCACGAGCTGAAATTCTGGTAATCGGCGTGGACTGCCGTAATCGAATTCACGGAATCGTCGACCTGGAACATTACATAACCTGTCGCCGCGTCGATTTCGAGATCGCGCCAATCATCGTCTGCAAACGCCGCCTCGTTTTCTCTTTCGTATAGAGTTCCGGAAATCGGCAATAGATTTGTTTTGCCATCGCCTTTGTCGACCGCGAAATATTTATTGGTAGTCGTCCAATCGTAGTCGCCCGGCGTCTGCGGATTGCATCCTACTACGCGGAATTTTTCAGTTCCTTTATCTGTATCGAGAGTCTTATAGATACCTCTCCACGTGTGGTTGTCGATCATCCACATTTGGACGTCGCGCGCAGAATCGGCCGCGCCGTCCTCGCCGCAGAATTCTACTTTTACTCCTTCGAAATCGCTCTGGCCTCTCCTCAAGCGGAAGAACCAATCGGTGCCGCGCGTCGGCAAATAGCCTGCGTAGTTGCACGCATTCGTCACATAGCCGAATTCTTCGTCGTACCCGTTCGGCAGATTCATGTTGGAACCCGAATAGTCGTAATATCTGTAGAACGGCGCATTGATTGTTAACGCATACTGGAATTCTACATCGCCTTCGAGAAGCTTCTCGCCGGAGTCGTCCTTCGGCAAATCGAGCGCGCTCGTTGCGATGAAGGTTTCTGGGTCGAGAGTTACGTTCCTCCATTCGCCCACAATCTGGTCGAGATACCTCCAGCGATAACGCAAATTGGCCGCTACGATGAAATCATCGGTATTTACTTCTTCAGGATCGACTAGTTCATTGACGAAATATTCCGGCTTGCCGCGCACGATTATTTCCTCGGTGTTCACCGAGGGGAACGGCGTTTCCATCGCGCCGCCCCAGCCAATCGTGAGCTTACCGGACTTCGATGTATCATACTTGCCGTAAGGCTCCATTCCCGCACCCATCGGAGGAATTGAAGCGATTATATTATCGACGAGTATAAAGCCGCCTTGATCTATTTCTACATCATCGTGCGAAACAGCGGATGTTCTTCTTATCTCGAACCTGATCGGCCCTCTATAGTTGCCGAGCTGTTCGAAGAGAGGTACATATAGACGGTAGAAGTAAGCAGTCGTGCCGCCCGTCGCAATATCGAGCGCGACTTCGTCGGTTTTATCGAGCTGCTGATATGTTCTGCCGGCAATCCTCAAAGGAACGATTTGGGCTTTCTGCCAGTTCGCGGTATAGCGATAATTGTAGTTTGTAACGACAGATTCGTCTTCCAGCGTTTCGATTGTTATTTCCGGCGTCAGGATTTCATCGGTCGGCAAAATCGAAACTGCCGTATCTGTCGCGGTCTCGATGCAATTCGTCGCGAAATACACCGCGAGCTTGTAGTCTTCGCCGTCGCTAGATGTCCAAGCGTTGACTGCGTCGAAGTATAGCGTTCCAACGCCGTTGGCATAAAGCGGCGAGCAGATTTTCGCATTTGTCGTATTGCGCATCACGAGATGCGAAGCCCAGTATCTTTCGTCGACATCTTCCAGCTCTGGCGCAATGGGAAGATCTGTCCCCGGGCGCGGCAGGAAGCATTTCGAAGAAAGGATATTCGGGTAGGTGTTGCCGATTCTGATATCTTGCAATTTCCAGATATTCGTCTCGCCCGAAATTTCTTCGACAGCATTCGTGGATACCACGGTGTGGATTGTGCCCGGCTGCAAATATGGCCAATCATCGAGGGCGCCCTCGCCTTCATGGCGCCAGAATACCGCCGTCTCGGTCTCGTTCGTCAAATTGTAGCTCTGACCTCTGATCTTGTAATTTTCGTCGATCGCGTCATCATCGTTCGCGAGGAGCACCCTTCCCTTCTGGGTCGTCTCCCACGGTCCGCCAAAGCCTGCGATTGGTGTAGAAGCTTTCACCGTAATCGTCACTGCGCCCGATTCCGGATATCTCAGCGCGCCCCAGCCGAAGCTGTCGCCTTCGACCTCGAATGCGTCGACTTTATATATCAAGGCATAGGTTCCGGCGGCCGTCGGCAACGCATTCGTAATTATATAATCTTCTTTCGCGACCGTATAGTAAGGTTCGCCGTATGCCGGCTTTCCTGCGTATGGGTTAATCGGCGGCGTGGTGCCTTCGCTCCAGCTATAGGCATCAACCGGGTTAGGCAATACCACCCACCAGTTTTTGAATGTCACGCCAGGAGTGATTCTCGTATGATCATCAAAATCGAACATCCCCGAGCCGCCCTCGATAGCCGCCTTCCACTGCTTGTTTTCGGCATCCATCTGAGGAGTATCGATTGCGCCGGCCTTGATTCTGAATTCATCGATCGCGCCGATTAGAGCATCGCGATTGTCGTTCGCCCAGCCGCCGATTGCGAAATATTCCCCTCCGCCGAGCGGGAACCCTTCGCCCATGCTCCAGCGCGCCATCTGGCTGTTATCGATATACCAATAGAAATAACCATCCTTGAACGAAATATCATGCCTCTGCCACGTATCGCCCCTGAGGCGCGTATCATTCCATGTATAATACCCGTTGGCGCCGCCGAAATACATTCTTAGGCTTCCGCCGTCTTCCGCAATCGTGTTCGATGCGACTCGTGCGGCATAACCATCCCCGTCGTTATGGTAATTTCTCTTGGAGAAGAGAACCGGCCAACCCGTAGTTTCTGTTTCGCTGTCTACGGAAACTTTCGCCCAGAAGGTAATCGTAAATGCGCCATTCGTCAAGGCATTCAGCTCGTCGCTCGCCAAGAATTTCAAAATCGGCCCCTCGCTGTTGCTCGAAGATGCGAGCGCTGCGCCGATCGCGCCGTCATCCGTTGCGCTCGTTGCGCTGCCGCGAGTCGCAGGCGAATGCTTGGCAGTAGAATCGGTATTGTCGCTCATGTGCCAGACGCCGACGTAATCCGACCAAACGAGCGCTGGATTTTGCGCCTCGTTCTCGAGAGCGGCCTCTTCGCCTTCGAGAAGACCCCAGTTCATCGTAATTACTTTGCCCGCCTTGTAACTAGGCACCAATACCCAAACATATGAATCGCCTTCGGTATTCCATGTATCGATATCGCAAGGTAGGTTAGTATAGGTGCCATCGCCATTATCGATCGTGAAGCGCAGGTCGCTGCCGTCTTCCTGCACCAGCGAATAGCTGAACATATCCGGCGCACCTTCGGAAAGCTTCACCAAGAGCGGGAAGTTTTCTACTTCCATTGCCGCCGAAGAATCAATCGTCAAATCGCAGTGATAGCCTAGATATGCGGGATAACTGCGACTCGTGTCATATTCCCAGATTTCAAATTCCGCTATCGCATTAGGGTCGGGATTTTCGAGCGTGTAACCATAATCATAGTTCTCGCTCGCGTTAATCTGCACCAAAACCTCATAAATGCCAGCCGTCGTCGGAACAGTAGTCGACCATGCGCCAGCGCTGCCCTTTACTCTATAATATGGCGTGTAATATTCTTCTGTAAGATAGTAATCGCCTTCGCGGCCATCGAGCTCGGCAACTACCTCAATCGCGCCTGTCGCCAAACCCTGCTGCCAGCTTTCGATACTGGCCGTCGTTACGGTTAGTTCCGGCTTTACTATTGTTACGGTCATCGATTTTGACAATTCGGTGGAATCGGGCTCGTCATGCCATTTCATCCCATCTTCAAGCGTGACTGTGAGGGTATATGTTCCCACATCTTTGATATCCGAGATATCTACTGTCTCGCCGCCCTTTGTGACGGTAATCGTATAGAAGTTTTCATATCCTTCCGGCGTAGGATACGGTGTTTTCGCCTCTCCATCCCAATAGTAGTTTGTCGCTACAGGTGAATATACCGGCTCATCGAGTTTCGCGATTAGGCGAACAATGACGACGCCATCGCCACCCTTGCCGCCGGCTTCATTATATTTGCCGCCGCCGCCGCCGTTGCCTGTTCCATCTGCACCGGCAGTTGCCGAGGCATATTCGGCCGAATTGCCGCCGCCTGCGCCGCCCGCCGCGTAGACTCTCGCGCGTCCCGTGATATCGCTTTCTCTGCCCGCGCCACCTTCGCCTGGGGTATTTTCAGAAGTGGGGCTGCCTGCGCCGCCGGCGCCGCCGCCGCCTGCGCCGACGCCTGCATGGGAACCCAAGCCGCCGGCATGGCCTTGACCTTCTACTCCAGCGCCGCCGACAGCCAATGAGCCGCCGCCGCCACTGCCGCCGTCCGCGCCAGCGCCGGATTCGCCTTGTTCCAAGCCGCCGCCGCCGCCGCCGAGAGCACGAATTATTTCTTCGCCGCCATTGAAATTGATGAATGTATCATTACCATTGCCGCCAACGCCATAACTTCCCGCCGCAGGTGCCGCGCCACCCGCGCCGACGGTGATTTGATATTTGCCTTCGGTGAAATAGTAATAGTCGTCAATCATGCCACCGGCGCCGCCACCGCCAGCGCCGCCATTACTCATGCCGCTCGTCCCCGGGCTCGCACCTGCGCCGCCGCCGCCAATCGCGAGAATCCTTAACTTCTGAACGCCCGTAGCTTGATATACCGAGCTAGAATTATACACCCAGTAGGTATCTTTGGCGTCATCCATCGTCGTCTGCGGCTCCACCCCCTGCACGGTATAGCGAATTACAACGATACCCGAGCCGCCGGCGCCGCCATGTCTCGACCCGATTTTACCCGAGCCGCCGCCGCCGCCGCCGGAGCCTGTTCCAGCTAAACCAGCCGTCGGGGCATAGCCAACTAAGAGTATACCGCCGTTGCCGCCAATGAAGCTTCCGCCATTGCTCCTGTATGTACCGGCATCAGTACTGCCGCCACCTGCGCCACCAGCTGCATAATATTTGGAGTAACCGGTGATATCGTTGATTACACCTTCACCGCCTGTATAAGAAATTCCGCCGACGAGACTCGAGCTATCGAAAGCTTTACCAGCGCTTCCTGCGCCGCCGCCGCCGCCGCTTTGCCAATTTGATGTCAATGTCTGCGAGGTTTGACCATCGTTGCCTAGTCCCTCAGGATAGCCCTCGGTTCCTTGCAAAGCTTTACCGGCCGCATATTTACGGATGCCGCCGCCGCCACAGCCGCCATCACTACCTGTGCGATAATTGTTTCTCGCCGCGCCGCCGCCGCCGCCGCCGAGACCTCTGGCGATTTCTGCCCCGCTTACGCTGTTAGTGATTGAAGAATCTTTACCATTATTTCCTGGGTTTCCATTGCCTGAACCATTTGTGCCAGTAGGCGTGCCGCCCGCACCGACCAATATATTGTAAATATCAGAGCCGATTTCGAATGTCGATGTTACATATCCTCCTGCGCCACCGCCGCCACCGCAACCCGCGTTAAAATCGGTTCTAGTATATTGACCATTACCGCCCGATGCGCCGCCGCCGACAACGAGGAATCTGCCCGTGCCGGAAATTACCGAGCGAGTATCTATAAATTGGAATGTCGCGACTGCCGATGTATTCGTAAAGATATGCGCAATATCGTATGTTCCATCTCCATTGTCAATCTTGAGGATTTGATCGCCGCCTACCCCCGGGACATCTCCTTCGCTTATTTTGGCCGGCACTAGGTCGGCAGATTCGAGCGTATAGCGAATTACTACGATACCATCGCCGCCTCTGCCGCCGATATTATCCACTGCGCCGCCGCCACTGCCGCCGCCGCCGCCACTGCCTGTGCCATCAAGGCCAGGCTTGCCAAGCGCATCCCAAGTATATGTTGTTAGCGCATTGCCCGCGCCGCCATCGCCGCCGACGCCGCTGCCGCCCGCGCCGGATTGTGTTGTGCCGCCGCCACCACCGCCGGCGGCGTAGAACTGCGAGTAGCCGGTTATATCAAGCTCGATACCTTCGCCGCCGGCGCTCAATGCCAAATCGCTCCCGTCGCCGCCGGCACTTCCTGCGCCGCCGCCGCCGCCGCCATTGGAGCCATCGTACCTCGGACCGCCGGCATTGCCGAGACCGATATCGGCTGGATATCCTTCGTCGGCCTGCAAGGACGCGCCTGCGGTAGAGCCGCCACCAGCGCCGCCGCCAGAACCGCCGTCAAGAGCCGTTCCGCCATATTGTCCGCCGCCGCCGCCGCCGAGTGCGAGCGCGATTTGCGTCGAGGTGCCGGAAAGCGTTATTGAAGTATCTCCGCCGCTTGTGCCGAGTACCCTGTTGCCGCCATCGCCGCCCGCACCGACATTAATCGCATAGCTCTTGCCAACCGCCAGATCGATGCCGTTCGTCACTAGCCCGCCTGCGCCGCCGCCGCCGCCACAATCGCCGCCGCCACTGCCGCCGCCGCCGACCGCGAGAAAGCGTCCGCTCCCCGACTTGATTTTCGCCGCGTCTGGAATTTCAAAAGTATACTCCTCCCCCGTCTTCAAGAAGATGTGCGCAACATCGACCGTGCCATCGTCATTCTTTATTACATTGATATAATCGCCGCCAATTGCGCCGCCAAACTTCTCTACACTCGTTACATGTGAAACAACTTCCGAGCCGAAACCTTCGCTCGCGCCAAGGATAAAATATGCCGCTAACAACACAGACGCAAATTTGCATAGCATGCTTGCACCCCATCGCGTTACCGCGCGAGGTCCGCACGCTGACGTGCCCGCCCTTATGGCAGATACCTCTTCCATAGCGCTCCTTTCTTCCGTCCTATAGCGTTTCGACCTTTAATAATCGGCCCTTTCTACAATATTTACTGGCGAACTACCGACGAATCAGACCGCGATTCTACACCCTCCGCGGCCTAACCCACCATCATTCACCTTGTATCATATCAAATTCCACGGCTGTACGCAAGGGGGCAAAACAAAAATTCTCTCGCCGCCAGAATACGACCGCCCCAATGTCGCCTGGGAAGAATAACTAGATTCCCACGCTAAGCTCAAGCGACCCACACGCCCTAAACTGCGCCACCCACCCAGCCCCTCCATTCCCAATTCCCAATTCCTAATTCCTAATTTCTAATTCCTAATTCTTAATTCCTAATTCCCAATTCCCAATTCCTAATTCCCAATTCCCAATTCCCAATTCCTAATTCCTAATTTCTAATTCCCAATTCCTAATTCCCAATTCCTAATTCCCAACTCCTAATTCCCAATTCCCAATTCCTAATTCCTAATTCCCAATTCCTAATTCCTAATTCCCAATT
>JAFSMR010000030.1 GCA_017447805.1 Kiritimatiellia bacterium | reverse complement strand
CGTCAGAGCGACATCTTCGTGCGCGCAGAGGTCGTGCAGTTTGCCAATCGTTACAACGACCAGCGGCTCATCGCCCAGGCACTCGAGGAAGGCAAGGCCGACCGCGAATACCGCGATGCCGTCAGAGCCTTCGACAAAGGCGACTTCACCGACTTCCTCAGCCACTTCTTCACCGCCATCCATCTGCGTTACGACATCGAGAAACCCCATATCCAGCGCTATATCCGCTCCAAGCTCGGCATCATCAATCGCCAGCGTCAGGAACTGGCACGCCTGAAGGCCGAACACGCCGCTGAGGTCGAGGCCCTCCAGAAAGAGATCCACCAGAAGAACGAACTCCTGAAGCGTCTCGCAGCCGAATACACCATCCTCGGCCGCGAATGCGAACACGAACACATGACCGATGCCGCCATCCGCAACTACGAGAAAGCCCTCGAACTCTACCCCGACGCCAACGACGCCCGCCGCCGCCTCAAAAAGCTCCAGCAAAAATAACACACACGTGCCGCTGCACTTCTTATTTTTAGCTGCAAAGTTACATTATTAATATTATACATTCCGAGTTCTTCCGAGTTTTTCCGAGTTATCTAAGCAAAAAAGCACAATTTCAGAGAAAAAATCAACAAAGTCAACAAAGTCAATAGTCAACAAAACCAGTTTTTCTAGTTTTATCCGGACAAACGGACAACGGACAAATCGGACAAACCAATTTTTCATTTTAGGCAAATACTTATTATTAAATTATATTATTAATATATTATATTATAATATAATATATTAATAATATAATTTAATAATAAGTATTTGCCTAAAATGAAAAATTGGTTTGTCCGATTTGTCCGTTGTCCGTTTGTCCGGATAAAACTAGAAAAACTGGTTTTGTTGACTATTGACTTTGTTGACTTTGTTGATTTTTTCTCTGAAATTGTGCTTTTTTGCTTAGATAACTCGGAAAAACTCGGAAGAACTCGGAATGTATAATATTAATAATGTAACTTTGCAGCTAAAAATAAGAAGTGCAGCGGCACGTGTGTGTTATTTTTGCTGGAGCTTTTTGAGGCGGCGGCGGGCGTCGTTGGCGTCGGGGTAGAGTTCGAGGGCTTTCTCGTAGTTGCGGATGGCGGCATCGGTCATGTGTTCGTGTTCGCATTCGCGGCCGAGGATGGTGTATTCGGCTGCGAGACGCTTCAGGAGTTCGTTCTTCTGGTGGATCTCTTTCTGGAGGGCCTCGACCTCAGCGGCGTGTTCGGCCTTCAGGCGTGCCAGTTCCTGACGCTGGCGATTGATGATGCCGAGCTTGGAGCGGATATAGCGCTGGATATGGGGTTTCTCGATGTCGTAACGCAGATGGATGGCGGTGAAGAAGTGGCTGAGGAAGTCGGTGAAGTCGCCTTTGTCGAAGGCTCTGACGGCATCGCGGTATTCGCGGTCGGCCTTGCCTTCCTCGAGTGCCTGGGCGATGAGCCGCTGGTCGTTGTAACGATTGGCAAACTGCACGACCTCTGCGCGCACGAAGATGTCGCTCTGACG
>JAFSMR010000029.1 GCA_017447805.1 Kiritimatiellia bacterium | reverse complement strand
TCACTCCCTGTCACAACTTCCCGCCCCCCATGTTCAATCTCAAAAGCCTTGTCCAAAGGTCTTTCGCCGCCGTTCAAACCCTTCGCCAAAGTCATTCTCTCCAGAGTTTTTCCCTCCAAGGAAATACCCTCAAAAAGAAGTAGGAAGTTTCAACGGTGACGACACGGTGCAGGTAAGTGCGGTTGCACTTCCTCTGTTCGTGTTTCACCAAAGGCAATTCCTACAGCCACTCTGGAGACGCGAAGAGAGGTTTCTTATATCCTCGATTTACGTCAGACTGCGAAGCGGCAGCACGGAACGAGGACCGGCCCTATCCTTGCAAAGTGAAACTCAAAGAGGGCGCAAGGAAGCAACTATAATGAAGAAACTGATGATAATAGGCTTTGGAGTTGGCACTATATTAGCAGGGTGCGCCTTCAATCCTGAAGCTATGCCGATAGGACAGCGCGATTCACAAGTTTACGTGGATCCCGAAGCCCCGGAGACACTGACTACGCAAGAGAAACGCGCTAAGGTGGCAGTAATTGCATCCGTCGGCGAATACAAGGACTTTGAGCAAGTCGCTGAGATGCTTGACAGCTCGTTGAACTCTAAACTTGCGGAATTCGCATTTTTCCAAATAGTGGACCGCAAGAGTCAAGGTGCTCTCATTCAAGATGCTCTTGCTACTGGGACTGAAGCCGAGAATATTTCGACCGTGAGCGAGGAGGCGAACTTTGTCGTTGTCGCGCGAATCGCGTCGCTATCCGTCCAACAAACAGGCTCGATATATTCTTTCGATGTGACATTTGATTTCAAGTGGATAAGCAAGGCTACGCAGAGGGTGATTATGACGGAATCTCTCAAGCCGCCGACGCGTT
Source organism: Kiritimatiellia bacterium (assembly GCA_017447805.1). Lineage (GTDB taxonomy): Bacteria > Verrucomicrobiota > Kiritimatiellia > RFP12 > UBA1067 > UBA1067. The sequence continues at coordinate 15,567 of JAFSMR010000029.1, read as the reverse complement.
CTGCGAATTCGCAAGTTGACCTCACAAACGCTTTGAGCCGGGCGGCCGAAATCGCATCGAGGGATTTCTGCGCGAAGATTGCGGCGAAGTACGCCCCTCCGGCACGCGTTCTTCAGACGCGCGGCGATGGTGCGGCAGCTCGCATATCGATCGGCAAGAACTACGGCGTAGGCGAAGGTACGAAGGTGTGCTTCTACGAGATAATCGACAACTCCGATGTCGGTGGCGAGAAGCGCGATATGAATGACATTGCTCAGGGCGTGGTCAAGCGGGTCGAAGCAAAGAGCGCGTGGGTTGCAGTTGAAAATGCTGAGAAAGTGAACGTTCGCAAGGGTGTGTATGTGCGTGTCTTGGAGCAGGAGAGAGGCTTCTTTTCTGACCTGGGTGAGTCGACCGGATTCGGAGAGATGTTTGGTTGGTAGAAATTAGAAATTATGAATTAGAAATTAGGAATGAATATTAACACCCGGGATTCTTCGCAACTAACGTTTCTCACGGTTTCGGGGAGGGGGAAGTTTTTTGGGACACAAAGATCACAAAGATATTTTTGAGGGACCCCAAGCCGCCCAAAGCTTTGATTTCTTTGTGTTCTTTGTGGCTAGAACCAACAACCTAACTTGCGTGAAGCGTTGCATTTTTTACATTGGGCTATTGACAAGGAGAATAAAAAACGGTATTCTACACGTGTGAACCTAGGTAAAAACAAAGATGCGGCTTTGGGCGCAGGTTAGAGGAGGAGAACAAAATGAAGAATTTGATAAAAGCGATAAAGGAAGCTAGACGCGTTGGAGTATTGACAGGCGCCGGCATTTCCACTCTTTGCGGCATACCGGATTTTCGCGGGCCCCAAGGGCTATACAAGCAGAAGGATGCCGAGAAAATTTTCGATATTGATTGGTTTGATAGAGACCCGTCGATATATTACCGTGGTTGCGCAGAGTTGGTATATGGGCTTGAAAAATTTACGCCGGGGCCCGTGCACAAAGCGCTTGTGTCGATGGAAAAAGCTGGATGTCTCGAAGGTATTGCCACGCAGAATATCGATATGCTTCACCAAAAGGCAGGCTCTAAAAATGTATATGAAGTTCATGGGTCGCCGATTTTGCACCATTGCAGATGGTGCGCAGACGAGAAGAAATTCGAAGAAATCTGCGAAATGCTCAGGCGCGGCGGTGAAGGCTTTATTCCGCGATGCAAATGCGGCGGGGCGTATAAGCCGGATATTACGTTTTTTGGCGAGGCGTTGCCTGAAAAAGCCTTTACTCGAGCTCAGGCTCTTGCGATAAGTAGCGATGTGTTTATTGTTCTAGGCACATCCCTAAGCGTCTTCCCGGCAGCGGGCTTGCCGCGTCTTACATTGCAGGCCGGCGGCAAGGTGTTTATCGTAAACGCACAGCCTACGCCGCTTGATGATTACGCAGCGGCGCGCTATGATGATTTAGCGGCCTTCGCGCAGGCGATACTCGAAGAATTCGGTGAATAAAATGAATAATGAACAAAAGTCTAGTTTCAAGTGTCGCTGTTGCGGGGAATGCTGCCGAATCAAAGATGGTATAGTCAGAGTAAGCGACGAGGAAATCGCTCGCATTGCCGCTTTTCTTGGAATTGACGAACAAAGTTTTGTGGAAAACGAAACTCTTCTTGCGCCCGATAGGAAAAGCCTGATTTTGAAGAGCCGCGAGAATGGCGAATGCGTATATCTCGACGAGAACAATCTTTGCCGCATTAATAGCGTGAAGCCGGAAAAATGCCGCACATTTCCATTCGATTGGATGAACCCCGATTCAGCGACCATTTGCCCAGCGCTCTCGGTCGAGCGGCTCTCCCGCTGAACATCTGAACACCTGAACGCGCCGTAGGCGCCCTGAACACCTAAACAGCGCGAAGCGCCCTAAACGCGGCCGCGGGGCGGTGAGCCCTAACCCTTTTTGTATAGGCGGCAGTGGCAGAGTCCTGTGAATGTGGGGTCGGCGAGCTGGCCTTTGAATTCGTCGCAAGGACAGAAAAACTCCGGTAACTTTGGAAGGCGGCAGGGGCAGTAACCTTCTTTCCTGATCAACCCTGCGCGAACGGCATCGACTATTTTCGTATCCTCGTTTTCCGCGACATTATATTTGAGAAATAGCGCTACGGCCTCTGGAACCAAATCGGAAATATCCTCGCCTGCGCCCAAGCGTTGGCGGACTAGGCTAGAGGATTCTTTTGTTCGAGGGTAAGACTTGAAGGTGCAGAGCTTTACGAGCTCGTTATAGTCTTTCCAGCCCTCTAGCCCCTCGAGAGAATCTTCACCGATAATGAAGAAGATTTCTGCGCCATTGTTTTCTGCGGCGATTTCTTTTACCGTATCGATAGCGTAAGAAACGCCGCCGCGCTCTAGTTCGCGCGCATCGACTTGAACTTTGGCCATTCCATTGAAGGCGGCGCGAACGAGCATCAAACGCTTTGCGCCATCTAGATACTCGGCATTGGCTTCTATCTTGAAAGGGCTGACAGACGCAGGAATTACTATCAGTTTATCAAGAGCGAGTTCTTCAATCGCGCGCTTTGCAATTCCGACATGCCCGGAATGGACAGGATTAAAACTACCGCCGAAAATGCCGATTTTCATTTCGCATCTCCCGTTTGGATCATGGCATCGGGGAGCGGCGGCTCGAGGAGTTTGATTACTTTATTGAGTTTTGTGTCGATTGCGCTCATCTTCTCCGAAAGTGCATCGATTTTCCCTTCAATCGCATCGCCGCGCTCATCTACCTTGTTTTGGACGAGTTCGACATCTTTTTGCACGTTTTCGACTTTCCCTTCTACTCGCGCGACCTCCGATTTAAGCGTCTTTTCAAGCTTCACCGATTGTAAATCATCCCATACGCTCCAAACCCAGGCGCCCAGGAAAAGCAAGAGGACAACGATTACTGCAATCACGATTTTCTTTATGGCGTTTTTCATGGCGCGAATTATACCATTTTTTTTATTTTCGTGCAATGGCGTTCACAAGTTCAGTTGTTCAGGGCGCTTCGCGCTGTTCAGTTGTTCAGGGCGCTTCGCGCTGTTCAGTTGTTCAGGGCGCTTCGCGCTGTTCAGTTGTTCAGGGCGCTTCGCGCTGTTCAGGCGTTCATGGCGCTTCGCGCTGTTAAGGTGTTCGGGGACAGCGGCCCTCCGAATGAACTTTCTGAACAACTGAACTTTCTGAACAACTGAACTTTCTGAACAGCGCGAAGCGCCCTGAACGGCGGCCGCCCTGCGGCCGCCCTATTGCGCTAAAGCCGAAAATTTGGTATAATTACGACTGAAACTCGCAGAAGGAATGTGGATATGGGAAGGATTGAAGAGTCTCTTGAACTAGAACTCGATTTTACAAAGCTTGAAAAAGTAGGCAAGCAAGTTGCCCAAACGCGTATTTCCGGCACTTCGGAGTGCGATCCGGGGGTGATTCCGGTAGCAGTCCAAAACGCCGACACGAAAGAAGTAATACTTGTTGCGTATACGAACGAATTCGCCATGAAAGAAAGTTTTCGGTTGCGCAAGCTTGTACTTTGGTCCACGAGCCGCAACAAACTCTGGTTCAAGGGCGAGACCAGCGGAGAAACTTTCGATCTTCTCGAGGCGTATGTGAATTGCGAGCAAAATTCCCTTTTGTATGTAGTAAGGCCTTGTCGCGGCGGAATTTGCCATACGAAGAACAAAGCCGGCGCGCCGAGAAATTGTTATTACCGCAAGATAGATTTCGAAACTCTCAAACTCGTCAATATAGACGAATAATCCATTTACTGAAAGGATAAACCAAGATGGCTGTTTTAGGTCAAGGACTCGTTCTCATGCTAGCCGGCATGGCGATAGTATATGTGTTTCTGACGGTGCTTATCGTCGTAACGAAGAGCACTATGGGCTTTATCGGAAAGTTTGATTCCATACTTCCCGATACCGCGCCGAAGAAAGCGCCTGCGAAGAAGAGCGCAAGCGGCAATGAAGATGAAAATATCGCGCTTGCCATAGCCGTGGCGCTAGGATAAAGACGAGTGAAAGATTCGAGAATTTTTAATAAGAAGGATAAACCAAAAATGAAGAAAAACGTAAAGTTCATGTTGACCGCGTTCCGCGACGGTTTTCAATCCGTAATCGGCGCGCGTGTTCTTTCCAAAGATTTTCTCCCTTGCGTGGAAGAGGCCTATCAGGCCGGCGTAAGGTGGTTTGAGGCAGGCGGCGGCGCAAGATTCCAGAGTTGCTACTTCTATTGCCAGGAAGATGCTTTCGATGTAATGGATAAATTCCGCGCGGCGGCGCCCGAGGCCGACTTGCAGACTCTTTCGCGCGGCGTGAATGTCGTTGGACTCGATTCCCAGCCGAGCGACATGATCAAACTTCACGCCGATATGTTCAAGAAGCATGGCATGAGCTCGATTCGCAACTTCGACGCGCTCAATGACGTGAACAACTTGAAGTGGTCTGGCCAGTGCATCCACGATGCCGGGCTGAATCACGAAGTCGTCGTGACCATGATGGGCCTTCCGCCCGGAATCGATACGCGAGGCACTCACTGCGCGGCGTTCTATGCCGACCGACTGAAGAAGATCATGGATGCCGGTATTCCGTTCGACCGCGTTGCGTTCAAGGATGCTTCCGGCACATCTACGCCTCGCACGGTTTACGAGACAATGCAGGCCGCGCGCAAGCTGCTTGGCAAAGATATCCACATTCAGTTCCATTCCCACGAAACAGCCGGCAATGGCGTCGCTTGCTATCTCGCGGCGCTCAAGGGCGGCGCGGATGGCCTCGACCTCTCGATGGCGCCGATGAGCGGCGGAACATGCCAGCCCGATATCATCACGATGTGGCATTGCCTCGATGGCGATCCCGATTTCGGCTTCGATATCGATATCAATAAGATCAAGAAGGCCGAGGATAGCTTTAAGGCCGCAATGAAGAAATACTTCCTTCCGCCGGAAGCGATGAACGTAAATCCCCAGATCATCTGGTCGCCGATGCCGGGTGGCGCGCTTACCGCCAATACCCAGATGCTTCGCGACAATAACATGATGGATAAGTATGACGACATGATCGCCGAAATGTACGATTGCGTGCGCCTCGGCGGTTTCGGAACCTCCGTCACGCCCGTTTCGCAGTTCTACGCCCAGCAGGCAATTCAGAATGTAATGTTTGGCAAGTTCAAGAAGTTCGCGCCTGGCTACGCAAAGATGGTGCTCGGCTATTTCGGCAAGACGCCCGTCGAGCCAGACCCTGAAATCGTCAAGAAGGCGGCCGAGTTTATGAAGATGGAGCCAACTACAAAGACGGTCCTCGAGCTCAACAACGCCGACCCCAAGAAGGGACGCGCCGCCGCGGAAGCGCGCCTCAAAGAAGCTGGTCTTCCGATTACCGACGAGAACGTATTCATTTCGGCATCCTGCCAGGAGAAGGGCATTCTCTTCCTCCAGGGCAAGGGCCCGATGGGTTGCCGCTTCGCCGAAGATGCCGCGCCCAAGGCTGGCGCGAATAAGGATGGCGTGACAGTTACTATCAATGGCAAGGCTTACGGCGTTAAGATTACCGGCGAAGGCAAGGCTGTAGTGAACGGCAAGGAAGTTGCCTTCAGATCCGAAGCTGGCGTTAAAGCCGCCTCTGCTGCAGCAGCGGCGCCTGCCGGCGGAACCGAGGTAAAGGCTCCCGTGCCGGGAACAATCCTTCGCGTCACTGCTCAGAGCGGCAACGCCGTTTCGAAGGGCGATGAAATCTTGGTGATGGATGTCATGAAGATGGAAACGCCTGTCGTAGCGCCATGCGATGGAACAGTTACGCTGAATGTCGGCGCAACTGACAAGGTAGCAACTGGCGATGTGTTGGCTGTAATCGCATAAAACGGGTTCTAAGCTATGAAGAAAATTTTAATGGCTATCTTGGTCGCGGCGTTTGCCTTTTCGGCGAATGCCGCCGGCGAGTGGAAAGAAACGCTCGGCAAGGTGAAGAACCTCGCAGGCGATACGGGACTTTCCGGCTTCATGAAGAAGGCGCCGCCCGCCTATATTACCGGCAACTTCGCCCCAAGCGAGAGAATCGATGCGGGGCTATTGGCCGGAATAGATCCGCACACCAAAGGTTATATGACGCCTAACGGCTATTATACGCGCGAAGGTAAATGGGTCGGCGGTTATTTCGATGATGCCGGCAACTTTGTCGCAGGGCACGAAGTCAAGACGCTATTCAATATGCCTTATGGCGTTGGGCAGCTTATTATGATTCCTCTTTGCCTTCTCATGATTTACCTTGCGATTGTCAAGGGCTTTGAGCCGCTGTTGCTATTGCCGATTGGCTTCGGCGGGCTGCTCGCAAACTGTCCCTTGGCCGGCGTAACAGCGCCCGCGATGATGCATGACGGCATGATTTCGTTCCTTGCTTCAGGCGTGCCGGTAATGAGTGGCGGCATAATAGAGCCCGGCGGCTTTTTGCACTATTTCTTCAAATTCGGTATCGATACTGGCGTATTCCCGATTATGATCTTCATGGGTGTAGGCGCGATGACCGATTTCGGTCCGCTTATTGCCAACCCGAAGACGGCGCTCCTAGGCGGTGCGGCGCAATTTGGTATTTTCTTCGCGCTCTTCGGCGCGCTGGGACTCGCGGCGGTTTTCGGCGCCGATTTCTTCGGAGGAGTCGCTCCTATCAAGGCGGCTGCTTCGATTGGTATTATCGGTGGCGCCGATGGCCCGACTGCTATTTGGCTCACTAGCCGCCTTGCACCGGATTTGCTGGGCGCAATCGCTGTCGCGGCGTATAGCTATATGGCGCTCGTGCCGATTATTCAGCCGCCGATCATGAATGCGCTTACGACGAAGGCGGAGCGCCTTATCAAGATGCCGCCATTGAGAGAAGTCAAGAAAATCGAGAAGATTTGCTTCCCGCTTATCGTGCTTCTGCTTTGCGCGATTCTCTTGCCTTCGGCAGTTCCGCTTATCGGCGCGCTTATGCTCGGCAATCTTGCCAAGGAAGCGGGCCCCTCGGTCGCGAGAATTTCCGATACGATGTCTAACGCGCTTATCAATATCGTTACGATCATGCTGGGACTCTCGGTTGGTTCCAAGCTCGCGTGCGAGAAGTTCCTTTCCGGGACGACTCTTGGCATTCTCGCCCTCGGCCTCATCGCGTTCTGCGTAGGCACAGCGGCTGGCGTATTGATGGCGAAGCTGATGAACCTATTCTCAAAAGAGAAGGTGAATCCGCTCATTGGCTCGGCAGGCGTCTCGGCCGTTCCTATGGCCGCGCGCGTATCGAACAAGGTATCGCTTCAGAACGACCAGACGAACTTCATCCTCATGCAGGCCATGGGCCCGAACGTCTCGGGTGTAATCGGCTCGGCAGTCGTTGCAGGTGTTCTTTATACGCTTTGCAAGTAAGTGTAGCTTGACCAAAAACGACGGGCGGCGCCTTCAATCAAGGCGCCGCTTTGTAATTCGTCATTTTCAGGCGGTGAGCGGGGCGGCACGCTCTACCGAACAACCTCTGCTACTTGAGCGCCTCTCGGGTTAAAATACTGTCACCCTGGCCAGCACAATAAGCTTCTTTACTCGGCTAAGGCTTCAAGTCGTTTTTTGAGTTCGTCGTAAACGGCTTTATATTCTTCTTTCCCCGCGAGGTCGTTTTCTTGAAAAGGATCTTCCCTTACATTGTAAAGACGGATTTTCGAGCCTTCGCTTCGCATTGCCGTTTGAAGGGCTGTGAAATCGCCGATTCTCGCCAAGCGTTGAAGTCCGCGAACCGGCGCTTTTCTGGCTTCGAAACGTTTGAACGTTTCGCTTGTTCCACCCCAAGGGAATTCATAGCTTGTGTAGATCAATGAAGGCGAATGGGATTTATCGTCCGTCCAGCGCGGCAAAAGCGATACGCCATCGCAAAGTTCCGGTTTGCGCGCTCCCGTAATATCGGAAATAGTCGCCATCCAATCATGAAATTGCGAAGGTTCGTGGTCGATTAGCCCGGCTTCAATCTTTTCGGGCCAATACGCGAAAGCCGGAACGCGCATCCCGCCCTCGAAAACATCGCGCTTCAAGCCATCGAAAGGACCGTTCGAGCCAAGTTTGGCCGGGTCTGCGCCATATTCATCCGCCGGACCATTATCAGAAGTGAAAATTATGATAGTATTGCGGTCTATTTTTTGTTCTTCTAGGCATTTCACAATATCGCCGATAGCGTCGTCTAGCCGCGTTATCGCGGTCGAATATCGCGCGACATTCGGCTCGTACTGCGCGTATATCGGGTTAATGTAGGTGTTTCTCGCTTCAAGCGGCTCCTCGTCTAGCGGCCAAGAGACTCCCTTTTCGGGATATGGCCGGCCTGGTACATGCAATGGCGATTTTTCTTTTAGCGTATCGTCGCATCTCCCAGAGCCGTGGATTGTATTTACTGCTAGATAGAGGAAGAATGGTGTATCGGGGTTTTCGGCTTGATGGCGGCAAATCAGCTCCTTTGTCTTCGCCGCGAATAGATCGGTCGAATAGCGCCCGATTGCCGATGCGGTCGCGTCCTCGCGGTTTTCCGTGATTCCCATAAATGCGCCGCGAATATGTCCTTGGTAGTGATAGTAGGTGTGGCCGGCCATGTGGTCGAGAAAGCCGTAGAAATAGTCGAATCCTTTATCGAGGGGATGAGAGGTAATTGGTTTGCCCGATTCTCCTCCACCGGCGACGCCCCACTTGCCGACGGCCCAAGTCTCGTAGCCCGCCTCTTTTGCGACCGTGCCAAGAGTAGCTTTTTCGGTGAACGGCTGGTCGAAACAAATTATCCCGAAGCGAGCAACGCCCCTGGATGCGTCCGGTGAGCAGTGAGGCGCGTGATGGCGCGCAGACTGGCGCGGCGCAATAGTGGTCGCTTAAAATCACCCCGCCGCGCGCGAGGCGATCGAGATTCGGCGTAGCCAGGCGCGGCTTCTCGCGCGCAAATGCGCCATCGCGGTTAAAGCCGATATCGCCATAACCTAAATCATCGGCCAAGATGAAGATGATATTCGGCTTGAGCGTCTGGGCTCCGACAGAAGCGCCCAATAGATTCAAAAGAATAACTATCGATGCGCATATAATGCGATGCCGGATAAAATACAGAGAGCTTTTCATGGCAAAATCCTCCTTTCACGCTGCTTTGCGAATATAGTTATACCATATTTCCCCCTGTCGGCGCAAGGGGGGGGGGTGTACCTAGGGATATTGAACGGATTGGAAAATTATGATATAATTGGAGGCATGAAAATCTTGGTTGGCAAAAATTTGTTGGCGGCGATAGGTTTGTCGCTTTTGATCTGCGGCGAAAGCATCGCCGGGGAAATTGAAATCGCATCTTCCCAAGGCGCACGCACCGCCCCCAATGGCGATACGATTACTATTACTACGAAATGTTTGCGTCTTAACGGCGAAGTGAAAATCCCGGTAATGGGCGAGATGCATTATAGCCGCGTTCCGGAAGGGGAGTGGCGCGGGTATCTCAGGAAAATGAAAGAAGGCGGCGTTACGATTGTCGCGACATACGTCTTCTGGAATCATCATGAAGAAAAAGAGGGCGTGTTCGATTTTTCCGGCTCTCGCAATCTTTCCGGTTTCTTGAAAATCTGCGAAGAAGAAGACCTAAAGGTAGTTTTGCGAATCGGCCCTTGGGACCATGGCGAATGCCTCAACGGCGGCTTCCCGGAATGGCTGATTGATCGCTGCGGCGCCGAGACGAAGCGACTTCGCTCTCGCGATAAGGTCTACATGGCCGCCGTGGAAAAATTCTGGCGCCGCCTATTCTTGGAAGTCGATGGACACCTTTGGAAGCAGGGTGGATGCGTCGTCGGCGTGCAGATCGAAAACGAGTGTCGCGGGCCTTGGCCATATATGCAAGCGTTGAAAGACCTTGCGGTAAATATCGGTTTTGATGTTCCATTCTACACTAGAACCGGATGGCCTGCCATGAACGGCAAAGTGAAATATGGTGAATTGTTGCCGCTCTTTGGCGATTACGCCGATGGTTTTTGGGAACGAAACATAAAAGAGCCAAGCCCCGGCAATTATTTGAGGGCATTCAAATTTTCAAATGTAAGGGCGTCGGCGAATATCGCGACCGAGCAATTGCCGCAATCGATGAGCGATGATAAAGCTACTGCCCAGTATCCATATTTCACCTGCGAACTCGGCGGCGGAATGCCATCTTCTTATCATCGCCGCGTTCGAGTAACGCCGCTTGATACTTATGCAATGGCGCTTGTGAGATTAGGGAGCGGCTCCAATTTGCTAGGCTACTATATGTATGCCGGAGGAACGAATCCGAATCGTCCTGAAGAAGGAGTGTTTTTCAATGAACGCCAAAATTCTCTATATACGAACCACAACGACCTGTCGGCGTTTTCCTACGAATTCTATGGCCCGATTAGTGAATTTGGCGAGACTACCCAAACGTGGGAATTATTGAAGCTCCTACATAAATTCTGCGCGAATTTCGCGGCGGATTTCGCGTTGGAAGAGCCCGAAATCATAGATGAATCGAATGCTAGGCGCGGTCCGTTCGAATTCCATTCCGACTATCGGCGCGTAAAGAATACTGACGCTTTGCCTTATATTTTCCCCAAAAACTGGAAGACGCGTCTCGGCACGATAAAGAGCGCCAGCGCCCAGCCCGTGGAATGGAAGGGCGATACTCTCGTTATGTTGAAAATACCTGGAATCGAACCAAAGGTAGAATTCGATGGCAAGGCTTTCGATATCGAGTTTATCGATTTGCCTGTAGATGGCAAGGAGTGGTTGAAGAATGGCGGCGCAAAAGTTGGTTTCAAGCTCGTAAAAGAAGCCGGCGCTCCTCGTGAAGTAAAGCTTGGCGCACGAAATGTCGCAGAGCAGCCGCGCGAAGAAGATTGGGATGCTGCCGCTGTTTGGGAAATAGATATCGATGAAAACTGTGATAGCGCGAATACGATTTTAGAAGTGCAATATCTCGGCGATTGCGCTAGAATATATGTCGATGATGTGCCGGTCGCAGATGATTTTTACAAAGGACTGCCCCTCAGATGTGCGCTTTGGCGTGCTTTTGCGACCAAGAGAGGCAAAGTTACTCTTAGGGTGCTGCCGTGGAGCAATTCGCCTTTAATATATGTCGAGCCGCCCTATCGTCCAACTGAAAATGGCGCGCGAGTCATAGATGTGCGCGTCAAACCCAGGCCCTATTAATAACTATGTTTGCACTATGGGAAACCCCCATAGTGCACCAAACGCGCCGCAGGCTCCATTATAGGTGGGCAATGTCCCGCTGTGGCCGCCGCATTAGAATGTAGTGAGGATGGGCTTGGTAATGAGTTAGCAATACGCTAATTAGTCGTTCGACGGAAATACGACCAATTTTTCTTAAACTGAACGGCATGTTGGTGAACATGTGCTCTAGTTGTGAGTGCATATTCTCTTTCATGTATTCAGTTTGGGCCTTTGGTCGGGCCTTCGTCGAGTGCATGAGAAGAATTGTGCGCTCTTTTTTATGCATGCAAGCATGGTGTTTCGCGATTATATTAATAAGCGCTAGGAATATGATGATATAAAATGCTCTTTAATTCGATTGGATTTGCACTGTTCTTGCCAATAGTATTTTCCTTATATTGGTTTGTCGCAAGAAATATTCGTTCCCAAAACAGACTTGCGAGCGGCTCGCGAGGGGGAGTCGCTTTTTAATTGCTCCTTGCGACCCCTTGGCGCCAAAAAAATTTTTTGATAAAATTTCGATAGCTCAAAATAGCTAGAAAAGGAGAAATGAAATGAGTAAACAGGTAACACGAAACACGGGACAGAGAAGAGGGTTGTACTGTAGGGTAATCCAGTTTTAGGTGAAGAATCAAGGTGTTAGTAGTTAGCAGTTAGCAGTTGGTAGTTAGTAGTTAGCAGTTGGTAGTTAGTAGTTGTAGACTGAACTTTCTGAACACGGCGAAGCCGCCCTGAACATCTGAACGCGGCCGAGCCGCCCTCCTCGCGCCAACGGCCCGGGTGAATTTATGCCAAATAAGAAAATTTTTTGCCGATTTTTTCTTATTTGGTCATTTTTTTACGGATAAGGTAAAACATTTTTGCTTATTGCTATTGATTTTTGCGAAATAATATGATATACTTTCCGTTGTCGTTTGGAAAGGATCCGGGTATGTTCTCATCTGAGATGTTCGCTAATCGAGTAAAGCTTGATAATCCGTGGTGGCAATCAGGGACTGTCAACCGTATTTATACAGCTGTTAAACCGAGGCTTTTTATAGAAAAGTTTTATCATTACATTACTCTTGAGGGTGTCCAACGGTCAATTGTGCTTATGGGACCGCGCCGCGTTGGAAAAACTTGGCTCATCCAGCACGCTATCGACAGGCTACTTACTAAAGGTGGTGTACTAGCTAAAAATGTGATTTTTTTGCCTATTGATGTTCCAGTTTATCATGGAACGGACATTGAGGAACTTGTCAATGAGGCTTGCAGAAGCTCTGGCGCAAATCTTAAAACAGATCGTTTATTTGTATTCTTCGATGAAATTCAGTATAGAAAAGATTGGGAGATTTCACTCAAAACCCTGACCGATTCATATCCCAATATCCGGTTTATCGCATCTGGCTCTGCCGCATCTGTTCTTGCAAGAGGTGCAAGGGAAAGCGGCGCGGGAAGATTCACCGACCTGAAATTAGCTCCGCTTACTTTCTATGAATATATCGACATGATTGGCAAGGATGAAGGATTATTCGAATCTATGGAGCAGACGAATAAACTCTTTATCGATTATGTCAATTTTGGCGGCTATCCGGAGCTCGCATCGAATCAAGATGTCAGAAACAATCCAACGCAATTTATTCAGCGAGATATTGTCGACAAAGTTTTGCTTCGAGATTTGCCGAGTTTGTATCACATAGATGATGTGCGTGATTTGCAGTCGTTTTTCTCATATATTGCTTTCCACACGGGAACAGTGCAGACTTACGAAAGTCTTGCACAGGGTTCAGGATTAACCAAGCATACTATTTCGAATTTGTTGCAGTATCTTGAGGAGGCTTTTTTGATAGTGCGGCATGATAGGGTTGATGTTAATGCTCTATCCCTCAAAAGGGCCGTGCAATTCAAGCTGTATTTGACAAATTCATCGCTTCGCGCATCAATGTTTCAACCTATAGAAGCGGTTGACGACCCTTATTTCGGGTATACGATAGAAACAGCGATTGCATCGCAGCTTGGCATTAGCGAAAATCGTCACAATTGGAAATATGCCAATTGGCGCGTTGGTAAAGAGCAACACGAACTTGACTTTGTTCAAATTGACCCTGGAACGCAGAAAGTAGCATCTGCATTTGAAGTAAAATGGTCTGATGGGCCGTTCGACCATCCAACAGAAGTAAAGGATGCCGCGAAATTTGCTATTAACAATGGACTAAAAAGTCTTGTTGTCACCTCACGAACACAGACAGGCAAGAAACACATTGGTGAATTGGAGTTGTCATATTTACCAACAGCCCGATTGGCATACCAGCTTGGAAAGGAATATCTTACCAAATAAGAAAAATTTTTGCCGATTTTTTCTTATTTGGTCATTTTTTTACGGATAAGGTAACGAACTTTTCTTATTTGGTAGCGCCTCTGGCGGTGGCTTGTCGCCGTTCAGGGCGCCTGCGGCGCGTTCAGATGTTCAGGGCGCCTGCGGCGCGTTCAGAAAGTTCATAGAAATTAGAAATTAGGAATTAGAAATTAGGAATTATGAATTATGAATTATGAATTAGGAAAGTTGGAGTTGTAGAATGGAATTGAAATATTTAATTGGAGTTTAGAGTTGAAGTTGGAGATCTAATTTCTAATTTCTAATTTCTAATTCCTAGCGCGGCACTTGCGCCGGGGCGGGAAATATGGTAAAATATGCGGCGTCAAGAGGAAATTGATGAAAATAAAATATTTGCTGATAGGGGCGATGCTGTTTATAGTTGCGCCGGCGCTGATTGCAAAACCCAAGGCGATAGTGCTCTTTTACGCCGATGATTTAGGATATGGCGATACTTCGGCGTATGGCCAGAGCAAAGTTCCTACGCCGAATCTCGATCGTCTTGCGCTCGAGGGGTGTCTATTTAGCGATGCGCATTCGGCGACCCCGATATGCACGCCGTCGCGCGATTCCCTGCTTACCGGCAATTATGCGTTTCGTCGTCCAGGTTCGCGAATTCTCGATGGCGATGCAAAATTGATTATTCCTGTCGAAGGCAGTGGTGAAAGCAAAGTGACGCTACCGGTATTGATGAAGCGCGCCGGCTACCGCACTGCCGCGATCGGCAAATGGCACCTCGGGCTTGGTTCCGGCGAAGGCGAAATCGATTGGAACAGCGAAATCAAGCCTTCGCCCCGCGAAGTCGGGTTTGAGCGCTCGTTCATAATGGCGGCGACGGCCGACCGCGTGCCTTGCGTATTTATCGAGGATGGGCATGTCGCGAATCTCGACCCCAGCGACCCGATTGAAGTAAGTTATGACAAAGTCGAAAAGAAATGGCCCGACGAAATAACTGCGCATACCAACCCCGAGCTTCTCAAGGCGTGGGGAAGGCCTTCCGACCATCAGCACGATAAGACGATTATCGATGGAATATCGCGAATCGGCCACATGCGCGGCGGAAAGTCAGCGCTTTGGAAAGATCAGCAGCTCGCAGATAGAATAACGCGCGAAGCGGAAGATTTTATACGCTCCAGCGCAGGCAAGCCGATATTCCTTTATTTCGCGACGAATGATATCCACGTGCCGCGCGATCCGGCGCCGGAATTCCGCTCTAAGAGCAAGCTTGGGATACGCGGCGACGCGACCATCCAAATGGATGCTACTCTTGGCCGCATTCGCCGGGCGCTGGAAGAAAACGGCTATGAGGATACTCTTTTCATATTCACAAGCGACAATGGACCACGTGTAGCAGATGGTTATGAAGATGGCGCTCGCGAAGCCTGGGAAGGCGAAAATCCTGCCGCACCCTTCAGAGGCGGGAAGTACACCGTATTCGAAGGCGGAACGCGAGTGCCGATGATTGTCGCGTGGCCCGGGCATGTCAAAGAGGGAACGCAATCCAATGCTCTCATATCGCAGACCGATTTCGCACGCTCGCTCGCGCGCATTGCCGAGGTGGAAGTTCCCGAAGGCGCCTGCAGAGATAGTCAAGAGCTTTCTTACGTGCTTCTTGGTTCAAGTCAAGAAGGGCGCACTAATCTCGTAGAGCAGCCGGCGTGGGGTCCGTGGGGATATAGGAAGGGCGCCTGGAAGTTGATAGATTCCAAAGAGCCGCAGCTATATTTTCTCGACGACGACCCCGGCGAGCGCAATAACTTGGCCGCCGAATACCATGAAAAGCTTCAGGAGCTTAAGCGCGAACTCAAGGAAGTATTGGGGAATTAGGCAATGGGGCCGCCCGGCGGCCCGAGGGGCGATGAGACCATCAGACGATCTCGTCGTGTCTAGAACTAAACGCAAGTTCTGGAAGTAAACGGAAGTTTATTTGATAATTTTTGGCAATTGTCGAGGATGTATCCTGCGAATCGCGATTTATTTGGTTGGATCTGTTTTTTCTCCCCACTGGGAGCGGATTTT
>JAFSMR010000028.1 GCA_017447805.1 Kiritimatiellia bacterium | reverse complement strand
CCCCCCTCAATTGCAAACGCCGCCGCAGCGACGCTTTCAGCGCGCCCTGCGGCATCCTTGCAAATGTTGTGTAGCGAATAGTTCATGGGGTTATGATTCTCTTGCTTCTTGGAGGTGGCGGTATATCCAATTTGGGTCGCGGCGGTTGTCGAGCACACCGTACACACGAGCCTCGCCGTCCTCGATGTCGTAATAGATGGAATAGGGAAACTTGCGGGAGAGTGCGCGATGGAATCCAAATCGCTTGTTGTGGATACCAGCGTAAAGGGCAAGCGATTCGATCTCTCCATAAAGTGTGTCGCTAAAATAATCGCCCACGCCAGGCTCTTGATCTTCGTAAAACCAATAGCCGTCGCGAATATCGTTGTGGGCGGAATCGAGAATCCTAACGCGCATGAACTTCCTCGTACAGGCGACGCTTCGACTCGGCGACGGACATAAAGCCTTCTTCGCCCGCCGCGACACGGCGGCGGCGCTCGGCCAGAATATCGCCATGCCAAGCCGGAGGCTCCGGCTCTGCGGCGGCGGTCATTGCCGCCCACAGGTATTCCATCGTCTTGACTCTTTCGTCAGACGACATCCTGTCAATCGCTTCCATTACTGCTGGCATATTTTCGCTCCCTTCAATCTTTCAGCGGCGCGTATTATACCATACTTCCCCGCCATCAGTCAATAACGCCTTTCGCAAAACCGCAACAAAACCGCCAAAAACCCGTCGAAACAAAATCGGATTCGCAATATATGACAGTGGCGGCAGGGCAAGAGAGTCTTGCCATGCCGCCGTTGGCGAGGAATTGCGTAGCGTAACCAGCGGTGCGGAAATATTCGTCCGCCTTGTCGCCCAATTCCTTTTCGATGGCGATGTCATCTGCGAGGAACGCCTCGTAGCGTTCGAGCAAGCTCGTGCGCACTGTTTCCGGCAGATTCTCGGTCCAGCCGATCTTCATGTGCTCGGGCTTGCGGATGAAGCCGAGGTTGTAGTATTCATTCAAGTGCGCCAAGATTCTAACTGCCAACTGCTCACTCCCCACTCCTAACTTATCTTTGACCCACATTCCCAGCACTTCCGACTGCGGGTCGGGGCGCGTCATCCAGTAATCGGGGTCTTCGGCGAATTTGCCGATTGAGTAGAGGAGAATCTCGGCCTGGAACACGTCGCCGGCGTTTATCATCCATACACCGCGCACATTGTTGTTGGCGCACTTCTGGACGAGTTCATACCACGCGAGTGCCGGCGGAGTCGTGCAGATGTGGCAATAGCTATGTGGCCAGCCATGATAGGAGACATGATAATAGATGCCACCGCCGAAATCTTCCGTCTGCGGTCCGCCTAGACGACGGATGTAGCCATAGTTGTCGTTCACCCACATTATCGTAGTGTTGCCGTCCTCATTGGGGACTTTGAGCCCGGCGTTGTAGAGCGAAAGAACTTCCTTGTAGGGAATGAAAAGTTTGGGCGCATCTTTGGGCAGCATGGCGAACTGTGCTTTGAGGACATCTTCGAGAAGCGCAATCTTTTCCGCCTGGGTCGTTCCGCCGGACATCGGACCATCGTGGATGCCGCGCATCCCGACCGTCCAAAGGACATCGTTCGTTGCGTAGCGATCAACCGACCACTGCCAATGCTGACGCACCCATTCTGGCGACTTTTCCCAATTGTATTTCTTCTTGTCCTCCTTGGCGATGTAAATGTTGTTGCGGAGCATCGGCTCGCAGTGGCTCGTACCGATTCTGATTCCACACTCCGCCGCGAGAGCCATATTTTCCGGACGCGAGACGAACTCGTAGCCACCCGGGTGCATCGCCGGCCACATGAGGTTGAGGCCGTCGGACTTCATGAGCGCAAAGATTTTCTTATAGGCGCTCACGCCAATACCATCTTCGTGGAAATGGCGATTAGCCCAGGGCCTCAAGCCCCAGTCTTCATCGTTGATGAAGAGCCCGCGATATTTGACAGGTTCGCCGGCGAACGCTCCGCCGCATATCGCTGCGGCGACTATCGACATCATTACTCGTTTCATTTTTCTTCTTTCCTTTCGTTCTAGCTTTTAACGCAGAGTACGCAGAGATTACCAGACCGCTAACTGCCAACTACAAACTGCCAACTCCTAACTCATTAAAAAACGGTTCCATCTTCTCAAGCATGATGGCATGCCCCTCGGCCGTAAGATGAGCGGTGTCGTTCGGCCCTTGCCAGAGCGCAGCTTTGCCGCCTTCCTTGTCGTTCGGGTTGATGCCGGAAAGTGCCGCCGCATCGTAGAAGGCGACGCCCGCCTTGGGCAATCTCTCGCGCATCGCACCCAGAACCTCCGCGAAGCCCTTGCGCTCAACACCCCACGGGGAGACGAATACAATCTTCGCGGCAGGATATTTCGTGCGGAGCTTGGCAACGAGCGTGTCGAGCCCATCTGCAAATTTCTCCACCGCGCCAGGCTTGCCGATTTCGTTGGCGTCGTTATGTCCCGCGATAACGACGACATAATCCGCCGGCTCGTGCATTTCATCGATGCGCTCGATGACCGGCTCGCGCCACTTCGCCTTGCGCGGCAGGATGAGCGCGTTGCCGTTGAAACCGTAGTTGTAGTAGTCCATCTGGTATTTTTCGGCGAGGCGGTAGTGCCATGTCTCCTCCGTCGGTCGCCGGTGATTCGCGACGTAGCTGTCGCCGATAATCACCATAGTCTTGCGGTAGAGGGGGGGAGGACGCGACAAGCGCGTCCCTCTCGACATCGCCCTTCTCTATCGGCTTTGTTTTACGCAGGAATGTCTCTCGGCTCGCTTCGCCAAACGCCGCAATCGCAAACGCTGCACATAAACCTGCAAGTATCATTTTTGCTTTCATGTTGTTATCCTTTCGTTTTTAGCATGGAGAATAGGAGAGATAGAAGAGAAAAAGCCCGCCCCTTAGGAAATGTGAGAGGGATAAAGCTTCCCTCGAGGGCAAGGCAACCCTTTGCTTGGCAATCAAAGTTTTTAGACAAGTTTCGGGCCATAAATTAGTGATTAGTCATTAGTGGTTAGTTGCTAGTCGTTAGCAGAGATTGTTGCGACAAGTCGATTGTATGTTTTTGTCGTGTCGGCGCTTAATGTGAGCGATTTGCCGTCAGTCGATGTCATTGAAGCGAATGTAGGGTCGTCAGAAGATTCGATCGAGTTGGTAAATACCTTGGTTGCCGATGAGCCGACGAATGAGACAATGCCCGCATAGCTGCTGTTGTCACCTGTAATGGCAATGGCTTTGTCGCCTTGCGTGATGCCGAAGCTCGTGGTGCTTCCAGACTGCAGAGTCAGAGTTTTTTCGGCGTCAACCTCGATGCCGCCAGTGAAGTTCGCGAGTGCTTTGCTTGAGCCGTATGTAATCGTGGCATCCGCCTCTACCTTGAGTTTGGGAGCAAACGTTCGCGGCGTATTGGAGGCTGAGTCTCCGGAAAGGGTAATGGCGCCGGAGGGGGAAGTGCCGATAATGCAGGTGTCGCTTGCTGTCAGTTCGGAAGCTGTTGCGCCCGATCCGTCAGTTGCTGTATTCCAGTAATTGGCATGGTCGAGTCTTTCTGATGAATTCCCGGGACCTACCCAATAATACGTCTCGGCATATGCCGTGGCGGCGAAAGCAAATACCAACACGAGTGCGGCTAGAATTGTAAAAGTATTCCGATCTTTCATTATGTGCATCCCTTTTCTCTCAACTGGACGCACATATTGTATCATTTATTCCACGCAATGTCGGTACATAAATGGGTACTTTTAGAGTTAGCAGTTAGAAGTTAGGGGGGGATGGCGCTTAAGTGACGCCACAAAAGTGGCGAAGCTTTCGCCTGGGTGCGAAAGTTCCGCCAGAAAAGTGGCGGAGGTTTCGCAGCTCGTCAAAGGTCACTTTACAAAAGTGGCGAAGGTTTCGCACGAGCGCGAAAGTGCCGCCAGAAAAGTGGCGGAGGTTTCGCACGAGCGCGAAGGTGCCGCCACAAAAGTGGCGGAGGTTTCGCACGAGCACGAGAACTCCGCCAGAAAAGCCGAAAGCAGAGGGCGGAGAAAGTTAGAAGTTAGCAGTTAGGAGTTAGCAGTTAGGAGTTAGCAGTTAGGAATTAGAAATTTGATCTCCAACTTCAACTCTAAACTCCAACTTTCCTAATTCCTAATTCCTAATTCATAAT
>JAFSMR010000027.1 GCA_017447805.1 Kiritimatiellia bacterium | reverse complement strand
CCGATGGCGTTTGGAGCGGCGCTACCGCCCGCACCGCCGCCACCGCCGCCGCCATAGCCGAACATGAACCAATATGTTTCAAATTCCTCACCGACACGAGAACCAGCTGATCCGCCGCCGCCGCCGGAACCCTTCGAGCCGCCGGTCGCCGTAGCATTAAGCGACCCTAGCAGGTAAAGCGTTCCCGAACTGGTGCCATTTCCGCCGCCGGAGCCGCCATTGCCGCCTGAACCATTCGCAGTATATTCATTTGCGCTAAAATAATGGCATTCGTTTTCCCAAGATGTGCCGCCACCGCCACCAGTGCCGCCAGTGCCGCCTACGCCGCCGATTGCCGCGCCGCCGCCGCCACCGCCCGCGCCACCACCGCCGCCAGTGCCCGCCGTCCAATAATCGAGACCGCTCCGAAAGGAGCCGGAGGAACCATTACCACCTCCAACGCCATTCGCCGCATCGCCGCCCCTGGCGTCGAGCTCGCCGCCGCCAGTCACGATCAGCGTGGAGTTCGTCGGCACCTCGATGCCCGCGCCCGCGCCCGTGGTGCCGCTCGCATCAGCTCCATTCGCCGTCAGTTTCTTGCCCTTGGGGATGTAGATTACAACTGTCGCGCCATCGGCTACGCGCAGTGCGCTCTTTGTCGACAATGCGGTGAAAATTGCTCCTGCGCCGTCGGATGCGACATAGACCTTACCGTCTTTAAGTTCCTTGCCGTTGTACGACGAAACGAGCGTTTCGGACTCTGTGAATCCCGTGCTCGCCAATATAGCCAAAGGCAAAAACGCCGCGAGCGACAAGGCAAAAGCCCTCACGCGCGCGCGTGCGTACGCCAAAATACGAAAGCTATTTACACTCTTACGCTTCATGTGTCGTATATTTTACCATAAATTCCGCCAATCTTCAAGCGCGACTTTCGACTCCATTATAACCGAAAATGGTAAAATCTAGTGAGCCACTCAAAAAGAAAGGAAGACCATGGGGTTCGTCGAAGGAGCAAGGGACACCACACCACCCCCTAGGGGGTGGTCGCCGCCGAAAAAAATCGCCCACAACATCGGCCAAATCGTGTATAATGGGGACTTCAAAACAACCATTACGAAAGGCAGATGCTGTGAGCAAGCGATATTATACCATAAAAAAGCCTTCAGGTGCGCACCTAACGCAAGAAATGCGCAAAAATCTTGCGAGGGCTTGGAACAAGTATGTCAACAGTTCGACCACAATCTCGCTCAGGCGGTTCGCAAGGCTGCACAACTTGGCGTACGCCACCTGGCAGCGCGAACTGAAGCGAGGCGCGACAGGCCCCATAATCCGAAAAGGCAAGCGCTGGGTGTACCCGGAATACGATCCGCAACAGGCCATGGAATCAATCAACGAGGGTAAAAACAACATGGGAACAAGAATGAAACTGACAATCTCAATGGCAATACTCTTCAGGTATGCCGTACTGAAACTCAAACGTTCGCCTTATGATGCACGAATGATGATTGTCGAGGCCCTCCCAGATAGAGATATCCCGTGTCTGAAGACCTTCTACAACCACATCGAGGCCGGAGATATGGGCGTTTTCCACGGCGACACGCCATATCATCCAGGCAAAAAGCGAAAGCCTAAGAATCCCGCTCACGAAGCAAAGACCGTGCCAGGCAGACGACAACTGAAGGATAGGCCAAAGTCAGCTTCGGATGCTAAAGTGTTAGGACACTGGGAAATGGATACGGTACTATCGCGCAAAGGATCGAAAGGCGGACTCCTCGTCATGCTCGATAGATGCTCCAAACATTATGTCATCGAACATATCAACTTCATAAACCAAGACGAAGTAGCAAATGCTATCCGACGAATGAAGCGAAGAGGCGCCTTGCCGACCGTTCTAAGCGTCACCACGGACAACGGATGCGAGTTCCTAGACCAGAAGCGTCTAGACAAACTCTTCAATTCCAAGGTCTATTACACAAGAGCCTACGCATCATACGAAAAAGGTTCCATCGAAAACTGCAACAGACTTGTCAGACGCTGGTATCCTAAGGGTACCGATTTCAACAACCTAACTAGAAAACAGATACGACAACTTGAAGATACCATCAATTCCATACACAGGGAATCACTAAACGGAGAAACTGCTTATGCTTACGATTCATGTCTGGCCAAAGCGTCTTAAAGCATTTTTATTGGCCCACCCCCTTTACAAGTCACCGACTCCATTATAACGCATCAGCAGCTGAGTGCAGTCATCCGCCTGCTCTACGCCAAGCCCGTGAGCGCGAACGCACGCGAGCACCGCGCCAAGAATCTTAGAGCGCTCGCCATCGAATAGCGCTATACCGCTCTCGAGGAGGCCGGCTATATCGCTCTCGAGCCGCTCTTCGCCAAAGAGTTCGCCCTTCGTATCGGGCTGCTCCGTAATTCCGTCCGTGTATAGATATAGCGCGTCGCCCGGCTTTAGCTGTAGCGTGTGCGATTTGTAGCTGACGCCTTCCATGAACCCCAGCATCGGTCCGGATTTTTCCTTTACCCATTCGATACAGAGCGCGCGGCGGCTGGGGATAGCCGCCCTCTCGCTAATGACATTCGACTTTTGACTTTCGACTTTCAATAAAATCGGCGGGTTGTGACCGGCGTTGACGTATGTAACCAAGCCAGTCTCGAGGTCGATTTCGCCAATCCACGCCGTCACGAACATATTCGCGCCATTATCGCGACTCAAAGCCTCGTTAGCTTCGGTAACGACCTCATCGAGAGGTCGCCCGGTTTGTGCGATTCCTTTGATTGAAGCTTTCGCCCTCATCATGAATAGCGCCGCCGGCACGCCCTTGCCGCTCACATCGGCGATAAGAAAGATTACTTTCTTCGGGCCCGAGAAATAGAAATCGTAGAAGTCGCCGCCGACATCCTTCGCCGTATTCATATCGGCGAATATATCGATTCGCCGCTCGCCCGGGAATGGCGGGAATGTCCTCGGAATGGCGCTTTCTTGAATTTCCGCCGCCATTGCCATCTCTTTCTTGCGTTGCGCCGCGAGCTGCCCCTTTACGTAGTGCGCTATGACTATACCTACGAGAAACGCCGCGAGAACGAGCGCCATGCCGTTCAAGAATGCAGAGGTCGTAACTAAAACACGCCGCTCTACGATAGCAGTCCTTTTCGGTATTACGATATATACCGGGAAGCCCTCGATTACTCTCTTTTCGCAATAGCTATCTTCGCCGGGGTCGCGCCATTGGCCGCCTTCACGCCCCTCAACCGGATGCGAAATAATCGTGCCGTTGCCGGTAGTTATGTATATTCCGCCATCATCGCCGCTTACATGCCAGCCGTGCGTCAGACCAGTTACCGCCGTGCGGGCGAGATTTCTTACCGATTTCTCGCGTCCGCCGACTTGCACAAACCCGCCATCCGGCAGCCATACGCCGACATACTTCACCATCTCGCCTCTCAGCGAATTCGGCAACAGCGGCTGCGTTACTTCGTATTTGTCGCTCAAGAGCGATGCGAATTCCCTAGCCTGACCTTCCGCCGTCGTGAAATCAAGAGCGCCGACCTCCTCGCGCCGCGCGCTATGAGTAAGAAGACCGGCCTCGTTGGCTATGCATATCTCGTCTACGCCAAGCTCGTTCGCCAAATCGCGAAGACGTCTCGAAGATTCGTCTGGGTCGCCCCACCATGCCTCTTCGCGCATTTCGTAGTATCTATCGCGCACGAACATCGCCTGCCGCAGCATCCTCGCGTCTACCCGCTCGCGAATATCGACTTGGACATCTTTGAATACATTATCGAAAAGACGGTACATCTCTTTTTTGGTAATGCGCTCGTGCAGTATCCATGTAAGAATCATCGACGCCGTAAACGCGATTACGACCGCGCCTACAAGCCGCCATACGAGTTTGCGTTGCGCAGTCGCCTTCATTTCGCCCTCCTCGCCATTATGGCCTCGTCCAGCGCCGCCTTTAGCGCTTCATTGCCCTTCCTGAGCGCGATACCGAAGTTTTCTCGCGTCTCAAGCCGCGAAGCGGCAAGCGCCCCGCCGGACTCCGCCGCCTTTAGCTTAACCGTGCAGCTATCGTAGAATATCGCATCGACGCGCCCGGCCGTAAGCTCGTCCATCGCATGCGCATACGAATCGTAGCGTATAGGGTCTATCCCATGCGACGAGAGATAAAAATCGTATGTAGAGGCGTCCATTGTCGCTATCCTAAGCCTCTCGGCGAGAATCATCGTCGGCATCTTATCTTCGGCGCGATATAGAAACATGCCGCCTTCAGTCGCGTAGGGAATCGAGAAATCCACCGCCTGCCGCCTTCCCTCGGTAATCGTGATTCCAGAGGCCGCCATATCAGCCGCGCCTTCGCTTACCATCGGCAGAAGCTCTGGAAATTTCGCCTTGCGTATCTCGAGCTCGCGACCGAGCTTCGCCGCCGCTGAACGCGCTATATCGATTTCCAAGCCTACTATTTCGCCTGTTGCCTCGTCGCGATACGAATATGGCGGAGTATCAGTCGTCGTTATCAGCACTAGTGGCTCGGCCGCCAGGATGCTCAACGCCCCGAGCGCCAAAGTTGTCATTGCGATTACAGCTTTCATTTTCATAATCTTCTTCGATATTCTTCTTAGGCCTCCACCTTTGTCTACACTCGACACGGCAATAGGTTACGCCGAATATTATACCATTTTTTCCTCACTCTAGCAATAGCGCCTGCCGCCATGTGCCACCCCGCTCACCGCCGTAGTTCGAGTTTCGAGTTGGAGTTGGAGAATAGTTGGGTGCTAAAAAAAGCCGCCCGGGGAATGAGAGTGAGAGGGAGCTCTTCCCCGGAGCAGGCCAGCCCTAGTCTTGGCAATCAAAAATTTATAGACAAGTATCGGGCCATAAAAATTATTAGTCGCTAGCGCTTGTCGCTAATATTGTGGCAATAAGGCGATTGTATGTTTTTATCGAGTCGGCGGTCAATGTAAGCGAGTTGCCTTCGGTAAATTCCGATGTAGCGAACTTATGGTCGTTGGATGACTCGACTGAATATGTAACACTAACGCCTTGAAGCGATCTCGACACGTTGCCATCGAAAGAAAAGCTAACAGTTTCTCCGCTGACAGATGTTTTTAGTTTCGGTGTGGCTTCGCTATTATCATAGCCCAACATATATGCCTCAAAGCCATTCATTCCGCCTGTGCCGTTAGTCGTAAGATACGAGTTCATGTCGGCGACTTCCGTTTTGCCGTTGCCGGCAAGCCAAGTATAGAGCGCATCAGATGAATCAAGATCGATTGTGCGTGTGTCGCTTGTGGCAATCTTAATCGTTATTTCGCTTGCAGCAGGCTCGGTATTGGAGAGCCAGATTCCATCGACAGTGCGCTTGGCGTATGTCCCCGCTGCGAGCGTCGGCGCTGTGGTCAATCCCTTCAAGAACACCTTGCCTGCCTTGATATCGAACGTGCCAAGCGTACCCGAATTGTCGCCATTGAAAATCAGATCGCCTGCGCCAGTCTTCGTGAGAGTTTTCCCTGAGGCGAACGCAAGAGCTCCGTTAATAGTCAAAGTTTTGGTTTCTTCAACATTTATCGTAGACGCTTCCGAGACCATCACGCCACGCGTCGCATCGATGGCAAATGTATCCGTCGCAGAAAGAGTAGCGAAATACAATTCAAGCCCTTTGGCATTTGTCGTGGATAACGCACCTCCCAATTGGTTCGCAGCAGAAAGGGCAAGCGTCGAAATTTCGCTTGATTTATTTCCCTGCACTTTGACTGTCCCTGTAAAGCTTGAATTGTCGGCTGTATTTGTGACAGTGCCATTGCCAGAATAGATAAGCGACCCTGAACCGGAAAGCGTAGCGGCGAGAGTGGATGTGCGATTGCTTCCGCTTGAAATCTTGGATGGAATCGAATCGCTACCGAATATGTAGAGCGAGCCGTATAGCGTTTGTCCGCCATAGGCCGTGCTTGTCGTCGTGCCGTGGCCTGCAAATGCAAAAACGCCGCCGGGACCAAGACGAAGACCGTTGGCTGTAAAGTCTTTGCATTTTTGGTTGAGTGTCGCGGAGTAACTGCTTGACTTTGTGTTGATGAAGGTCCAAGATGCACCTGGGAATGTTTCGCTTCCCGAATTGAGTGGGGTGCGGGCCAGCCAACTATCCGATGCATGCCTACGAAGAATGTAATGCTGCCCAGCCTGCGCAGCTTCGCCATTGGACCACGGACATTTATCGCTGTCTTCTGAACCAACTTTATAGGAATAATCAGGACTAGTCGACATAGTCTTCGTTTGCCACACATATGGAATACGCGTCAAATATACGGTTTGCAAGCCGTCGCTATCTGTCTCGACCTCGAAATCCATGCCTGACAGAAACGCCTCGTAATTGGCAAGTTCATTGATACGAGTATCTGTCGTAAAGTTATCCTTTGTCACTATCTTGACACTCGTGTTAATCTTGACGACAGGCACACGCGAGTAAGTTGTCTGCAGGACGAAGTTGGAAGAGAGATTGACTTTCAGCACTTCGCCATCGAGCGGCCAGCGGCCAAAAGTCGCTGTCCCTGCTGCAATATTGCCGCTACCGTCTAAACCCCACTCTACTGTCAATTTTGCTCCGTCTAGATCTACGACAGTGTTTTCGGCGGAGACGGCCAGAGGGCTTGCAATTGTGCTGACGATTTCTGCAAGTCCTGAGAATGTTCCTGTCGAGTTCCATGCAAAGTTCGCCCCAAACATGACAGTATTGCCGTTTGCATCAAAAGAAACAGAATCATTGAATGACCCGTCAAGCACGACTGCAGTCGCGTCGTCGGATGCGAAATACGGCATGAGCGTTCCCGCACCGTAAACCGGCATCTTGAGCGTAAGTGTATTGTTCTTATTGCGGATATATCCGGTATGGTTCTCCGGCACCGTTATGCCGCGCGTTGTGCCGGAAAGCGTGGCATCTGCAGAAAGCCCAGATGTATCAAGGACGCCTTTATTCATCAGCGTCAAGAAATCCTTGACGATACTGGCCGGTTCCGCGCCGAGAGCGGACGCAGGATCGTCAGCGACTTTAAGCGAGAGAAATGTCATTCCGGTTTTTAAATTCTTCCCGTCCACAATCCACTTGCCGTTATAGTTTGGACTGGCCTTGGGGAGATAGAGATAGCTGGACGTACTGCCGTTCCCGCTGGCAAAGATCACCTTTAGGACCGCCGTGTTTTCGCCAGTTAGCTCTGCGTCAAGAGTAAGGTTGCGCTGGCCGTCGCCACCAATTCCCAACACGAACGGATTGGAGGAGGTGGATTCCACTTTGGTTGTGCCAGTGACTTTTAATGTCTCGGTCGCGCCCTTGTCGCCAACGGCAATTGTTCCATTGACAAGCGTAAGATTGTTGAAGGAGGCTGTTTTGTCCTTACCGACTTTCATGAAAAGATGACCCGCCGTATCGGTCGTGCCAATCTGCAGTGTTTCGCCCGGAAATGTTCCGTCAGACCCTGCTGAGGTCCTTAAGATATTCTTGCTGTAATCGGTTCCTCCGAGGGCGGTGACATAGATATTGCCTGAGGTGTCATCGGCGGCGACTGCTTCCTCAACGCCTGCCCGCGCCCAGTTTCCGGCGGTGAAAGAAGTTGTATTCTCTGCATCGCTCTTCTTCTGGTAATATGTTTCCGCCCAAGCGGTGTGCGCGAGAAAGATGAGCGAGGATAGCGCCGCCAGAGCACGCGGAAATGCTGGCTTTCTTGTCGAAAAGCAGTCATTATATGCTGACTTGATCGCCTGATACCTAAAATCGACTTTATTCATTTTCTTTTTCCCTCTGAAGACGCCGATATTATACAATATATTCGAGAGGTGCGAAGTACACGAACGAATAACAATCTTTAGCCAAGTCGAAGTCAAAGGTCGAGGGGCGATGAGCCCTGCCTCGGCGGTGAGCGGGGCGGCACGCCCTACCAGCGCGAAGCGCTCTACATGATCTACATGGTTAATTAACCCATTCTCGAACTCGAGCTCGAAATCTCTTTACTCACTCCGGCAAGAAGCCGCGACGGATTGCTTCGCTTATCGCGGCGGCGCGGTCAGGGACCTCGAGTTTCGCGAAGATGTTGCGGATATGTTTTTTTACGCCATCAATCGAAATTCCAAGCCTTTCGCCAATCTTTTCGCTCTTTAGTCCTTGGCGTACGAACTTGAGAATTTCAATCTCGCGAACCGAAAGCCCGCCCATCATCTGACGGCGATTGTAAAGTTCGCGGATGTTTGGCGGAATGAAACGCCTGCCCTCGGCAATGGCGCGAATGGCCTTTAGCACGTCTTCCGCGTCGCTATCCTTGAGGATATAACCCTTTGCGCCGCGCTCCAAAGCGATATATACGTCGTTATCGGCGTCGCTCGTCGTCAACATCAAAACGCGAGCATCGCGCTTGTACATGAGTATTTCGGAAAGAATATCAAGTCCGCCTTTGCCAGGCATGCGCACATCGAGAAGAATCACGTCAGCGCCCGACTTTATCGCGGCCGTAGCCGAATCTTCATTGCCGGAAGCTTCTCCGGCGACGGCAAATTCGCCAGGCGAAAGAAGAGAAAGCATTGTCTTCAATCCAGTGCGCATCACAGCGTGGTCATCTATAAGAAAAACTTTGATCATAGAGCTGTAGTTATTTCCAATTTCCAATTCCTAATTTCTAATTCCTAATTCCTCCTCCATGCTTATTCCCAATCATCTCTTGTTTCTACTGTTCTCCTGCCAAATCACATATCATCTTAACTCCCGTCCATTTTCTTTCGGTTCCAAAGGAAAGCTTGAAGCCGTTTCGTTCGGCGCGCTCGCGCATTCCCGCGAGGCCGAAGTGTCCAGCTTCCGGGCCCAGGGAGGTGGACGGGTCGAACGGCGAGCCATCGTTCAGGATCCTCAAAACAAAACCATTCCCCGAAAGTCGATTCTCATCCCTCCTCCCGCTTCCCTCATCCCTCACTACCGAATCTGCAACGATGAGGATATTCTTCGCCTTGCCATGCTTCACGGCGTTGGTCATTGCTTCGCGGATTATGAGCAGTATATCGTTAGCCGCCTTGATATCCATTTTCTCGGGCAGGCACGAGACGTTCGTTTTCACGCGAAGGAGTTTCTTTTCGTTCGTAGCGGCGGCGAGCGCGCGAACGGCTTCTTTCAGATTGCCGTTGACGGCAGTATCGGAGCGAAGATTCATCACGGCCTCGCGCGTCTCGCGTTTTGCGCTCGCCATCATATCGGCAGACTGGCGCATCATAAGAAGAGCGCGCTCAGGGACGCCATCGATTTTCATCGCGCCTGTCATAAGAAGCTTCGCGCCGGCAAAATATTGCTCGAGGGTATCGTGAAGCTCGCCGGCGATTCGCTGACGATCTAGCGCTACGGCTTCAAGGCGGCTGCGCTGCGCGCGGCTTCGTATATAGGCGATGAGCAGACAAAGCGCAACTACGCCAAATATTGCCGCAAGGCACACTAGAAGAGGTGTAGTAAAATAGACAGGCTTTTCGGCGAGAAGCTCGAGGTCTGCGGCGCTCTCGACCTGAAGCTCGTTGGCGATCGCCTCGCCTTTATCGTCAAGGACAGTGCGCGAGACTCCGACAGCCGAAACGCGCGATCCAGGCGCGAACATTTCGCCGTCAACCTTATCCCAGACGCAAACAGCGAGGCGTTGTCCTTCGCTTTTAAGGACGATATGCGTGCGGGTGTTCTCGCCTTCGCCCTCGGAAACAAATGTTTTGACTACGCCTTCAAGTCGCAGACGCGTAAGCGATCGCCAGCCCTTGCGGTAGTCGGAAAGCTTCGGCGTAATGGGCTCGGGCAATTCATCAATGCGACCGGCCTTTTCGACAAGCGCCGCCTGAAAGGTTCGTTGGGCAATAGTCTTATCGACCCATTCGCCTTGAATGCGCACTTTTTCACCAGATTCGAAATGCGAAGGACCAAACGCCCTTTCGCCGTTCTCCATCACGAGTTTTACAAGCGTGCCTCTGTAATGCGGCTTGCGTTCCGGCGCAACGACGAGAAACTCTTCGCAAGCGAATGTCACGACGCCGCGCAACGCCTCGGCCCTAGCCTCGCTAACGAAGCAAACAAGAGAAAGAAATATAATGACAATCCGCTTCACTGCCCGATATTATATCATATTTTCCTCCGCAAATCTACTATCCGTTTTCTCCGCTGTCGTTTTATGGTAGCCATGGGAGGTTGAGATAAGTTGTAGGTTGAAGTCGTAGTCGTAGAGTGGAATTGTTTTATTCGAGCACGGTCGAAACCACCGTCAAAATTTTGACGCTACCTTCGAGCACGGTCGGAACCACCGTCAGAATTTTGACGCTACCTTCCACCATGGTCGCAACCACCGTCAAAAATTTGACGCTACCTTCCACCACGGTCGCAAGTACCGTCAAATTTTTGACGCTACCTTCGACCAAGAAATCAATTAGAATTGTTTATTTTTTATGATTAAGCATGGAGAACAGGAGAAACAGGTGTTTAACCCGAGAAGCGCTCAAGTACGCAGAGGTTGTCTAATTTCTAATTCCTAACTGCTAACTACTAACTGCTAACAAACTGCTTCAAACTGCTTCAATGGCGTCACCCCCTTGCGCGCATGAGAATAATATGATATAATACCGATGTTGTTCTTCGAAATCCGGTACTGTAAGTATTTTATCGGCGCGATATCCTTATTCGCCCGATGTATTTGATGCTAATATTCAATGTGATACAATGCCTTGGCGCAATACTTGCAGCCGTCGCAGTTGTGATTTGATGCTAATATTCAATGTGATACAATTCAAGAAATTTCCTCAGATAATGACTTCTGTTGTGATTTGATGCTAATATTCAATGTGATACAATAAGTTCGCGGCGCCCAGTAGCTGTATTCCGTTGTGATTTGATGCTAATATTCAATGTGATACAATGCTGACTTTAACACTAACGAAAACTTTCCAGTTGTGATTTGATGCTAATATTCAATGTGATACAATGGATCCACGACTGGGCGCTCAGGCGTGACGTTGTGATTTGATGCTAATATTCAATGTGATACAATGACTGCAAAGCGTAATAAATTGCGCAACAGGTTGTGATTTGATGCTAATATTCAATGTGATACAATTCGAGTAAATCTATCGTGAGCGCCTTATGGTTGTGATTTGATGCTAATATTCAATGTGATACAATGTCGCCGCCGGGAAATCCGGCACGTTTCTTGTTGTGATTTGATGCTAATATTCAATGTGATACAATGATGCAGATGTACCGAGGATCAACTTCGTGTTGTGATTTGATGCTAATATTCAATGTGATACAATTTTGCGCCACATGAGAACGTGGCGAACCTCGTTGTGATTTGATGCTAATATTCAATGTGATACAATCTTGGCTGTTCGCACGAGCATCTATCGAGAGTTGTGATTTGATGCTAATATTCAATGTGATACAATGTTGGAATTGGCTGACCGGCACATATCTGCGTTGTGATTTGATGCTAATATTCAATGTGATACAATATGCTCGGAAAGCATGTTCTCGGCTTCCTGTTGTGATTTGATGCTAATATTCAATGTGATACAATTTGCTAGGTTTTATGGTGGATTTTGGATTTGTTGTGATTTGATGCTAATATTCAATGTGATACAATGCACGGTGCTTCAGGATCGACCGGCAGTAGTTGTGATTTGATGCTAATATTCAATGTGATACAATTCTCATCATCCCCTTGTGATAGTTCACGACGTTGTGATTTGATGCTAATATTCAATGTGATACAATCTCTGTTTATTTTCTCGTCCGACGCTTCCGTTGTGATTTGATGCTAATATTCAATGTGATACAATTAAGCGCCGCGTCGCTACCCGCCTTGTCGGGTTGTGATTTGATGCTAATATTCAATGTGATACAATAGGACGCCAGCGGTTCTCGTGTGCATCTGGTTGTGATTTGATGCTAATATTCAATGTGATACAATAGCTAAAATCATGAATATTGCCAGTTTTTGGTTGTGATTTGATGCTAATATTCAATGTGATACAATACTGCTGTTAGCGTTTTGCCACCGCCCAGGAGTTGTGATTTGATGCTAATATTCAATGTGATACAATTTATAGAGTTATCTTCAATTTGATAAACGAGTTGTGATTTGATGCTAATATTCAATGTGATACAATGCGAAGGCTTTGCGCAGCGAGAGGCCGATGGTTGTGATTTGATGCTAATATTCAATGTGATACAATTCCTTCTTGGTGTTGTTGGGGTCAGGTGTCGTTGTGATTTGATGCTAATATTCAATGTGATACAATATTGGAAGTAAAAAATCCTTTATTGATATATAAAATCTAACAAATATTGTTAGTAAAAATTAACGCTTAGTCCTCTGTTAAGGGGGCTAAGCGTTATTTTTTAGAAGAATTCCAATTGCACCGGCAGTCGTGGAGGAGGTTTCGCGCGCCTACCGACAATATGTATTGTATCGCCGAATTGCTTGTCGGTAACTTTAAGTATGGAAACGCTCCCTTCTTCCGGCACCAACTTTCTTACGCGCTCTATGTGAACTGAAGCCGAACTTGAACTTGCGCAAAAACGGATATAAACGGAAAATTGATGCATCTCGAACCCGTCTTTCAGAAGATTCTTGCGAAAATTTGTCGCAGCTTTCCGCTGGCGCTTGGTTTCAACCGGCAAATCGAACATTACATACAGCCACATGATTTTGTAGCTACTGAGCGCATCTTGAGAACAAAAACTCATTTAAATTGCGGCAACGAAAGTTCATCGGTTTCTTTCTTATAATAACGCGCCAATGAAGCAGTCGTATAAGATAGCGCAATCATAAGCGGGCGCCTGTTATCACCAAGTCTAACATCGCATGTCAACATTTCAAGTAAACGCGCACGCATTTCTTTCGTAAGTTCGCTTAAAGGGACATCAAAGGGACGAACTTTGCCTAAAACATATTGATCGACAAACGGCCTATACGGCTCCATTATATCATCGGCAAGCGCGTATGGATTGTAGCGATTGTGATGATGTATGCCGCGAAAACATATTAGCCCAGAACCTATCAATGCCCTCGCGACAGCAGCTCGCAAAATCGCATAACCATAATTTAGAGGCGCGTTCGGCCAGTCCCCTTCCCTGGAGCGCACAAACCCTTCCGGACCAAGCGATTGGAAATAGATTCTCGCGGCCTGAGCCTCGCAATTCGCTGGGTCGCCGTTTTTAACTTCATCCGCCAATGACAAAAGACGGTTGTACTTTGGCGCTTCGAGACGCTTCATAAGCATGGCCTGATTTAAAATCTTCTGGCGCACTATCTTGCGCCAAAGCCGCGACTGAACGGACTCGGTCGCGGCAAGTTGGGCTTCAATAGTTTCCGCGGCTGTCGTATTCGCGCAATACGGTAACATTTGCGCTGACGGCGTATGGGTTTTATCGCAAAGTATCAGCGCGACATTCTTTTCGGCCAGAAACTGCAACGCCGATGATGTTATATCAATTTTGCTCGATTCCAATATAACGAACCCGATATCCTCAATCGGGATCGTCTTATGCACCCCGTCGGCAGAATCCCAGACAAGCTGTTCGTATTTGAGCGAAAGCTTGCCCAGGCTCGCGAAGCATAGCGTTCTTGCAATCATTTAAGAAACACGATCGTTCCGTCTATAAGTATCTTGAAATCGATTCCTTCAAAAAGCATATTCTTGAAATATGTCGATGCGCTCAAGCGCAGGAGTTCGTGCGGATTGTCGATATCTAACGAAGATTCACCTTTTGCGTGTTTACCTTTAGTCGCCAAATCCTTCGCAAGAATCGTACTTGGACGCGCTTCTAAATGATAACGGAACGTTAAGCTTCTATCTTCAAATTTCACAACCCTGTAAAGCCTTTTTACAAGCTCTTTTTGAGTAAGTTTTTTCAAGGCTTCTACATCTCTATTTTCAGCGACTAGAGCCATTGAACCAGGGTATATATATCCGACAAAACCATCTCGCTTATCGAGCGACAAATAATCTTTACTCTTATGATTTTGCGCCCAATCAAGGAGATTATCGGGGCTGGCGGATAGCTTACCGCCTATATTAAACACCCCAAGTCTAAAGTTGGATCCGCTGTCAGATGTTACATAGTATGGATTCTTATACTCTTTATCCGATAGGATCGGATGATTCTTTAGCTTCGCCGGATTCTTGACCGAATTTGCAAATATGCGGACTTTATTGATCGGGACGCCAGAAGGCATCTTAATATCGCCTTTTTCGATATTCTTCTTGCCGCTCGCGATCAAATCAGCAATTGATTTTTTAACAATTTCTCGAATCTCAGGATCGACAATATCATCAGCAAGCGCATCAGCCGCAGGAACAGGGCCTTCTAGCGATTTTCTGACGACAAATCGCTTGGATTTACTATCCGGGTCGATTATGCAACCGTAGAATGTATCTTTATGCAAAGACCCGCGGACAGTATCGCCACAACTCTTTACCTTCTTGATTATTTTCTTCGGGTTGTCTTTACTGCGAAGTGCCTTTGCAAGAACAATTTTCTTGGAACTTTGACTTAGAGCATTTTTCTTGAAAATATGCTTCACAAGAATTTCCTCGGCCGCTCTTCGGACTTTCTCGGCGAATTTTTCGCAGGGCGGCGGGCATATATCGCATTCCCTCATATACTTCAGGGGACCGCCATCATCCTTTAGAGCTGTGCAAATTGCATTGAAGCGCTTTGGCGTCAAAGCGGCGATGACCATCGCATCCTTAGCATGGTGTGTATGCTCCGTTCTATCCTTCGCTTCATCGACCTGCACACCCCAGGCTTTTCTGGCAAATGAAGTCGCGGCACCGTTTACGGCATAGACTTTCGGATATACGCTATGCAAGAACTCTACAGCGTGAGAGCACATGACTCCTGTATCGACCAATTGGTGGCGCTTGAAGCCAGATATTCCATCTACGGGATCTTCAAGTTTATCCGCAGTTATCTCAAACCTGCGCACTTTATCACGCCAATAATCAAGCTCCATTTTTTTCAGCAAAACATAGACTCTCGCCTTTGTTCTTGCCAGGGGGTCTTGAATGCCTTTGACTTTGTTCTTCTTGGAATTATACTCTTTTTCGAGCTCCTGCAGCTTATCTTTCCACGGCTTGAGATTTACGCAAATCTCTTCGTAATTCGGGCATTCCGTCGGCAACCGGCCCTTTTTCGTATCTCTATTGTATTTGGCCTCGCAAATAGTCTTATTCGCCATCGAGTTATCGCCCGACTTGGAACGCGGCACTGAATGCTCAATATCGAACTTATTGCCGTTGAACAAATCGGCGATATCTATATGCTTTCCGGTATAGAGGCACATCTCTTTCTGCTCCTGCCAGAGGAGATATTTATCTATTGCATCTTCATTTGGAGTTATGTTCAATCCTTTTTCTTCAAGTAAGCGTTTGCGCGCGTCTTCTCGCGCGTCTTCCTTCATTTTCTGCCACTTGATTATGGCGTTTCGCGATGCGTAATCGTTTACCGTTCGCGCGAGCTCGATTCTTATCGCCGTATCCTGGTCGATTTTATCATGGTCGCGAAGGTAGTTTACGAGATAGCGAAGAGTCGTCAACGAGCGTTGAGCTATCGGGTTTCTAATCATTCCAAGTTTCACTTCGCCCAGCCTCGCCGGCATCTTGGAATTGATTTGATATACCTCGTCATCTTTTAGATACAAGCTGTTCCAAGCCTTCTCGTCAACAATACCCCAGTTATTCAGGAAGTAGTCGCGGTACATCTCGATCAATGTCGCGGGGCGTTCGGACGCCTTGATTTTACGTTGGTCGAAAGCTTCCTTATCGCGTTTACGCTTTTGCTCCAATTCCTCGAGGTGAAGAACGATTTCTTCTTCGTGCGCGGCAAAGTCCGGAATAAGCTCGGGCATTTTCGCAAGGAACTTCGCAAGATATAGATTGTAGCCTTTTCTCAAGAACGGCAGTATTTTCTTTATCGCCTTTAAAGAATATTTTGCGTTGCCTTCCGCTAGATGGGCTCCCACTATTATCTCCAAGCATTCCTCGTTTAACGAAGGGTAATGCTTTTTGAACCATTCTTTCAGTTTATCGTTATCGTCGAAAAACATGAGAGCATCGAACACTTTTTGTTCATCGTATGGTATTTCTCCGAAGGCGGCTTTGATTTTTGCCGTTGTATAAGATGACGACAGAGACTCGTCATCTTTGTAATAATGGAATTTAAGCCCATCGTTCTTGAACTTCTTTTTGAAAAGAGAAGATATAGATTTGAATTTGAACCTAGGCGATTCTTTCAAAAACGCCGAGTACGCAAGTTCCCTTTCTTCGGGAGTTAGCACTATTATCTCGCCAAACTCGTTTTCGAAAGTCAAATTGTTGACGAAGGCTCTAGCCCTAAATTCCTCGAACAACGGGTGACCGATTTGTGCTCTCGGGTAGCCTGGTTCGAGCGGACAAGATCCTACAAGATGTTTTTGAGATCTCAGGGGGCGCTGGTCAAATATCGCTTTATGCGCACGATTGTAAAAATCGCTTTCTGGCGCATAGCCTTGCGCTTCCATTATGACCTTGAACTCTTTTTCGTAATGTTCTATTCGTCCGGTATATCTGTTTCGGATTCTAGTCTTGCATATTTTATCTTTCTCGCTTTCTATGAGCAAGGCAAAATATTGGCCAAGCGTTTTGCAGCCCGCGTCTTCGATTGCTTTAGTGATTTCCGATATGCTGGTTGTAACCTTACCCGTTTCCTTAGAATCGTTCTCTTTTTCGGCATCTTTACGGGAGCTCTTGAATCCTCTCCTTTGGCATATGTGATAGAGCGCTCGGCCTAGAACATAAGGCTCGACCTTGAATTCCGCCGCGTTAGCCCTGTCTTTATATGGATTCGTTTTATCGGTCGACTTGAGCCACTCGATGAAATCTTTGTTGCCGACAGGATAAATACCATTCTTTTTCCAAAGCTCTAGTTCTTCTTCTTTCAACGGGCACATGCCATTCTTAATCAGCTCTTTCAAAAGGGCCCGCTTTCTTATCTGACGACGGAATTTTATGCGCCTTGCGGCTCGCGCAGCCCTTCTTTGCGCCGCTGGAGTTTTTGCATTGTCGTCTGTCGGGTTCATTCCCTCGGGGAATACGATTACGCCCTTATCGAGGACATCAAGAGTTATATCATCAAGAATCGCCCAACCGAGCGAATTGGTGCCAAGATCTATTCCAAGCGTCTGTTTCATAAATTTTCCTTTGCCCCCTTGACGGGTTTCCGAAAATATTATATCATATTGTTGCATCTTATCACAATAAGGCTATATGCCGAAGTAGTTAAGATACTGCCACCCGGTTAGCCGGGTGGGTTTTTAATTGCGTAGTTTTTGCAGAATATCTACGGAAATCTGTAAGATATAGAAAATTCATCATAATATTATTTTATTTCGAAAAACTGCAAATCTACGAAGCCACTGCCTGGCGCACCCCCTGTGCGGCGACATCTAGCTATCCGCGCACACTCATAACGACACCCATTCGCGTTACCGACAGAAGATTGAGAACAGTATGGGGACCCCATGGTACTCGAAATAAGTTCTAGACCTCCCTATCGTAAAATCAACATTAACGTATTTTGCAAAAAGCGTTAGGAATCGAAATACAGTTGAAAAAACAGAACACTATGGGACCCCATGGAACTCTATTCCCAAGTGAGAATATAGGACCTATATTCTCACTTGGGAATTTTGTTTTCAACCGCTAATCGGCGAATGCGGACTTCTTGATTCGTGGGATTTCGCCATCGATGAGTATTAGCGACTTCTTAGCGCCTGCAATAAGTTTCAGCACAAGCGATCTCGCATCCCACAATTGCCCTTCGTAAAACACGCCTTGCAACGGCGGCGTCTGTGTCTGCACAAAGAAATCGACTTTATCTTCCAGCACCTCTATCTGCTTGTCATGCATCATCAACCGTCTATCAACCTTATCTTCAAGTTGACTCAGCCTCGCATTGACCGAATAGCCACGGAGCAGATACTCCTTCAATATTCCCGTCGCCCATTGACGGAATTTAACGCCAAGAACGGAGTTAACTCGATATCCAACTGAAATAATGGCGTCGAGATTGTAACATGTCACGGTCCTACGGACTTTACGAGAACCCTCAAAACGAACTACCGAGAAATCCTCGGTAGTTGCCTCTCTCAACAATTCGCCAACGGAATACACATTCTTTAGGTGAAGAGCGATGTTGTCCGAACTGCACCCAAACAAAGTAGCCATCTGACTTTGAGTAAGCCACACCGTATCGTTTTCAAGACGAACATCGAGACGAACCGTCTCGTTCGGCTGATAGACGACTATCTCATTCTTTGCTTCCATATTTTCTGTCTCACATTATATCAAATTCCCCGCCTCGGTGCAAGGGCGCTTCGCGCGTTCAGATATTCAGAGGTTCAGAAATTATACGAGTTACGAGTTGGAGAATTCTACATCGTCAACGAAAAGAGCGCGGGGCTTCTTAGACGAGCCCCGCGCTTGTTCGATCTAAGCTTTTTTCTCGAGCACGCTTAGACGCCGCCCCTGCCGCGCAGAGTTCCGTGCGCGAGGAAGCCTTCATACTTTCTGACGAGGAGGTGGCTTTCCATGACTCTCAAGGTATCGAGAGCTACACCTACGATAATCAAGAGCGATGTGCCGCCGAAGAACGAGGCGATTACCCACGGCACTTCCAAGCTGACCATGAGCATCATAGGAACAAGAGCTACGATAAGAAGCCCTGTGCCGCCGATAAGAGTAATCTTCGTCATCATATCGTCAAGATATTCCGCCGTCGCGCGGCCAGGCCTGATTCCGGGAATATAGGAAGAGCCCTTCTTGAGATTTTCGGAAATATCGATGGCGTTAAATTGCGTCGCTACCCAGAAGAAGGTAAAGAACATAATCAATAGCGCATAAACGATCATGTGCATTGCGCCGGGGTTCGCCAAATCCTGTGCGAAGCGGTGCATCATAGAACCAGGCGTCGTAATCTTGGAGATTATTGCGCTAGGAATCTGGATGAGCGGCTGCGCGAAGATTATCGGCATAACGCCCGTGTAGTTCACCCTGAGAGGCATGAAAGTCTGCTGCATACCGAAAGAAGCTCCCC
This sequence comes from Kiritimatiellia bacterium, assembly GCA_017447805.1. Classification (GTDB taxonomy): domain Bacteria; phylum Verrucomicrobiota; class Kiritimatiellia; order RFP12; family UBA1067; genus UBA1067. The sequence goes on along the minus strand of JAFSMR010000027.1, from coordinate 29,691 downwards.
CTACTACAGAGCGGCGGGCCGAATGAATCGGAACTTTTCTTACGCCCTGGGTGAGCATCACGGTGCCCATCACGACCATGAAGAAGAATAGAATCAAAATCGCGAGGCTGGCATATTGCGCCTTGGCGAGGTCGCCGCCGCCGAGATAGTGGTCCCAAAGCGCGCGCAATGCCGTAGGCAGACGCGAGGTGATGTTGATCATGATGATCAAAGATGCGCCATTGCCAATTCCGAAAGTCGTAATCTGGTCGGCTACCCACATAATAAAGAGAGATGCCGTAGTCATGCAGATAACAGTCATAATCTTAAAGCCAAACCCTGGATTCAATACGATTGGCTCATTGATCGACAACCCTAGCATCTGCGGATTGCAAAGCGCCGAAGCAATACCCCAAGACTGGATTACGCAGAGGAAGATCGTAAGATATCTCGTAATCTGCGCGAGTTGCTGACGACCGGATTCACCTTCTTTCTTCAGCTTTTCAAGCGCAGGAATCACAGAGCCGAGAAGCTGAATTACGATTTGGGCCGAAATGTATGGCCAAATAGAAAGGGAGCCGATTGCGCACTGCCCAAGGGCGCCGCCTGTAAAGACTTCAAACCAATCGAGGAAGCCACCTTGCGAACCTTCGCTCATGCTGCGAAAGATATTCGCAAGACCCGTCCAGTTAACACCTGGCGTTGGTATCTGCGCAACAAGACGGCACACAACAACCAAACCGAGTGTAATCAGTATCTTTTTTCTAAGTTCAGGAACGCGGAATGCGTTCGAGAAGCCTTTCATCATTGCCATAACTACTACTATCTCCTAAGATGCCCAGTCCACCTTCTATGGGTAGACAGGCTGATATTTTACCAAATTCGCCCCCCGATTTCAACTACCAAGCCCATGTTTTTTATCTTTAACACGCTAATCTTCCAAAATTTTATAAAACGCATCTACGATTTTGACATGCGCAAAATTTTCTCTCGCTTCCCTTGCAATGCCCATATCTCTGATATCCAAAATCTCCGCATCCTTATCTTCTTGGCTTTCGTTAAATTCAACTTCTTTCATCATTTCTGCGATTTCTTGCCAAATAACGCCTTTTAGCGCGCCGATGCGCGCAGCAAAGAGCATAGGAGAAAGAAGATCTAGCCACTCACCCGGCGAAAGCATATAACAATTCTTTAAAGTAGCTAAAGCGCGCGAAAAAGCGTCCATCGCTACGATACGATAATCTTCAATCAACGCGCGACAGGCGTTATTCTCCTGCGTCAAAAGGTAGGCTAGCGCCCTTTTTGGCAGCGCATCACTGACTCTATACTTCAAGCTGAACATTTGGCCCAAATTGCTGGCGCCTTCCTCGTTTATGCCTTCGAGTTTCAGTCCGAGCGCTTCTACACCTCTGATGGCAGCCTCCAACTCGCCCATCAAGTGGAGCCCGGCTAAATGTATACGCCCATTTACGATAAAGGGAGATTTCTGCCGCGGCTTGAGGGTTAGGAAATCTTCCTTATTATTCTTCTTATCCTTCGTTTCGCTCTTTTCGGCTAAATTACTAATATCATGGAAAATATCAGATACCGCCTCTACGATAGAGCGAATAATCGGCGGTGCATCTTCCGGCAAGCCCTCGCCATTTTCTATTTCGACCACGCTATCGTTCGGGGTCTCTTGACGGAGCTTTTCACGTCTTAGGTTTTCCTTGCGCGCACAATCTCGGCAAAGATAAAGCTCCTCACCTTCATCGCTCTTTGCAATCGCCTCCTCGGCTTTCTTTTTATGGCATAGCTCGCAAATCATTTTGGATAGCTCCTGGATTTTGCGCGCTTAGGCAAGAGCGCGCGCCGTTGCGAGGTCTCTAATGCGCCTAGATGTTCTGACGGCGCAAAACTGTTTTCCACACATCGAGCAGTGGTCGTCCGAGTGGGCCTCATCGGTGTATGCGCGCGTTCTAAGCCAGCGCTCCCTCGCCCTCTGGGGGTCTAGCGAAAGCGAAAATTGGGTTTCCCAATCGAAATCGCGCCTCGCAGCAGCCATCATATCATCTCTAGCGCGCGCACCTTTCAGACCCCTCGCGACATCCCCGGCGTGCGCGGCAATCTTATATGCAATACAACCGGCGTGGACCTCTTCTGCATCCGGCAAGCCTAGGTGCTCCGCCGGCGTCACATAGCAAAGTAGCGATGCGCCGTAAGTCGCCGCGCTCGTTGCGCCTATCGCGCTTACTATATGGTCGTAGCCGGGCGCGATATCTGTTACTACCGGGCCAAGAACATAAAACGGCGCTTTCTTGCAGACTTCCTGCTCGCGCTCCATGTTCATCTTTACTTGATCTAGCGGAATATGCCCAGGCCCTTCGACCATTACCTGCACGCCCCTAGCACGGCAACGCTCGACTAGCTCCCCTAAGGTTTCCAGCTCGGAAAATTGTGCCGCGTCGCTTGCATCGGCCAGACACCCCGGCCTCATTCCATCGCCTAAAGATACGGTCACATCGTGCTCTACCAAAATATCGAGAACTTCATCCCAATGGACATATAGCGGATTTTCTTCATTGTGGCTCATCATCCACTCTGCCATAATCGCCCCGCCGCGAGAGACAATTCCCATCCGGCGTTTCATGGCGTGAGGAATATTTTTAAGAAGAAGCCCGGCGTGGAGAGTCATAAAATCTACACCTTGCTCCGCCTGCGCCTTGATTACATTGAGGAGGAAATTTGGATCCATCTGAGGGATATCCCCTTCCAAGCGCGAAATCGTTTCATAGACGGGCACCGTTCCAAGCGGCTTGTTGCTCGCATCGAGCATACCTTGACGAATCGCAGGAATATCTTCGCCGACCGATAAATCCATAACAAAATCTGCTCCTGCTTTCAGCGCGACTTCCAGCTTTTCCAACTCATCGCCTTTGCCAGAATGCGTAATTGAACGCCCGAGATTCGCGTTGATCTTAGTAGTGAACATTCTGCCGACACCAACAGGATGGCAATTCTTGTGCGCTGGATTAAATGGAATTACCGCCTCCCCCGAAGCCACGGCCTTCATTACTTCTTCTGGCTCGACTCCCTCGTCTTGGGCGACGATTTTCATCGCTTCGGTCAAGATTCCTGCCTTCGCTGATTGCAACTGAGTCATAATAATTCTCCTTAACTCTTGCTAAATCTATTCTTATCGTATCAAAGCTGCGGTATGCCGTTTGTTATCGTTACGCCAAGGCCTTTCTTATTGGCGGCCTTTGCATATATCGCCTCGGCATCCGCCAGGCGCGCGCTTAAATCCGCTACTCGCGTATCATCGCACGGGTGGGTCGACATCAATTCATCTATCTTCGAACTGTTGCCCGTATTGAACTTTTTCCAAAACGAAATCGCCGCCTTGGGGTCGTAGCCGGCTTTCGCCATTAAATCCAGACCTATCAAATCGGCTTCTGTTTCATGCTTGCGCGAATATGGCAACATAACCCCATATTCCGAGCCAAGCTCATAAAGAGTATTTGCCGCGGAGCTGCCGAGGCATGAAATACCGAGCGAGCCGATGGCCTGCATATAACTCCAAGATTGCCTCTCGCCGCCATGGCGCGCGATTGCGTGCGCGACTTCGTGCGCTACTACGCAGGCCATTTCCGCCTCGTTTGCGAATTTCGGCATTATACCGGTATAGACCGCAACTTTGCCGCCGGGCAGACAGAATGCGTTTATGGTATCGGATTCGAGAACATTGAATTCCCAATCAAAGCCTGTGTCGCCGGCGGCGTCTTTGATCGCCGCACCTACCTGATTCAAAAGCTTCTGCTGGCTAGTATTGGTAGCGACTTTGTATTTCGTCTTGTATTCGTTGTAAGCCGTTAGCCCTGCTTCGTTTTCGCTCGATTCGGTAGAAAGCATAAGCTGGGTTCTGCCAGACCCCGGAACAGTCCTGCAACCAGCCGAAATCATCGCCAAAACGGCAATAATCATGAAATAAGCGCCATAACTTCTATTAGACATATACACTGCCTTTCTTAAGTCTCTCAAGGCCGCATATTATATCAAATTCCACGCCTTCGTGCAAGGCGGCGTTATATCTGCCGCTCATGCGCGGCGAGAAATTTTGCGTCATGGCTATTTTATTTCTTCGCCTCAAGCATGCGATTCACGGCGACTAGCAGCGCGAGGATGGACCCCTCTATTACGTCCGTCGAAACGCCGCGCCCTCGATATGTCCCTTTGGAATCCGAAATCTTAACCATTACCTCGCCTAACGCATCGCGCCGCTCGGTCACGGCCTCGATTCTGTAATCTTCGAGAATAAAGCGATGGCGGATAATTTTTTCTACGGCGCGAAATGCGGCGTAGATGGGCCCGGAGCCGATTGCCGCCTCTTGAACGCGCTTCTTGCCTTTGACGAGTGTAATTTGCGCTGTCGCGCTCATGTGGTTGCCGCTGTTCACGACGAATGAATCGAGCTTCCACTCCTTCGCGCTAGAATTTTTCGCGGCAACTCTAGATTCTGCAAGTGCGGCCAAATCGCGATTTGTAATTTGCTTTTTGCGATCGGCGAGCGCTTTGAACGCCGCGAAAACTTCAGCTAGACCCTTCGAGTCTAAATCGTACCCAAGGTCTTTGAGCCGCGTCTCGAGCGCGTGCTGCCCGGAATGTTTGCCGAGCACGAGTTCCGTCTGCTTTATGCCGACCGATTCCGGCGTCATAATTTCGTATGTCTCGGCCTTGGATAATACGCCGTGTTGATGAATACCGCTTTCATGCACAAAAGCGTTTCTGCCGACTATCGCCTTGCCTGGAGCAATCCTTACGCCTGTAATTGTAGAAAGCAAGTGCGCCGTGCGGGCAATTTCTTCTGTGCGGATTCGTGTCGCAAGTCCCCCGTAAATATCTTTGCGGGTGCAAAGGCCCATGACGATTTCTTCTAGCGCCGCATTGCCGGCGCGCTCGCCTATTGCGCATATCGTGCATTCGACCTGGCGCGCTCCAGCGCGAATGCCGGCGAATGAATTCGCTACGGCAAGCCCGAGGTCGTCATGACAATGTGTAGATACCGTTACTTTCTCTATTCCTTTAACGCGATTCATGACGGAAGAGACAATTGCGCCGAATTCTTCGGGCGTAGAATAGCCCACAGTATCTGGAATATTTATCACCGTTGCACCAGCGGCGATAGCCGTTTCGTACGCGCGGCAAAGAAAGTCCACATTTGTTCGAGAGGCGTCTTCGGCGGAAAATTCCACATCCTCGCAGTATTTGCGCGCGCAGGCTACTGCTTGGCGAATTTGTTTCAGGCAGTCAGTGCGGGAAATATGCAATTTATATTTAAGATGTAAATCGCTCGTTGCGATAAAAGTATGTATGCGTGAGCGCGCTGCGCCTTTAATCGCCTCGCTAGAGCGCACAATATCTTTTTCGAGCGCTCTAGCCAGCGAACACACGGTTGAAGTTTTTACGACATCGGCAATCGCCTTGACCGACGCAAAATCCCCCTCCGAAGCTGCGGCAAAACCTGCTTCCATTATATCTACGCCGAGCGTTTCAAGTTGAAGCGCCATTCTGACCTTCTCGTCCAGATTCATCGCATATCCGGGCGCTTGCTCTCCATCCCGAAGCGTAGTATCGAATATTTGTATAGTTTCCATCAAGGCTAGACATTATATCATATTCTTTTTGCCTAAGTCAACCGCGCTTTTCTTGTTTTTCAAAATAAGAACTTTAGCCCTTTTCACACCCTGAAATATTTGATATAATTCGCGGCATGAAACAAAAGATTATGCTCTTTTTGCTCCTTGCGGCAGCGTTCGCCTCGCCGCATACGGCTTTAACAAAGGAAATTTCCCCCCGCAAAGCATTAGATAAGGTAGATGAATGGTTGGAAAAGAAACCTCGCCACTCTCATCGCACGGCCGCAGACAGAGCCGATACTTATTCGTTGGACGGCACAAACCTCTTCCATCTCGTTGCTCTCGAGAATGGTGGCTTTGTCGCCGTAAGCGCTGAAGATGAAGATGCGCCTATTCTCGGCTTTTCGGGCTCCGGCGATATTCCAGAGCTGGACGAAAAGAGTCCCCTTTGGTCTCTCCTCGCAGGCTCGACAAGCCATCGGCGCGGCATGAAACTTACCAACCCCTCGCGCCACAAACCTAAACGCAAAACTTCTCGGCATAAAAGGACAAGAAATTCAAAGACAATCTCCGCTTTTACGACCCTTTCAAAAAATTCCGACGAACAAGCCGACGAAACGACCAATCCAATTACAGAATCTTCCATCCTCGATAGCGTCTGGGTGGAACCCTTGGTAAAATCTAAATGGAGTCAAGCAAATTTCAATGGGGAGCCGCTCTACAATCGCTTTACTCCAAATAACTATCCGTGCGGCTGCGTCGCTACAGCTATGGCGCAACTAATGCGCTATCATGAATATCCTTCAACGGATACCTACATACGTAATCAGTCCTTCCTTTGCTATACAAATTATGTGGAAGAAGTAACCGTTGATGAAGAGGTGAAAAAAATCGTCGTGGAAGTGCCAGTAGAATTACTTATGATGGGCGATAGCCATTACGACTGGTCGAAAATGCCGCTTGTTCCTGATAGCTCTATTAAAGATGACGAGCGCGATGAAATCGGCGATCTTTGTTACAACGCAGGTGTATCTGTCAGAATGCAATATGCAGATTACGGCTCAGGCGCCTTTGCGGGGTTTGTTTTCGACCCTCTGACAAATGTCTTTAAATACGCCAACGCAAAAAGTTTAATAGCTGCAATAGACAATATAGACTCTGACGCTGATGTAATTCAAGCGTCTATTCTTGCAAATCTCGATGCTCGCTTTCCTTGCTTGCTGGGTATTGCATCATATAATGATGGAGGACATGCTATTCTTGCCGACGGATATGGTTTTAAGGATGAAACCCTTTATTTGCATTTGAATATGGGTTGGAGCGGAGCTTATGACTACTGGTATGCTATTCCAGATATACCGGCAAGCTCATATCACTTCACCGAAATAGGTGAAATTGTCTATAATATATTCCCGACTCTTACGGGCGAAATTGTCTCCGGCAGAATTACGGACCCCTTCGGCAATCCAGTGGAAGGCGCTGATGTTACTTTGAATATTGAATCTTGTTCTTACACAACAAATGTAACTTCCGATGCCAAGGGAATTTATTCGGCTATTATACCAAATGAATTTCTCAATGAAGCTATCAATATAACAGCCCAAAAAGAAGACTACAAATGGGCCTCTAAAGAAATTCCACCAACACGGATCGAAGAAAGCAACGCACCATGCGAATTTTATTTCAATGATCTCGATGATATAAAGAAAGGGAATTTTAGATACGCCGGTGATGGTGATATATATATCGGCAATAGCTGGGGGAATGATTTAGTGCTGACGCCTATCGAAGTAGAAGCGGCTTCTTGTTTATCGTTCAAAGCGGCAAAGGAAAGCGAAGTTTCCCCAAGCTCGTCGAGTGGCGAAAGCTCCCTAGATCGCGATGGCTTTTCTCTTAATATCCAAGGCACCAAAGCGGCGGAATACAAAATCGAATACTGCGAAGATCTCGCTAAAGGAATTTGGAACACTTACACAAATATCCTCGTTGAACTCACAGGCACAAAAGAAATTTTCTTGCCTTTCGACAGCGAAAAGCCCAGCTGCTTCTTTAGAGTAAAACCCGCAACTTCTTCGCCCTGATGCGGGGATGAGAAAAACGGCGCAAAGCGCCCTAAACGCGGCGAAGCCGCTCTACAGTTACAATGCGTCAAGAGCGTCCTGTTCGGCGCTATCCTGTTTTCTATCCCTGCTTTCGGTTTCCTGCAAGCCAACGAGTGCTTCGTCGCTAGCCGAAATTCTTACTCTGAATACATTATCGTCAACATCTTTGAAACAATCGACTTCAACGTATCTGAGAGAATTCGGGAATGACATCGCCGCGCACTTCAGCATGATTTCACCATCTTCGTCGGGCGTCGAACTATTGAAAGACGCCGACAAATCGCTCATCGTCAAACCGAATTTCTTTTCCAGCAGCTTGCACGACTTTTCGTAACATTCGGTTGCGGAAAATCTTTCTTTAAAATCGCACACCGCGACAATTGCACATATTTTTCTGCTCTTGGGGAGAATGTGAACGGCGTATGTATCGAAATCAAGGAATTTTTTATCCGGCACGAACGCCTGCAGACAAATTCCGCCGCTCAAGGCGATTTCATCGGAGGAAACTCTAGCGACTTGGCCGAGTGTGCGTCCAAACAAACCATTTAGCGGAGAAACATTCTTCGCAGTTTCTTCACTCTTTTGAAGCGTCTCCTGCGAACCTTTAAGATCCAATGCGATAAAGCGAAGAGATAGATTCCCGCCTTGATCCTTGAGCGTTTGCAGCCCAACGACTATATTTTCCGAAAGTATGGTTGCACAACTTTTCACGACCACCTGGGCATCGCCAACTCCAGATTCTACGGGCCCGGTTTCTTCCAAATATATACCTAGGCGGCGCTCAATAAGCCTCTTGGTGCGCGAGTAGGCCGCATTGCACGTCGATAATCGATCTCTTTCGTAAGTATTTATCCCGCACATACCCAGAACGCTGCGCGTTTGAGCATGAATGCACGCAAAATAATTCTCAAACTCGAATTCTGGCGTCTTGGGCTCGAGCACGACAAGCAGAGTTCCATCTGGCGAAGGAATCGATGCCTTATCCGACGGCATTCGATCGCCGAATTTTACCCCGAATAATCCAGTAAGTTTTGCCGGGGCAGTAAAACTTCTGTTCCCAAAGGCAAAAGCTGATATTGCCGCCAAAACAGCCATACCTAATGCAAGCGTGAACTTTTTCATGGATATTCCTTTCTATATATCTCTCTTTAGCGATGAGTGGCGGAGAGAGAGGGATTCGAACCCCCGGACCCTTTCGAGTCAACGGTTTTCAAGACCGCCGCGTTCAACCACTCCGCCATCTCTCCAATGATTGAAAACGGGTGGTATTATATCATTTTTCACCCTTGCCGGTCTAGTGAAAAAATTAACTATTTTTTGGCAATAGTAGCGCTAGCGTCAAAGGCGGGAATATGGTATAATATGCGGCATGAAGAACAATTGCATATTTTGCGCCATCGGCGCCGGGGAAATCCCCTCGTTCAAGATTTACGAGGATGAACTAGTATTGGCATATCTTGATATAAACCCATTCAGCTTTGGGCATACGCTCGTTATACCCAAAGAACATTCGCGCGGCATCCTCGATACATCCGACGAGATGCTCGGCGAAATCATCAAGCGCGTGAAAAAGGTCGCCTCGCACATCAAGAAAACTCTTCCTTGCGACGGCTTCAATATTCTACAAAACAATGGCGAAGCGGCAGGGCAGAGCGTCCATCACATCCATTTCCATATTATCCCGCGCATGAATGGAGACGAGCTTGCATTCCATAATTCGCCTGGCGATATGGCCGAGCTCGATAAGCTCGCAAAAAAGTTGGCAATCAAGAATTGAAAATTCGCAACTCCTGAAAGAGAATGTCTGCGGCAGAATTCATGGACGACCCGAACTTCGCGGCTTTCCTGCCGGAAACGCCGAACGCCGCGAAGAAGCGTCATCTGCCGACACACGAAGATTGCTCGCCGCTAGATATAGAGCGCGCAGCGATGCATCTGAAACGCGGCGGGACTCTTGGGACGATGGAAGGCTACGAAGAGCGGCCTGGCCAGATCGAAATGCTCAAGGCGATTGTGCACGCGTTCAATTCTCGCGAACATCTTCTTGTCGAAGCCGGGACCGGTGTAGGCAAGTCTCTAGCATATCTAATCCCCGCGATTCTCTGGAGCGCCACCAACGATACGAGCACAGTCGTTTCGACCGCTACACGAAATCTGCAATCGCAACTATTGCAAAACGACATCCCCAACGCGCTGAAAATTCTCGGCGACAAGAAAAAAGATTTCAAAGTTGCGCTTCTTAAAGGCAGAACAAACTATCTATGCCTAAAGGCGGTCGAGGAATTTTTTGAAGCCGGTTTCTGGACCCTTTCGAAAGAAGACCAAGATGAAATGCCGCATTTCATCGAATGGCTAAAGACAACGCAAGATGGCGACCTCGATTTTTACGAGGGGCTATCGCGAAGCATCTTGACGTGTCCTGGCGAGGAATGCCCCGGGAGGCATTGCAGATTCTTTTCCAGATGTTTCGTATATCGTGCGCGTGCTCGCGCCGCCGAGGCGGATTTGGTTTTGGCGAACCATTCGCTTGTCCTTGCCGAGGCGGCCTCTTCAGGCGAGCTTGCTCTACTGCCGCCCTACTCGCGATTGATAATCGATGAAGCGCACAATCTCGAAAATAGCGCAACGAGTCAGCTATCGAAAGAATTTTCGCATGCGGCATTCATGCGCATAGTAAATCGACTCGATCGCAAGGGCCGCGGGAGAAGCAAGCGCCGCAACGGGGTCCTTGCGCAAGTTGCGTATATAATCAAGCGCGGCCAGCTGGAAGGCGCGTCGGCGCGCGAAATTTCGCGCCTCCTCGCAGAATTTTCGAGCGTCAGCATCAGGGCCGTAGATTCGGCAGATGCGCTTTTCGATATCGTCGCGCACCTCTTGAGCCCGGCAGGCGCAAAAGGAGTCTGCCGCTTTAGATGCATAGAAGATAAGACAGGCACTATCATACGGCAACATTCCATAAACGGGCTATTCCAAAATTACGATAAGAGAGACTGGGATGAAAACGCGCTCCAGGCCGCATTCACTTCATTCGAAAGTTCGCTCGGCGCGATAGTAAATATTCTTCACGCAATCAAAGAAATTCTTGTAAGCCCTCAAGTCGAAAACGAAGGCTTGTCGTATGCCGATTTGGCGATTCAACTGGATGCTTCAGCCCAAGCGATTGTAGAATTCGCAAATGACGCCGCGTTTATCCTTGCCGCGAAACTAGATGATTATGCATATTGGATAGAAGAATATAGAACAGATAGAGGCAATGTTCTAAAGCGCCTTATCGCCGCTCCCCTTTATGTCGGCAAAGTTCTCAATGAGCTTCTGTATAAACCGAAAGATTCCGTAATTCTTTCTTCTGCGACTCTGAGAGTCGGCAAAGATTTTCGCTATATGATGAAGCGGCTAGGTTGTCTAGAGCGCTTTCAAGCCATTACTGCGGCAAGCCCCTTCAACTATTTGACGCAAACGCTTACGCTCGCGCTCGATTGTTTGAGCGATCCGGCCAGCGCGCCGCAAAGCTATGCGCAAAGCCTTGCCAATGTTCTTAAAGAGTTATTCGCCGCAACTAACGGCAGAGCGCTGGTTCTATTCACGAGTTACGAAATGATGAATAATGTCGCTTCTCTAACAAGGGATATGCTATACGATAGCGGCTTGAATTTGCTCGTGCAAGGCGAAGGAATGAGTAGAGAAACAATTACAAATAAACTTCGCAAGGCAAAAGAAAAGACGGTCGTCTTCGGCGCACAATCGTTTTGGGAAGGCGTAGATGTCGCCGGCGAAGCTCTTAGTTGCGTAGTAATCGCCCGCCTGCCCTTCGCGATGAGAACCGACCCCGTTATCGAGGCCAGAAGCGAAAAGATCGAACGCGAAGGCGGTTCGAGTTTTCGCGATTATTATCTGCCGGAAGCCGTGATAAAATTCCGTCAAGGTTTTGGCCGTCTAATAAGGACAAAGCAAGATCGCGGCACGGTAATCGTAACAGACCCACGAATCATAACAAAAAGTTATGGCGCGATTTTCCGTCATAGCATACCTTCCAGCATCCACTCGGTAAGCGATGTGCCGGAACTTGTTTCACGAGTAGAGGAATTTTTTGCGCAAAGTTGAAAGGAGCCAGTACTTGAGATGAACAAAGAAGAAATGCGCCAATGCTGCCTTACAATCGCCGGATCCGATTCTGGCGGCAATGCAGGAATCCAGGCGGACCTCCGGGCCTTTCACGCCTACAATCTTCATGGTTGCACGGTAATCGCGAGCATAACGGCGCAAAATCCATTCGGCGTAACGGGGGTCCTCGCTACGCCGCCCGATCTCGTAGGCGCGCAGCTTGATGCGGTTCTGGGCGTTTATAATATCCGCGCTCTCAAGACCGGAATGCTGCCGAGCGCCGCAGCTATAGAAGTCGTTGCCGATAGACTTATGTCGCATCCGGAAATAAAGAAGGTAATCGACCCTGTAATGATCGCTACGAGCGGCGCAAAACTCGTTGGAGAAGATGCGGTTGAAATGTTAAAGAAAAGCCTATTCCCGCAAGCGGAAATCTTGACGCCAAATATTCCCGAAGCCGAAGCGCTATGCGGCGGAAAGTATAAGCCAGAGGAACTCGCCTTGAAACTCCACGAAAAATATGGCGCGGCAGTTCTCGTAAAAGGCGGACACGGCGAGAACGACAAGGCGGACGATATACTCTGCGATAAAAATGGCATGATGAGCGTTTTTTCCGGCGAAAAAATAAACGAGCCGATTTCCACTCACGGCACAGGCTGTTCGCTCGCGGCCGCGCTAGCATGCGAACTTGCGCTAGGTAGAGACCTCGCGCAGGCCGTCGATGGCGCGAAGGCATTTGTTCGCGAAGCAATCGCCGCGTCTTATTTCGTCGGCAAAAATTGCGGTGTTCTCGATTTCGCGAGGTCCGCCGTCAGGAGGAATTTCTAAAAAGTGGAAGAAAGATTGCAGAATATTCTTGCTCGCGCGGGTGTCGCTTCACGCCGCGCCTCCGCAGCGATAATCGAAGAAGGCAGAGTCGTAGTCAATGGGAACATCGTAACAGAACCCGGCGCGCGATTCGATTCTTCGCAAGCTAGAATACTTGTCGATGGCAAACGCCTTAAGGAAGAAGAAAAAAAGCGCACGATTATTCTGTATAAACCAGTCGGCGTTCTTTCGACCATGAGCGACCCTTTTGGCGGCAAGACTGTCGCCGATTTCATTCGCGGAAAAATAAAGGAACGTCTTGTGCCGATCGGGCGGCTTGATAAAGATTCCGAAGGAATGCTTCTTCTTTCCAACGACGGCAATCTCGCGCTTCAATTGACCCATCCGAGATTCGAACACGAAAAAACCTATATCGTGCAAGCTGCCGGAAAATGGAATGAAGAAAAACTCGCTGTTTTGCGAGGAAGAATCGAAATGCCCGATGGCTATCTTACCAATAGAGTTCCGGTAAAAGTAATCAAGGTACGATCGGATAATATAACAGAACTAGAATTTCGCTTGAGGGAAGGAAGAAAGCGGCAAATCCGTTACATGTGCTCGGCGGCGCACTTGAGCGTTGTAAAACTAAAGCGAATCGCCATAGGAAAATTGCGTTTGCCGGAAGATTTGAAGCCGGGCGAATGGCGTGAATTGAAAGAGGATGAAATATGCAAACTGAAGGCGTAATATTTATCTCTGGAATTGGAACAGGCGTGGGCAAGAGTATCGTCACAGGCATTCTCGCGCGAGATGCACGCGAAAAAGGAATCGATGCTATTACCGTAAAAATGGTGCAGACCGGTTGCGTTGGGTTTTCCGAAGATCTTCAAATGCATAGAAAGCTAATGGGCGGCGTAAGATTCCCTGAAGACGACGAAGGCCTTACCGCCCCGCAGATTTTTTCGTTTCCATCCTCCGCAGATTTGGCGGCGCGCCTTGAAGGCAAGAAAGTAGATATCGAAAAAATCGTAAGCTCGGTAAACGAGTGCGCAAAAAGAAGAAAGCTGGTTCTCGTCGAATCTGCGGGCGGCCTTATGGTTCCGCTTGCAAAAAATATTCTTTCCATCGATATCGCCGCAAAAGAAAATTGGCCGCTCATTCTCGTTACGAACGGAAAGCTCGGCTCGATTAACGAAACGCTCCTTTCGCTCGAGGCGGCAAAAAGCCGCGGAATTAAAATTCTCAAAATAATCTACAATTGGGCTAAAGATGTAGATCCTACCATCGACGAAGACACTCCAAAGGCAATAGAAAATTGGCTGAAGGAAAACAATATATCCGCGAGCGTGGAAAGATTCGGCTTTGTCGATATTCCCCATGAACCAATTGCAAAAGACGAGGAACTTCGCCTGAGCGCATTCGACAAAAAACATATTTGGCATCCTTACGCGCCTCTCGGCGATTCCAGGCGTGTTAGAATGGCAAGATATTCCAGCGGAGCGGAAATCGAACTTGCCGACGGCACGCGCCTTATCGACGCCGTGTCTTCGTGGTGGTGCGCGGCACATGGTCATAACAGACCGGAAATCACAGATGCAATCCGCAGACAATCCGGGCAAATGCCGCATGTAATGTTCGGCGGGTTTACCCACGAGCCGGCAATTAATCTCGCAGAAAAGCTTTCTGCGATTACGCCAAGCGGACTCGATAAAATTTTCTTCGCAGATTCCGGCTCTATCGCCGTAGAGGTAGCCGTAAAGATGGCCACGCAATATCAACACGCATCCAATAGACCCAAAAGGACAAAGATGCTCGCTCTCAAAGGCGGTTATCACGGAGATACCGCTTGCGCCATGGCATTATCTGACCCTGATGGAATGCATACGCTATTTGCCGGAATGTTGCCGAAGCATTTCTTCGCCGATAAACCGACCTCGCCCTTCGACCCGAGCTCGATTATCGAAGAAGCAGAAAAACATAAAGACGAAATCGCGGGAATTATCTGCGAGCCGATTTTACAAGCGGCAAATGCAATGAATATATATGACGCCGAATATCTTCGCACACTTCGCCGCATCGCAGATGAAAATGATTTCGTCCTCATCTTCGACGAAATCGCAACCGGATTTTTCCGCACCGGACCTCTTTGGGCTTGCGAATATGCGGGTGTAAAGCCAGATATCATGACTGTCGGTAAAGCGCTGACCGGCGGGCATATAACGCTAGCGGCCACTATCGCTTCTTCACGAATCGCCGAGACGATTTCTTCGGGCTCGCCTTCTGCGTTAATGCACGGGCCGACCTATATGGCGAATCCTCTAGCATGCGCGGCAGCTTGCGCTTCCTTGGATATCTTCGCAAAAGAAAATTACAGACTGAAAGTCGATAATATTTCGAAACTTCTGAAATCGCGTCTTGAAGAAGCGAGGAAATTTCCAAATGTAAAAGATGTAAGGAGCATCGGCGCCGTAGGAATAATCGAAGTGGAGCGCTTGCCGGCCGCTAAAGATATAGATAGAGCAATCGATTCGCATAAAGTATGGCTAAGGCCTTTCTCGAATTTTATCTATACTATGCCGCCTTTGATAAGCGACACTAAAACGATAGAGCGAATTACCGAGGCAATGCTCGATTTGGCTTCTTGTGCGCCAGACGAAAATTTCGAGGATACCGGTTTTCATGAATAAGAATTCCAGTCAATTATACGGCGTAAAAATGCGCGCTTCGCTTGATGGCGAACATATCTCCGGCGCAGAAAGAATAGTCGAGAAGAATAGAATAGAAGCTACTCTCGATGCGCTGGTAAAGAGAGCATTCTCCCATGAAAGAGGCGAGGCAGATTCCGTCAATCTCAAAATCGAGCGGCAAGAAAATATCATCCGCATAAACGCATTGAAAGTAGTCGAAGAAAAAGCTTCTACCGTTCAAGAGGGTTGGCTTGTTATAGAAAATGTGCTCGCGTCTTCCGGCATAAATCGAATTCCGGAAATCCGGGAACTCTTCAAAGAAACATATTCGATGCGCGGGGCAATGCTTCTTGATGCGGATACCCTGGAAAGATTAGAGCCTGATAAAGAGCGCGGCGTTCGCGCGACTTTCATGGATTCCACCCCTTCGCCAAATGCCGCGATTAAAGATCATTTCACGGAAGCGATTGCCCTTGCAAGTAAAGTGCTTTCAGCGCCAAACATAATCGCAGAAATCTGCGTCTCGGACGACCCAGACTACACGACCGGCTATATCGCGGCAAATGGGATTTATCACCGCATTAATCCCCTGAAAGAAAAAGGCGATAAAGCGGGCGGACGCATTTTTCTATATCGCGGCAAACGTGAAGATGCCGCCGAAACAATCCGCTATCTCGAAAAACAATGCGTTATCGTAACGACTTCAAGTCGCGATTGCATTAAAAAAGATTATTACGGCGAATTTTCCGATGCGCTTGAAAAATATAATCAAGCTGGATTAACTAGAAAAATTCGCATTTGGAAGAGCGAAGAAAGATGCATCGCCAATTTTTCTTCAAACGATTATCTAAATCTAGCAAGCGAACCAAGAATAAAAGAAGCGGCCGCCAAAGCGACATTGGAATATGGGGCTGGTACAGGCGCTTCGCGCCTAGTAACAGGAACACAGCCGCCCCACAAACTTCTTGAAGAACATATAGCGCGCTTCAAAGGGACTGATGATGCAATAGTTTATTCGACAGGCTACATGGCCAATCTAGGCGCGATTTCCACGCTCGTAGGCAAAGGCGATTTTATCGTATCCGATGAACTCAATCACGCCTCGATTGTAGATGGTGCGAGATTGAGTAGGGCGGAAATTTGCATTTATCCCCATCGCGATATGCAATCGCTCGAGAGAATACTATCCACCCTTCCTCGCAGCGGCAACGTTTTGGTTGTGTCGGATGGAGTATTTTCGATGGATGGCGATATACTCGATTTACCGCGCTTCATCGAACTTTGCGAAAAATACAATACTCTTTCGTATGTAGACGAAGCGCACTCCATCGGTGTAGTCGGCAATACAGGCCACGGGCTCAAGGAATTCTTCTCGTGCCGCGCGCCAGATATCCAAATGGGGACATTATCCAAAGCGCTAGGTTCCGCAGGTGGATATATCGCTGGAAGAAAAGAGCTGGTCGAATACCTGCGGCAAAAATCACGTCCTTTTATATTCAATACTGCCCCAAGCGCCGCAAATATGGCTTCTGCGGATATGGCGCTTACGATTCTCGAAAACGAACCGGATAAAGTAAAGTCGCTAAAGGCGAAGATATCTCTTTTCGTAAATGCACTCGGGCTCGAAGAAAACAAAGCGTTAGGCCAAAGCGCAATTATTCCTATTCTGATAGGCGACGAAAGAAAAGCGCTTGAAATTTCGCACTCTCTCGAAGAGCAAGGATTTCTCGTTCCGGCAATTCGCTATCCAAGCGTAGCAAAAGGTTCGGCGCGTCTTCGCGCGGCAATAAATCTTTCGCTGGATGATGAAATATTAAAGCGTGCAGCCGAGGCGATAAAAGAAGCGCTCAAGCTTTAGCGAGGAATTTACCGCGGCGCTCTTCGGTGAATTCGCCTTTGCGATATGAAAGCGCGCCATTTACGAAAACCGCCTCTACGCCGGAAGAAAATCGGTGTGGATTCAAATATGTGGAATTCGATTTGAATTCATTTTCATCGAAAACCACGATATCGGCAAATGCGCCTTTCTCGATTACGCCGCGCGAAGAAATTTCAAATCGCTTCGCGGCATCGCCCGTCATACGCTTTATGGTCTCTTCTCGCGAAAAGCCTAGCGCTCTCAAGCGGCGGAAAAATTCCGGCATCGTGCCGTATGCGCGAGGATGCGGATGATCTGCGCCTAGGGGTCCCCAAGGCGCGCGAAGGCTTGCATCAGAACCCGGAAGAATCCAGCTCTGAGAATAGATTTTCGCAAGGTTTTCTTCGCTCATCCCAAAGAAAAAGCCGCCTGTGCGGCATTCATCACGCTCGAGAATCCGGCATACGAGTTCGCCCGCCGAGCAACCTTCCGTGCGGATGATATCTGCAACTATTCGCCCGCTGTATTTCTTGTTCTCTTCGCACCATACTCCGCCTATCATGACAAGCGACCAATCGCGGGTAGAAGAATTTATTTCATCGACTATCCTTTGGCGTATAGCGGAATCTCTCAGGCGTTCCATTTCCGCCTTTGCCGCACCTTCGCCTGCCCAATCAGGAAATACGATATCGAGATCTGTGCCAGCGGCGGTGTAGGGATATCTATCCGAGCCGATTAGATAGCCGGAATCGATCGCGCCGGAAATCTTTTCGATTACAGCATCGATCTTCGACCAATTGCGCTTGCCGCTTGTTTTCAGATGGGAAATTTCTGCGCGAATTCCCGTCGCTTTGGCTAAAGCTATTACTTCATCTATCGCCTCGAGAATCGTATCGCCTTCAGATCGCATGTGAGTTGCGTAAAAGCCGCCCTTCTTCGCAGCGGCGCTCGCCAGCATTTCCACTTCAGCCGGAGTAGAATATTTGCCGGGCTGATAAATAAGGCCGGTCGTCAAACCCCACGCACCTTGATCGAGACTTGCCTCGAGGAGGTACTTCATTTTTTTCAGCTCTTCCTCCGTCGCCTCTCTGCCTTTGTAACCTACTACCGACGAGCGAAGAGTATTATGCCCGACGAATTCGATTGTATTTATGGCCGGGCGCGCTTCTTCGAGAACTTCACGATATTCTTCCAGCGAATGCCATGTCAATCGTTCGCCGAGCAAAGTCGCCCAATCGGAAGATAGTCGCGCCTCGCCATAACGAGGGGCAATCGACCCGCCACACTGTCCGTTGATTTCTGTCGTGACGCCTTGAGATATTTTACTCGGCGCTTGCGGCTCGATTATCAAATATGCATCCGAATGCGAGTGGCAATCGATAAAACCGGGCGAGACGATTTTGCCGAAAGCAGCTATCTCTTCGAGGTCGGGCGCCTTTGCGCCAGGGGGGAGGATTTCTTTAATCCTTTCCCCCTCGATAACTATATCGCCGGCATAGGCCTTATTGCCTTTGCCGTCTACAATAAGTCCGCCTCGAACAAGATAGCCCTTTTCGCTCATTTCGGATTATCCTCTTGCCTTTGCAAATGCGTTGATTGCGAAATCGATATCCTCTGCAGTATGCGCGGCAGACATCTGGGTTCTGATTCTCGCCTTGCCCATCGGCACTACAGGATAGAAGAAGCCTGTTGCATATACTCCATTCTTGTAGAGCCCTTCCGACATCTTTACCGCGACTGCCGCATCGCCGAGCATTACAGGAACGATAGGATGGTGACCGGGCACGAGATCGAAGCCGAGCTTCGTCATACCTTCGCGGAACTGCTTTGCGTTCGCCCTGAGGTTATCGCGAAGTTCCGGTCTCGTCTTCACGAGTTCGATCGCCTTTATAGAGGCGGCTGCTACTGGTGGCGGGACGGCATTCGAAAAGAGATACGGACGCGCCTTTTGACGAAGGATATCCACGATTTCCTGACGCGCGGCGATATAGCCGCCGGAAGCCCCACCGAGCGCTTTGCCGAATGTGCCGGAAATAATATCTACCCTTCCGACGCATCCGCAATCTTCTACCGAGCCGGAACCAGATTCGCCCAGAACGCCGACTGCGTGGGAATCGTCCACCATAACGAGCGCGCTGTATTTATCTGCGAGATCGCAAATTTCTTTTAGCGGCGCGATGATGCCATCCATCGAAAATACGCCGTCAGTTACGATTAGTTTATAGCGAACGCCGGCTTCATCGGCGGCGATGAGCTGTTTTTCGAGATCGACCATGTCGCCGTTCGCGTAACGGAAGCGTTTTGCTTTGCAAAGTCTCACGCCATCGATAATCGAAGCATGATTCAGCGCATCGGATATAATCGCATCCTCAGGCCCCAGCAACGATTCGAACACGCCGCCATTGGCATCAAAGCAGCTGCCGAACAGAATTGCGTCATCCGTCTTCACGAAATCGGCGACTGTGCGCTCGAGCTGTTTGTGCAAGGAATCTGTTCCGCAAATAAAGCGAACGGAAGCCATGCCATAGCCGTATTTCGAAGTCGCTTCGCGCGAAGCTTCGATGATCTCGGGGTGGTTTGCTAGCCCTAGATAGTTATTGGCGCACATATTGAGAAGAGTTGTCCCGTTCTCGAGCAAAACGCGCGCGCCTTGGGGAGTTGCAATAATCTTTTCTTCCTTGTAGAGAGACTTGGCCTTTAGGTCGGCAATCGTCTCGCAAAGATGATCTTTGAATTTTCCGTACATTTGTCTTTCTCCTTCTTTTTGTTTTTTATGGGTGAAATTTTCTGTTTTTGCCGTTATGGTTTTCTCCAAAACGAAAGATATTCGATATTGCCTTTTTCCCGGCCTGGAATAGGCGATGGGGCGAGCCCAAGAAGCTCCAAGCCCAATTCGTTCTTGCCGAATTCCACAATTTCGTCTCTTGCGGCAATGCGCTTCGATTCATCTTTCACAAGCCCCCCTGGCGCGTTGCCCTTGCCGACTTCGAACTGCGGCTTTATCAGCGCAACTATCAAACCGCCGGGAGCAAGGACTTTTTCGATCGGCGGCAAAATGAGACGAAGGGAAATAAACGAAACATCGGTTACCGCGATTTCAGGAACAAACGGCAAATCTTCAGCCCTCATGTAGCGGGCATTGAAATTTTCCTTAACCCAAACGCGCTCGTCGATTCTGAGTTTGTATGCGAGCTGATTCGTGCCGACGTCGACGGCCATTACTTTCTTCGCGCCGTGTTGCAAAAGGCAATCTGTAAAGCCTCCGGTCGAAGAACCTACATCGAGGCAGATTTTATCTTGCGCATTAAGCAAATCAGACCAAAGGAAAAATGCGCCTTCCAATTTTTCACCGCCCCTCGATACGAAACGCGGCGGCGAAGCTATTTCGATTTGAGCATCGCCCGGCACCTTTCGCGAAGCCTTGGTTTCGACTTGCCCGGCTACGCGAACTTTGCCGGCGAGAATAAGCGCCTGGGCGACAGAGCGACTTTCCGCTTTGCCGCTTTCGAACAGCAGAACATCGAGACGCTTTGAGGAAACATCAGGCATTTGTGAACTCTTTTCTATTTGGTCTCTTGGTCTAGCCAAATATGACCCCTGATCTGACTCTTCGGAATCGGGTATGTTATTCCGCGCGGCTTTTCCAATTCGATAATCCAAGATTCTTCCGTGAGCTCGCGCAATATGCCGCGATAAACGACTCCGCTTACGGTAGTAATTTCGATATTAGGAATAAAGACGTTCGATTGTTTCAGGCGAATGTTGATTTGGGTAGTTTCGTCTTTTTCGATTTTCGGGTGCTTCTTCTCCGTTCGATAACCATCGCGCTTTATTTCGATTTCATGTTCGCCAATCGAAAGATTTTCGATTTTCATATATTCGCTAGTCTCGGCACCAGGCGACTGCGGCTTTGTTCTGCCGTGGGAATGGCCATCTACAATAACGGTAGCTTCGGCTGGAGTGGTGCGGATTTCGAGTTTCCCGGTAATGCTTTCCAGACGAAATTCTTCACTCGTCTTCTCGCCTTTGGAGATGACTACTTTTCGTGAAATAGTTCCGTAACCTTCCAGCTCTGCACGAACGAGATACTCGCCCGCGGCGATTGGTTCGACTTCCTGCGGCGCTTTGCCAAGCGGTTTATCGTCAAGATAAAATCTTGCGCCTTCGGGAATCGAGCTTAAGAAAAGTCTACCCGGTTTGCCTTCAAGCTGCACAGAAACTATTTCGTCGCTTCCGGCAGTAAGCGAAAGGGTTTTCGTTACCGTCTCGTAGCCCTCTTTCGATATTACGATCTCGACGCGTCCCTTTGGTACATCGGAAACCACGAGCGGAGTTTTTGATTGCTGAACTATTCCGTTTATCGCTACATCCGCCTCTGCGGGAATACTTGAAATCGTAAGCTTCCCCGAATCGCTGATCAATTTCGCGTATGCCACATACGGTGTTCTCCCATCGAGCGCAACTTGTATGGAGCTAGGCTTATAGCCGTTTTTCTTCAAGTTGAAAGTATAGGATTTATTCGAATCCAGAGTGGAAATCAATCTTGGCGTTTCGCCATAGAAAATTCCATCGCGCGTCAGTTCGCATCCTTCCGGGTCGCTCGTGACCAACAGTAGCGCCTTCACTGGTTTCAGCTCGGCCTGGCAATTTATGTAAGCCGAGCCGCTGTTCACATTGAAGATTTCGTCTTTCGGCTCGTAGCCCTTCAATTCAAAACGCGCGTGGTGAGTTCCCGGCGCAAGCCCCGGCAGCTTTAGCGGCGTTTCGCCTGCGAGGCGCGCCCCATCGAGATATACCGATGCGCCCGAAGGGATACTCGTGAATTCTACGATTGTGGAATTCTTTTGGTGCGTCGCGAATAGCGCAAGCGTACATAACGAACAAATCAAAGAAAGGGTAAATTTCATCTTAGTAACCTCCTTTCCCGGTGCCGACATCATACGTCGATTGTATAAGGTTGATTTCCGCCTCGGCTTCGGAATGGCGGGAGTCGTTTCTGTCTGGCACGAGCTCACGGATAATATTAAGTTCTTTTATCGCATCGTCCCATTTACGGGTGCCCTTGGCGATATTTGCTTCCTGTCGATGGGCCGTGTAGCGTTTCGAAAGCTCCTCCTCCGCGGCGCGGCGCTTTTCCAATAACTTCTCGTAGGATGCGGGCTTAGGATTAACCGTCCTTAAACGAAACTCCGCCTTTTTCCACGCATCGATCGCTTCACTGATATTCCCCCACGCAACATCGCGCTCGCGCCATTTCGCATCTCCCAAACTTTCGCTTTCCGCGGCAAGCTCGATTAGCTTTTCTTTCGTATACTGAATACCATCCACCGGCAATTTTGTGGAAACAAACGCCCACAATTTTTCACGAACCCTGCGGAAAGCTTCCGGCTCGTCGCGGTTTTCGACCAGGACATCTTTCGTCTTTGTGCCGCGCAATACGACAATCCTGTAACTCTTCATCGCGTTTTCGGATGATACCGGATTGCCCGCATATACGCTATCGAGACTATCCCATTCTTCATCGGCAAATATTGCATCGAGCGTATCAAGTTCACTTTCCGAAAGCTTGACGCTTTCGTCAACAAACCTATCTTTTCCCGGAACATCCACCGCCGTAACGCGCAAAGCGCCCGAGCGATCGAGAATTGTCTCAAGTCGATAGATGTGGGTAGTATCAGCATTCACGAATTCGTACGAAAGCGCTTGAGTTTTTGTACTCTGCGCGGGCGCAGCGATTTCGCTCTCTGCCGCGCTCGTTGTCATCACATCTTCTGGCAATACCAATACAAGCGCAATAGTGAGGATTGCGAGCGCCGCCGCGACGCCCCAGAGGATATTGGCGAGCGCCGCTCTCTTCGGTTCGTTTTTGTCGCCGGCGGAATTTTTGTTCGCTTCATCGCCCGAATCGGCGCCGAGGCCCAAATCGATCCTGGCGCGGAACTCGTCGCCGGCGGCGATTCCGGTTGCTCCGGCGCCGGCGCCTTCTTTCGAAATCGTATCGGCAGAGACTCGCGCAGTTACCGGCGCTGGCGCGCCTTCTTCGACGACTTTGAAAACAGTAGAGCCTGCTTCTATAACATCGCCAAGCTGAAGACGTCTTGCATCGGCGCCGAGCTGGACGCTGTTTACGAATGTGCCGTTTGCACTCGCCAAATCTATTATGCGAATTCCATCTTCGCCATCTTGCTCGAACAAGCAATGATTGCGAGAAAGCTCCTCGTCCAGAAAATGAATATCGTTGGAACTCGAACGCCCAACTCTAAGGCCGCGCTCTTCTACATTCAACCTCGTGCCCGTTAACGGACCTGTCATTACAAGAAGTTGGGGTCTTTTTGCCATAGAATATTCCTTCACATCAATCCTTTCAGCGCCTGCGAAAGGACGGGTCCTAAGAGAATTATGAATACAGCCGGGAAAATGCAAAGCATAAGCGGCGCCAGCATCTTAGTCGGCGCTTCATTCGCCAATTTTTCCGCACGGTCGAATCGCTGAGCTCGAAGTTGCTCCGATTGAATGCGCAAAATCGAACCTATGGAAGCGCCAAGCTCGTCTGCTTGAATAAGCGCGAAAGCGATGGATCGTAAATCTTGCTGGTTTACTCTATCTGCCATGCGCCGCAAAGCTTCTTTTCGCGAGAGCCCTACTTGAATTTCTTTCGTCATTCTAAGAAGCTCCTCGTTCAGGGGATCCAGCTTCTTCGCGCCTACATTCCTCTGCAAGGCGCTGATGAAATCCATGCCGGCCTCTACAGAAAGCGTTAGCATATCAAGAACGAATGGCAGCGCTTTCATTATCGAAAGATGGCGCTTTTTGAGCTGTGCGCGAAGCCAGGAGGATGGCTGAATCATAAATAACGCAAAACCAAAAACGCAAAGAGGCAAAGAGGCGTTATCTATAATCGAACCTGGAACCATACCCCCGATGAGCAATATGAAAACGCTCCAGACTATCCCCATTGCGAGAGGAACGAGAATTTTCAATGCGACGAATTCATTTGCGCCCAGTAGCCCTTCGAAACCCGCACTGACCAAGAGAGGTTCGGCGCGTTCGATTTGTTTTTTGAATATGGGCTTTTCAAGAAGCGAATTGAAGTTCGCGGTAAAAGGAAGGAGTAGTTTGAAAATCAGCGGTAGCGAGCGTTCTTGACGCCGTCCATCGGCAAGCGTAACATAGGTAACTTCTTTCGCGACACTCTCGGCATACGCCGCGAATGCCGAAATCGCGATTGCCCAAGCTATCGCCATGCCTAGTTCGAGTCCGCTCACGTTACCGGTGTTCCTCCTGCTGCTGCGCCGAGGGGTGAAATCGCCCCGCCGGATACTCCCGGCGTTCCCGCGAATAGAATCATGCCTTCCGAAATTCCTACCGACATTTTACGCGGCGCGAGATTTGCGACAAACACGACTTCCTTGCCGATTAGCTCCGCCGGGTCTGGATACGCCTGGCGAATACCGGAAAAGATTGTGCGCTTTCCAAGCGAACCCGCATCCAAAACGAACTTCAGCAGCTTCGAAGATTTCGGAACTATTTCGCAGCTTTCTACTTTGCCGATACGAAGATCGAGTTTATCGAAATCGGGGAATGCGATTTCCGCCTTGAGCGCAGGAGTTTCTTCTTGCGCGGCGGCAGCAGGCGCTTCTTCGCGATTCTTGTTTTTGCTCGCGCGCGATTCATGGCTCACTTCGCCGGATTCGCCCGGCTTTACCAGCGCCGCGGCGATCATTGCTTCGACTTGTTTGGAATCTATTCTGCTCGCCAGATACTCATATTCACCGAGCTGCACGTTTTCGCGCGCCTCGAGAATGCTCGACCACGTCCAATCGCTTTCGCAAAAGAGCTTCGCGGCCTTTTCGGCATAGCGCGGCAAAATCGGCTTCATGTAAATTGCGATTATCCTGAAGGCGTTTAGCGCGGCGGTGAGTGTTGCGCGTGTCGCTTCGAGATCGCTCTTTACGGTCTTCCAGGGTTCGCGTTTATCGAAAAATTCGTTCGCCAAGTCTGCGAGGCGGCAAATTTCAACTACCGCCTGGTTAAAGCGGCGCTCTTCGTAGAGAGAAGCGATGCGCTCGGAAGCTTCGCGGCACTTTGCGATAAGTTCCCTGCCGCCCTCATCAAGCGCGCCTAACATGCCGCCTAGTTTCTTCTGGAGCATTTGCGCGCCGCGCGAGGCGATATTCGTTATCTTGCCTACGAGATCTGAATTCACCCTCTGCACGAAGTCGGCGAGATTGAGATCCATATCATCTGTAGTTCCGCCAATCTTTGCGGCGTAATAATACCGCAAAGCTTCCGGCGGAAGATTATCGAGATATGTGCGCGCGTTTACGAATGTCCCTTTTGATTTGGACATCTTTTCGCCGTCGACCGTCAAGAAGCCGTGTACGAATACTTTATCAGGACCCTGTATCCCCGCGGCATGAAGCATGCCCGGCCAGAATAGACAGTGGAAGCGAATTATATCTTTGCCGATGAAATGATAGAGCTCGGTCTTCGTTTCGCCGCTCGCCGCATTTTCACCACCTGCGCCCGGCCAATAATCTTCGAGATTTTTGTTGTTGCGTTTGCACCAATTCCAGAGGCTTGCGATATAGCCAATCGGCGCATCTACCCATACATAGAAGAATTTATCTTTGTGCCCGGGAATCTCGAATCCGAAATATGGCGCATCGCGCGAAATACACCAAGCGCGCAATGGTTCGCCAAACCATTCCAGGAGTTTATTCGAAACTTCATCTTGCGTATGCTCTTTAAGCCACGCCTTGAGATAATCGTGCCAAGGTTCGAGTTCGAAATACAGATGCTCCGATTCGCCGAGGACCGGCTTTGCGCCGCATGTCGTGCAGCGAGGCTCGCCGAGTTCCTCCGCGCCGTATGTTGCGCCGCACTTGTCGCAGCTGTCGCCATACTGACCTTCGGCGCCGCATTTCGGGCACTTCCCTTTCACGAAGCGATCTGGCAAGAACATCTTGCAATGTTCGCAATAAAGCTGGGTCGACGAACGCTTCGTAACGGCGCCAGATTTTTGCATCGCCGCAAAAATCCTCTCCGAGAGAATCTTGTTCTCTTCCGAATTCGTAGTATAATAATTATCGAAACCAATTTGGAATTCGCTGAAATCCCTCACATGCTCTGCGTGGGCGCGCTCGATCAGCGCCTCGGGGCTGATGCCTTCTTTGCGCGCGCGAATCATGATGGGTGTTCCGTGGGTATCGTCGGCGCAGACGTATATGCACTCGTTCCCGCGCAATTTCTGATATCTTACCCAAATATCTGTTTGTATATACTCGACCAGATGGCCGATGTGAATATCGCCATTCGCATAAGGCAATGCACTGGTTACGACTATCCTTCTCTTAGGGCTATCCATAATGCTCAATACTCCAATCCACCGTATATTATACCATTTTTTGGGCCTCTGGGTCTAGTGGTAAGTTTTGCGCGCGCCTGCGCCTTCGGCGCTTCGATGGTCGGATGGTCGGATGGGCGGATGGGCGGATTGGCGGATTGGCGGATGATAGGATGATAGGATGTTAGGATTGTAGGGCGGTCACACCGTGACCGACGCGACGGCGCGCTTAATTCGGAACTATTCAGATAGCGATTGATGTGATTCTCGCGATATGCAAGCGTTTGCATTGCCATAATCAATTTCAGATATGCCAAAGCAAGCGCTTGTTTTGGCATATTTGGTTTTGAATATGGCGATGCAAGCGGTTGTTTTGCCAGAATCATTTTCAATTATGAGCGTGCAAGCGCTTGTTTTGCCTCCTTTGATTTCAATTATGCCGAAGCAACCGCTTGTTTTGCGATATTTAGTTTTGATTATCGAAAAGCAAATGGTTGCTATAATCCAAGCCGCCCTTGCGCCAACCATCAAGGGCGGTGAGCCCTACCATTCGCGATTGCGCTTACCTTGTTCGGTAGGGCGGTCACCCCGTGACCGCCGCGAAGGTGTCGCCACAAAAGTGGCGGAGGTTGCGCCTGAGCGCGAAAGTGTCGCCACAAAAGTTGCAAAGGTTGCGCCTAAGCGCGAAAGTGTCGCCACTTTTGTGGCGGAGGTTGCGCGCTAAACGAAAGCGCCGAGGGGAACCCGGCGCTTGGTTTCGTATGATATTTGATGCAAATCAGGCTTTTTTGCGCTTTAAGCCCAAAATAGCCAATGCAAACATCATCAACATCCCACTCGTCGGCTCTGGGACAGTGTAACTGCCGCCAGACCATGTCGCCGTTGCTACCTCCGTCATTGATTCGCTTATATATTGACTAAGAGACGAATATGTTTGCCCCTCAGAGTGCCCGACTATCAAATCCCCAGGGGCAACATTATTGGCAGTATCATAATTACTCAATTCTATGAAGTACGCGCCAGTAGTTCCTGTATCAGTGAGATTGAAACTGCTTTGGGTACCAGAGCCAAGCGCATACCAATTACTCTCGCTTACAGCGTCACCATCGCCATAAGTACCGGAAGAATAATATACCAAATGCGCGTAGGTTGCCGCGTCAGTCAAACCCGATGGGCTACTGCTTGGAACCTGCCAATACAAATAACTCGCTTCTGCACTAATAGCCAATGCAAGCGCACCGACAAAAAACAATAATTTCTTCATTCTAAATCCTTCTCCTTTTCTATATTATCTTCACTCTGCATCGGTTCCCCATTGGATTGTGAGCGTGCCATCAGTATGACCCCCTTCGGCACGATACCAAGCGCCATTGCCCGCCTTGATTACTGCTCCTTCCGTAAAGCTGGTGCCAGTTACAACGCCATATTCATTTGTCGTCTCGGTATATCTACCCCACTTTGAGCTTTCATTATTATAACGGATCCAAGTACTCATGTTGAGGTTGGTTATAATCGCATCACCTGCAACGGGTTTAACATCTCCAATTGATACCGATGCTCCATTCAAATCGAAATCCGTCGCGGAAGGCGGCGCAATAAGGCTCCAAACGACCGACCCATCCGAAGTTGGAACCGTTATCGAGGTTGTGTCGCCACTACCAAGCGCGGCATACTGACCATAGATATAAATATCTTTATCTTCGCGGGAATCCCAATTCGCCATCTTCAAGATGATTGCCTTGCCGCGAGAAAGCGTAACGGTTGAAGCGGCACCTGGAGCGTTAACGGTGTTGCCTTTTATTACGGTGCTGACAGGGGTCCAAATGCCGCCATCTGCAGTCAAATACCAAGTTTTATAGCCTGATCCATCGTAATAATAGAGATAATCGCCAGTTTTCAAATTTGAAGTCAGCACGATATTGGAGACGGTTACGCTGCCGCCGCCTACGCCTACCCACGGGACGCCGATTACAGTTTCGGCGCTGGTGGCGGTGATTTTAAGGACGCCGAAGGTGTTATCGCTCGTGACGGTGGAGGCGGAGGCCAAAACCGAGGCGAGGAGGGAGAGCGAGAAAATTACTTGTTTTTTCATAAAATCCAATTCCTTTCCTTATTTTTACTCGGCCTTCTCGGTGAGCGGCTGGCGGACGATCTTGAAGAATTTGGCATCGGTAGCCGAAATTCTGAACTCGGCCTTGCCATCGACGCCGGTGAAGGGATTGACGAGACTATTAAGATTGCCTAGTTCCGAGCCGGAAATTACATTGTAGCGAAGAGCGCCGCTCAAATTGGAGACTTCGAAATACGCCTCGTCGTCCATGATAGTGAAGGAATCGATCTTTGGATCGCCGACGCCGGCGGGAACTTCGGTTTCGGCGTAGTTTGCCGACTCGGTTGCGTTTCCGGTGCTCGAAAGGCTAAGACCAGAGCTTGCCTCGATTGCCGGGTTATCGACGACGAGGAATCCATTGATGATAGTGGGCTTGCCGGTGCCGGAATAGGGCAGGCCATCGGCGCCACGGGTATCGAGGAGACAGAAGGAATAAGTTCCGGAGGTCTTTACATCATTGGAATCAATCTGGAAAATTGTCGTAGGGCAATAGGCGTTGCCATCTTTGACTTTGGCGAGAGGCGCCGAGAGAACGATTTCACTGCCGGTATAAGGAGTAAAGTCGGCATTTATCTTAAGATCGCTTCCTGTATCGCTCCAGCAGAGGGCATACCATTCGCCTTGTTTGACATCTGTGCCGTCGAGATATTTATCTGGACCGAGCGTCGAGAACGGGATGCAAACATTCTTCGCGTCAGCGAAAGCTACGCTGGCGGCAAAAGCCATAAGTGTTAAAAACACCGATTTTCTCAATATTTCCATAACTTATCTCCTATATATCGCCCATGAGAAGGCATTTTATGTGCACACTACTCCTATCGTCAAGTGCTATTGTATCACATTTTTCACCCCCGCGCAAGGGGGGAAATGAATTTTTAGTAAAATTTTTTAGTTTTTAGTTTAGCCGTGGAGAGATGGAGAGGGGGAGATTAGTTCGAGTTTCGGGTTCGAGTTGGAGTTGGTGCGCCAGGTTCGGCCAGGATATATGAACGCGCGTGCCCCTCGGGCCGCCGCGCTTATCGCGTAAGGAAACAACATAAACAACATATAACAACTTATGGTACGAATTGAAAATTCTATGCCCCT
>JAFSMR010000026.1 GCA_017447805.1 Kiritimatiellia bacterium | reverse complement strand
GAGAGGGGGAGTGAGGGAGTGGGGGCGTGAGGGAGTTGGGAGATGAGAAACAACTCGAACAACTTGGAACAACTTTTTATTGCGGGCTAACTTGCCCGCAATATGAAGGGTTTCCCATATATTGTTATTGTTGTTTTCTTTCGGTGGTAGTCGCGGGGTGATGAACCCTGACCTGAACATCTGAACATTCTGAACGCCCTGAATGTGCCACGCGAACAAAATTAACAATTCCATTCTACAGCTACATACTACAACTAAACTCTCCCCCTCTCCACCTTTACACGGCTATTCAAAACGTCCGCCGCCACGAAAAAATACCGCCTTCGTATTGAAAATCACCGCAAAATTTGCTATAATACGAACATAAAATTTCAGAATTGGAAAACGAAAATGACCTGTTTTTTTAACGAAGCGGCTCGTCGATATCGGCGAATAATTGCGCTAATAGCGGCATTTTCCGCCGTTTTTGCGCTAAATATGTGTCGTACTATGGGGGAGCCCGTAGTAACACACACAAAGCACTTCTACAAGCCGCAACTGCAGAGATCGGTGGAGGAGAACGAAGTCGGCCTGCCCAAAGAGGCTGAAGAAAACGCCGCAATCCTGAAGGATCTGCTGGGATGAAACAAATGCCGAAAGCACACGCAAAGAAACACCCATCGTTGGTGGAACGCGTCATTGTCCTCATCGAAGAAGCCCGTCGCAAGGTTGCTACGCTCGCAAACATTGCGCAGGTCTATACCAACTACGAAATCGGCCGCCAGATCGTCGAAGAGGAACAGGGCGGCAAACGCCGTGCAGAATACGGCAAGCAGATTCTGATCGATCTGTCGTGGAAATTGACGACGAGGTTTGGCAGGGGGTGGAGCGTTGATAATCTTGAGAAAATGAGAAGATTTTTCCTTCTCTATTCCCATGTTGAGATTTCCGCAAACCCTTTGCGGAAATCTGACGGCGATGAGAAATCCGCAAAAGTTTTGCGGATTTCTGGCGACCAAGAATTGGCGACAACCTCTCGCCAAATTCCGCAGTTCACCCTCGGCTGGTCGCACTATCTTCTCTTGATGCGCATCGCCGACCCTGTTGAACGTGCATTCTACGAGCGCGAAGCGGCTCAAGGGCGATGGACCTTCGAGCGTCTGGAGCGTATGTACCGTACATCGACATTCGAGCGGCTCCAGATTTCCAAGGATAAAGACAAGGTTCGGAAGCTGATGACACGCGCTGCGCCAGACGTCGAGGTCGCGGGCGAGGCGCTTAAGGATCCTGTCGTGACGGAATTCCTCGGCACGCCCGATAAATACTCCGAGGGCGAATTGGAAGACCGCATCTTCAACCACATCCAGGACTTCATGCTGGAGATGGGCAAGGGCTTTACATTCCACGGCAGGCAGGTGCGCTGCGTCATCGGCGACCACAGCTACTATGCCGATCTTGCGTTCTATAACCGTTTCACGCGCTCGTTCTTTGTCATCGACTTGAAGCTCAAGAAGGTAGGGCACGACGAGCTTGGGCAGATGCAGACCTATATCAACTACTTCGACCGCGTGGTGAAACTGCCCGAGGAGAATCCGACCATCGGCATCTTGCTCACTTCGGAGAAGGTGGATCAGGCGCTTGTGGAGATGTTCACGCCAGATTCGGAGAAGAACCGCATCTTCGTGAAGCAGTATACGAGTGTTATGCCGTCGAAGGTGGCGTTGAAGCGCATCGTCATCGAGGAGAAGCGCAAGTTCGAGAAGGAGAAGCTGCTCGCCGCGCTCGCCGCTGCAACGGAGGCAAGGAGATGAGAGATTGTAGCCGCAAAGAACGCGGGGATTGTTGCCAATGTGGAAAGCCAATTACGCGGGACAGGTAACAAGAAACAGAGGGGACATTAGGAGTTCGAAGTTTAGGTAGCCGTGTAGAGGTGGAGAAGGGGAGAGATTAGTTGTAGTTTGAAGTCGTAGTTGGAGAAAGGAATTGTCACCATTCTTCACCTTCACCTTGATCCTTCACCTAAAACATGGAATTGTTAATTCTTTTTTATGATTAACCATGTAGAACATGTAGAAACAGGTAGGGCGTGCCGCCCCGCGGCCACCGCGAAGGTTCCGTAAGAAAAGTGGCGGAGGTTTCGCCTGAGCGCGCAAGTGCCGCCAGAAAAGTGGCGGAGGTTTCGCCTGAGCGCGCAAGTCCCGCCAGAAAAGTGGCGGAGGTATCGCCCGAGCGCGCAAGTCCCGCCAGAAAAGGGGATAATTTGCTTTTTGGGCTACCAATTTCCATACTTTTTGCTAGATTCAAATTTTTCTACTATTTTTCATTTTTTTGTGATACCCCCTAGCCACTGTAGTGGATATTTGATATAATACTTGGTGTTGAGTGAAATCAACCAAGCCTTAGGGGATGGCGGAGGAGAAATTCCGCCGGAAACCAGGGTGGGTACGCCGTTTCATACGAAATACCGCTACAAATTTCACAACCAAACGGCACTTGGGAGAATTATGCCCTGCACAGGGCGTATTCTGCCCTGTGCATTGGTTGTGTCCGTAGCGGGACCTCGTATGAATGTATAGGGAAAAAGATTACGCCCTTTCT
>JAFSMR010000025.1 GCA_017447805.1 Kiritimatiellia bacterium | reverse complement strand
ATTTCCATATCGCTATTCGTTCCTTTTGACGCCCATATTTTACACTAGGGTACCATTTTTTGTCAATATACTATTTTTAGGCGCCTCGCCCAATGCCGATAAACATTGGGCGAAACGCATATTTTTTTTGAAAATTTCCTCATGAAAATTTTATAACTGACACCCAATTTTACCCCTATTACGCTCTCTTTTCAGATTACGAAGGAAGGTGCCAAACTTATTATACCCACCCTTGACGCCGAGGCGCCGGAATAGCTCGAAAGCATCCTTGGCGGCAGAGTAGAGCGAGGAGTTTTTCGCGAGGTCCAGCGCTATTTGCCGCTGGGCATATTGCGCTATGGTTTGGTCAATGCGCGGGTCATCGAGGACTACTTTGTGAAAGTTGCTGTTTAGAACTTTCGCTGTTTTATAGAACGCATTAAATGTCGGCGGCATATCCGGCACTTGATGTTTGGCGTAAATTTCCCAAACAGCTTTTGCAAGCCCTTTGAGATTACACTCGGCGCTCTCGCGCGAGTTGATTATCACGGCCATTGCTAGGCGCATGTGTTTTTTAGTTTGAGTAGTTTTACTCATTTTTTTGTCTCCTTTCGGTTTTCTGTTATTTTCCCAAAGTGGGAATTTAGGTTAAGAGTCATAAATTAAATTCTTTTGTTGATTGCTTGCGACAATGGAAAATAAATATAGCTTTTCGGCATGTTGTTTTTGGGTAACAAAAAATAAATATCACAAAACAGCATGTTGTTTTTGGGCAACAAAAAATAAATATCACAAAACAGCATGTTGTTTTGCGATAACCAAAAACAAATATAGCATTTCGACATATCGTTTTACAATAATAAAAATTAGGCGACTAACGCCGCTGGCGTAGTTAGGAGTTAGGAGTTTTGTTTAACATTTTTTAACCTTAGAGGCGCTGAGTGCGCAGAGTCTTTCACGGGAGGGCCGCAATTTATTGCGGCCGCCGTAGTTGTAGTTGTATTGAGTTTTAGGTGAAGGATTAAGGTGAAAGTGAACAATGGTGACAATTCCATTCTCTTTCCTCCAACTCGAAACTCGAACTAAATCGCCAATTCCACTCTACGACTACAACTTCAAACTACAACTAAACCTAAAAATCGCAGTTGGGTTTAATTTTTAGCATGGAGAACAGGAGAAACAGGAGGTTTTGATAGATTTTGCAGACAAAACGGCAGGTTTCTTCGGCTTTGGTTTCATTTCGATTTTTTACCCAATTGGTGAAATTGACAATCTTGACTCAAGATGAGATAATTACTTGTTTTGCTAATGATATCTCCTGTTTCTCCTGTCCTACATGCCAAATTAGACCTTTGCCCACTTTCAACTGCGACGTTTAGGCTAAACCATCACCGCCCAAGCAAAAGTTCTATATCTCTCAATCGTAAAATCAACATTAACGCATTTTGCAAACCGTTAATAGGTTTTATGATACTTGATTGTTATTCGTGTGCTATTTCGTGACAGCGTAGTATCTCAAATGAGAATAAGCGATTTTATTCCTTCATCGAGAGGAGGGATTTCCGAGTCGCGAACATTGTTGTATTCCAGGGCTTGTTCGTAGGGCGTTTTGCCGCCGTGACCCGATTGCGGCGCCGAAAGCTTTATTCCGCGCCTGGGCGCAAGGGGCGAGGCCGGGAACACGGGACACGAGACAGAGAAGAGGGAGGGCGCAGACCACGGCCGCAATAAATTGCGGCCTCCCTACAACTTCAACTACAACTACTATGTGAATTTTGGGGGCGGGGGAGGAGGGAGAGAAAACGCCTTTGAAAATAGCGCGCCCAAGGCGTCATTTCGTGAAAGCTCTTCATCGCCTATCTCGCTAGCGGCGATTTCTTCGGCCGAGACACGAGCTTCTGAGATGGTTAGAGCCGAATTCGCGCCGATATTCCCGGCAGAGACGCTATTCGCGCCGATATTCCCTGCGCCTGCGAGAGAAGCCGCGTTCCAAGTTGCTCTAGTATTGTTGATATTTATTTCCATATTCACTTGCCTTTTTGAGAATTTCAACCTGTATACACATGTCTCATTACAAGGTTACACCCATTTCGGATAAAATTTTGCGAAGTTTTTCCTTTGCGCGGAAAATCCTGACCTTCACGAGGCTTTCGCCGATTCCGCATTCCCGGGCGATTTCGTTGATGGAGCGGCCGGCGATCTGGAATAAAGTGTAAGCTTCTCTAAGAGGCGGGGCTAGACGCGATAGCGCCTCGAGGAGTTTTTTTCTGAGCGCCGCGCGTTCGGCCTCAATTTCACTTTCCGGCATGTGCGGGGCGATGCTGCCGGCATCTTCATCGCGAATCTCTTCGACGAATGTTATGCGGCAGTCATCGCGAATCAGGTTTTTGCGCAGATTCTTCGCGATTGTAAAGGCGAGTCCCTTGGCCGCTTCTACGCTGTCTCGCAAATCTTCGCGCATTTTCCATATTTTCAGGAATGTCTCTTGCACCAAATCGCATGCCTGATGATATGGCGAGCCGGTAGAGACAAGCCAGTTAGTCAGCTTGGGCGCTATGGTTTTGTAAAGTTCGTCGATATTCATAAAATTTTTCTCTCTTCTTCAGTTTCCGGTATTGGCTTTATCACAACCGGACGGAATCCAGCTCCGCTTGCTCCTTGCGTTCATCTTCGAGGCGTTTGGCCCATTTCAGGATTTCCGCCACGCTTTCCAAGTATTCATCCGGCACGAATTCGCCGATTTTCGCTTTTGCGTACAGCGCGCGAGCGAGTGGTTTTTCTTCGATAATCGCGATTCCCTCGGCGAGCGCGGTTTCGCGGATTATTTTCGCTATCGCGCCCGCGCCCGCGACGACGATGCGCGGCAGCGGCGCTTCGCTCGCGTCATACCTTACGCCTACCGATATATGGGTCGGGTTTACGATTACCGCATTCGCCGTCTTAGTCGCCTTCACGGGGTCGGGTCCGTTCATGATCTCGTCGCGGAATTGACGCTGCGCCTGCTTGATTTCGGCAGAGCCTTCCATTTCTTTGTATTCGCGCTTAACTTCATCTTTCGTCATCATCATCTGCTTGGTGAAATTTCGCGATTGAAATAATCTATCCACGACGGCAATTACGATATAGCCGAATGCGGTATATACCGCCAGGCGCTTTAGCATCAATTTGAGGCACGGGAAAATATCGTCAATCGTTCCATAGCACATCGTCAAAAGCTCCGGCACGCTCGACCAGATGATTTTATATAATAGATACCCGAGAAAGCAGACCTTCACGATATTCTTCAGAAACTCGAATACATTCTTCATCGAAAAGATTTTCTTCGCGCCTTCTACGGGACTCAGCTTTTCGAGTTTCGGTATTATGGGCTCTATCGTAAAGAGGAAGCCGATTTGCGCAACATTCGCGATTATGCCGATTATCGCGGCTACCGCGACGAATATAAAGGAATGCTTGCAGACTATCAGCACGGCCAGCGTCGAAGCCTGGCGCGTGGCGCCATCGATATCGCGCGCGAAGCTTGCGCCGATAAAGCCCAGAAGCGCCGAAATATCGTCTACGAGCGCCAACCCCATCCAGCCAAGAAGAGCGAAAAGGACAATCAGAATCGCAGTAGATACGATATCTTTCGAAGTGCAGACCTGCCCCTTCTCACGCGCGTCGCGCAATTTTTTCGCTGTGGGCATTTCCGTCTTTTCGCCGGCCGATTCCGCCATCTTTACGTTCCTCCTATAATCTTGCCGAGGGGTGAAAGAAGCGCAGATTCGTCAGTATACATAAGCATATCCAAAATAAACGGCAGATATACTATGAGCATTGCGATACCAAGCGCGGATTTTACGGGCATTGAAAGAAAGAATACATTCAGCTGGGGGGCGGTCCTGTTGACGAGGCCTAGCCCGAGAGTGGCCAAGAACATAACTATTATCGCCGGAGCCGAGATCACCACGGTAGTCTTGAGCATCTCGTCGAGCGCGCCCAGGATTTGCACCGGCGTATCCGGCGCGAATGTAAAGGCAGGCCCAAACACCGGCCAAACCATATAACTTCTGTATAAAGCGCCCAAAAGCAGCAATATCGCGCCGCTAGAAAAGAAAATCGTAGAAACGAGCTGTGTAAAGAAAATACCAGTCGTCGAAACTTGCGCGCCGGAAAGCGGCGAATAGACTTCGCCCATCGTCGCGCCGCGCTGGTTATCTATGAAGTTGCCTACATTCTCGGCAATCCAAAACGGGACCGCGGCGAAAAACCCCATGAGAAAACCAATCGCGACCTCCTTCAAAACAGCCGGCATATACAGCCACCAAACAGGCTCTCCCGGTGGCATGCAATAATGAATATAGGCAATAGCCAAAAAAGCGAAGCCAAGAGTAGATGCGCGCCGCGCGACCCCGGGTATCATCGATTCGGTAAGCGCCGGACATATCGCGAACGCCCCGCCTATCCTCGCCATCGCGAGAATCGCCGCTATAATCCATCGATGGAATTCAGCCCATGTCATCAGCGCAATAATGCAAAGTGATTGAAGATATCTTGCGTGTACAGTAAGAGCGACGACCCCATCCACGATGCGCACGCAAGAAGAGTAAGAGAAATAGCGATAAGCTTCACCGCAAAACCCAGGGTCTGCTCTTGTATCTGCGTAAGCGCCTGCAACAGCGATACGATAATACCGATTACAGTCGCTACGATAATCGGTATCATCGAAAGACGCAATACCAGCACGAGGCACATCTGGGCATAGTCGAGTATTTGCGCTTCGCTCATATTATGTATCCCCTTACAAGCCCTTGGATAAGAAGAGTCCAGCCGTTCACCATTACGAACAAAAGCAATTTGAACGGTAGCGAAATCGTGACTGGCGAGACCATCATCATACCCATCGCAAGCAAGATATTCGATACTATGATATCGATTGCGATAAACGGCAGATACACGAGAAAACCGATCTGAAACGCTTTCGTCAATTCCGAAACGCAAAACGACGGCAAGAGGATGTAAAAGCTCTCGGGGTCGACATTGGCCGCCTCGCCATCTTTACCCCATAATGTCTCGGCCGTATGCACAAAGAAGGCGCGTTCTCGCGCGGCAGTGTGCTCAGAAAGAAACTTGCGAAAAGGTTCGGCGGCTTTGGCAACGGCATCTGTTTCGAAAATTTTTCTTGTCGCAGAATCTGCACCCGGCAGGGTCGCGCTTGAGGCCGAAGCTTGCGGCAAGGGAATGTTCCCGGCACCAGTCGCAGTGCCCGGCATTGGCGTAGGGTTCGCCGCTTGGTGCGCCGCGAGCTCGGTTTTGGCTATCGTCCATGATTCGTTCATCACTGGCGCCATGATGTAAAATGTAAGAATCATCGCAAGCGCATTCACTACCATATTCGGCGGAATGGATTGGATTCCAAGCGCGTTCCTTATCAGCGACATCACCACGACAATCTTCAAATATGATGTAGCGATCATCGCGACGAACGGCAAGAGAGATAGTCCTACAAATAGGACTATCAGCATAAATGGATCTGTCTGAAACATTTTTCGCTATTCCTTTGCTTCTACAGTGAAAGAAAAGACATCCCCCAATTTCTCGAGGCGACCAAAAGCGATTATTCTGCCATTCTTCACAAGCTTCAGCGCCATGCCGCTGGATGGCGCGATAGGCGAAGGGGCAACCGATTCCGCCGCGATATCGAATAGTTCGCCGAGCGTAATCTTTTTCGTTTCTGCCGCAATGACGCGATATAGACCATCGTCGGAAAACGCATTGAGCGATTTTTCGCTTGCCGCGAACTTGTTTTCGACAATCTCGCGCGGCGCGACGGCGCCGATTTCCGGCAGCAATAAAACATCGCCTGGCGCGAGAGTAGCGACATCCGATTCGTTCAGCGCGAAAGCGGCATATTCCGTTTCGGCATCAAGCTCCACCGACCTGATTAGATCGCAAGTCAAATCTAGATTGCGCAATACTCCGAGCGTGGCGATTATCGCAGGCGAGGCAGTCAAAGAAAATACGATTCCGGCAACTTCGAGATTGACGCTATTCGCCTTCGGATTTTCGTCCGGAGCCCCATCCAAAACGCCGCCAATTTGAATTTGGCCGCGGACGACATTTTCCAGCATTTGCAAAAATGCGCCGCATTCTTTTTCCACGAGAGCAAGCAGGATTTCGGTCGGCACTTCGCTTCGCGAATCCCAAATCTTGTCGAGCTCCGGCCAAGATGGTGTGCGAGTAAGGCCTAGGATATGCGGAGCGCCGGCAATCGATATTTTCAGCTCGAGCGTATCGGATGGCGCAATACTTGCTTGACGCAATACCGCCGGCGTTTCTCCTATCCGGCAAGGCGCGGCAAATGCGCTAGAGCGAAATATTTCTTCGCTCGCCATATTAGCCCAACCAGGCAATGACGAAAAAATATCAAGCGCCTTCATTCGTTTTTCCTTTCTTGAAATTTGAAACTGTTATGATAACACGGTTGAATATTCCGGCATGTTGTTCAAGCGCAGCTTCCAGTCGCTGGAGATTCGCGGCAATTATTTGCGCAGCTTCTTGTGTTGCCGGAGTAAAGGATACTTTTAATGTTCCTTCATTCGCGCCAAGCGTAATTTCCATGCCATCTAAAATCGAAGGCTTGAGGGTAATCTTGATTTCTCCCTTGCCGATAGCAATGTCGTCGGCAATAGATATCTGCTCGACAATTGCCTCCACTACCTTATTGACGACTTCACGAACCTCCGACATGCGAATTGACGCCGCCTCGACATCGTTCTCTTCTCTGATTGCATTCAACGAAATATTCTCGACTTGCGGCGCCGCAGTATTCGGCAATGCTGTTATAACCGTTTTCTTTTCGATCTCTTCACTTTGGTTGGCTGCGGGGAGGGGTGTCGGTAGGGTGCGTCGCCCCGCGACCGCCGGAGTGTCGGATTCAACTTCCTCAAACTCGGCCTGCTCTAATTCGGTCTGCTCGGGTACAACCTGCTCGGGTATCGGCGACTGCGGCGCGAACACCATGCCAAGCGCCGAAGGTTCGCTATATGTTTCCACATGGCCTACATGCTCTTCATGGTTTACTACAACCGTTAAGCGTTCCATGTTACCCGTTACCTGCTCGCCAAATTCAACCTGCTCGGGCGAGGCTTGTTGGGGAGTTGGTAGGGCGCGTCGCCCCGCGACCGCCGGAGTATCGGGTTCAGCCTGTTCGGGTATCGGCTGCTCGGCCGCTTGCATTCCCTTCGGGACTCGGGCTTCTCCCTCGGGCAACCTGACGCCTTGGAGCCGGGCGAATTCCGCTTTGGCCACCCTACCTGTTTCTACGTGTTCTTCATGGTTAATTAATCCAAGCGTCGAAGGTTCGCGATATATTTCTACATGGCCTACATGCTCTTCATGGTTTACTACAACCGTTAAGCGTTCCATGTTACCCGTTACCTGCTCGCCAAATTCAACCTGCTCGGGCGAGGCTTGTTGTGGCACGACTTGTTCGGGTATCGACGGTCGCGGGGCGACCGCCCTACCAAATGTCGAAGGCGTACTATGAGTTTCTACATGGCCTACATGCTCTTCATGGTTTACTACAACCGTTAAGCGTTCCTCGCTACCCGTTTCCCAATCTCGCATGGCATCTTGAAAGCGTCTTACGGAATCGGGAAGACATAACGGGGTAAGGCCTGCAGATGAAGCGAGCTGGAATTCGAACGGCGCAAAGCCCCCGACTTCCATATCCAAAGTTATCGCTCCAATCATCATATTTCTTCTTTCCTCACATTAAAATCTTCGAGTTCACCTTCGGCGCGATATTCCGATTCTGCGAGCTGTGAAGCATTCCAAACATTGCGATGCTCATCGATTTTCATTCTATTCTTTGTCGCGACGAAGAAGAGCGATCTTGCAACATTTTCCGCCTCCTTTTTCTCGCGCACGACATCCTGAGCACGCTTTACATTATCAGCCTTCAATACTCCTTCGCTATCGATTCTGGCAATCGCTTCACCTGCTATATCTATCTGATTGCGACTTACTTTTCTACCGATAATCGCGTCGTATATTCTATCGCGGCGCTCTTCTTTGGTCCTTTCAAATTCAGCCAAATCGCGTCGTCTAGCTTCAAGTTCATCCTCGGCCTTCGCAACAGCTCGGCGCGCGGCCGAAAGCTCGCCGCTCGCGCGGTCCTCGCGCATTTTTCTTATTCGCAAGAGAGGCTCGAGGAGATATGCCATTAACCCACCGCCTCCTTTAGTTTGCGGATTGTATCTTCATACACCGGCCTTTCATCAAGCCCCTGCTTCAAGAAAGCGTTAACAGCGCCATTTTTCGCTACTGCCTCATCGGTCTCCGGATCGGTGCCCTTCTTGTATTCACCTATTTTAATCAAAAGCTCTACCTCCGCATACTTCGCCAAAAGCGCCCTCAATTTGGAAGCTGCCGCTTTATGATCTTTCGGTATAATTGCATTCTGGCATCTCGATACGGAAGCGAGAATATCAATCGCAGGGTAGTGATTCATCTGCGCGAGTTTGCGAGATAGAATTATATGGCCGTCGAGAATCGAGCGTGTCTCGTCTGCAATAGGCTCGGTCATATCATCACCTTCGACGAGCACGGTATAGAGCGCTGTTATCGAGCCTTGCGACGAATTGCCGGCGCGCTCCATTAGTTTCGGCAGTTCTGAAAATACGCTTGGCGGGAAACCGCGGCGTGTCGGCGGCTCGCCGGCGGCGAGGCCAATCTCGCGTTGCGCACGGCCAAAGCGAGTAACAGAATCCATCATCAGCAAGACTTTCTTGCCTTGATCGCGAAAACTCTCTGCAATCGCCGTTGCGACATACGCGGCTTTCAGACGCTCCATCGCGCTGCGATCGGATGTTGAAATAACAAGAACGGCCTTCTTCAGCCCTTCGGGTCCGAGATCCTTTTCTATAAATTCGCGAACCTCTCTTCCTCGTTCGCCGATCAGCGCGAGCACCGTCACTTCAGCTTCCGTATTGCGAATGATCGAAGCAAGCAGAGTGGATTTGCCGCCGCCTGCCGCCGCGAAAATTCCCATACGCTGACCTTCGCCGCATGTTAGCAGCGCATCAATCGCGCGAATGCCCAATGAAATCGGTTTAGATATTATGCTTCTCTCGAGAGGCGATGGGGGCGGAGCGTATACGGGGTAATATCCGCTTGGCCTGAGAGGCCCTTTAGTATCTGAATCCATCGGCCGCCCAAGCCCATCCAAAACTCTGCCGAGAAGATTCGGCCCGACTGGGACCTGCTGCACTCTACGGGTCGGTATGACCTCTGTCTCGGCAGATATGCCAATCATCGCGCCAAGCGCACTAAGCAATACCGCCTCTTTCGTAAACCCGACAACCTC
The DNA here is from genome assembly GCA_017447805.1 of Kiritimatiellia bacterium. Lineage (GTDB taxonomy): Bacteria > Verrucomicrobiota > Kiritimatiellia > RFP12 > UBA1067 > UBA1067. The sequence continues at coordinate 39,746 of JAFSMR010000025.1, read as the reverse complement.
GGCTTGAACTTCGGTATCTTCCCACGGGTTTCTGAGAATACAAACTTCGCCTATCTTGACCCCAGGCACGGAAGCTTTGACGATTGTGCCTACGACTTGAATAACCCTGCCCTTGACATCTATGGGCTGGATGTCATCGATAGCTCTCGACAGAACCTCGGGTATATAATCGAATACGCTCTCCATCAAGCACCTCTAGCCAAGTGGCGTTTTAGCGATTTTTCTATTGCCGCAATCTGCGTTTCGACGGATGCATCCGCGATTCCGGCTTCCGTCTCGAGCAAACAAGCGACACCTTTAAGTTTAGGGTCGGCGATTACGTTAAAGGTCTCGATTGTCGGGAAAGTGGCGACTATCTCATTGACGCGCGCACGGACTGTTTCAACGAGCTCGGGGGCGACTTTCAGCGTAATTTCGCGCTGGGTGCGTATGACGGCGCTCATAGTCTTACGGACAATCTGAAGAATAATTTCTTCATCGCCGATTTGTGCAACGAACGAACGGATCGCCTTGATTACGACATCCGCCATTTTCTTCTCGACGCCCTCCATGAACTGAACGGAAGAATCGACGAGATCGAGCTTTTGCATTGCGATTTCCATCTTGCCATCGGCAAGGCCCTTCTCGTAACCGCGGCGTTTTTCTTCCTCGGCGGCCTTCAGCGCTTCTTCACGAATACGCTTGGCTTCGGCTTGGGCCGCCACAATTGTTTCTTCGGCGCTGCGAGCGAGCGCAACATCGGAATGCTTCAACAGCCTGCGGTCGCTGGAAAGATTGAATTCGCCTTTTCTCAAGAATAACATACTCTGCAAGCCTCCGGTAAGAGTAGCCTCATCAGCAACTCGAGGTTTATTGTTTTGTGGGCGGCTTTTACGATCTTAGCCCTTCTTTTTTCTGCCTCCGCCCCCGTGCAGAAATTCGGTAGTTTCAGCCAAAAACGTTTGACTAACGGCGCGGAAAGTTTCGAGACCTTTTCGCCAAGAAGCGAATAGCCGATAAAAATCACATCTTCTGGCCCGGAGACTTCGAGTTCTTCTTGCGAGGCGGCTTTATTTTCTTCTTCGGCCTTTGCGCCGAAATACATCGTATATCCAAAGACTTCGGGGTATATACCCGGCAAGGCTTCTTTGTACGCACGGACTTCTTTTGCGCTTGTTATCTTCCTAAGCCATTTTTCGCATACGATCGCACCAATCCATTTTGCGATCTTTTCTAGTGTATTCGAATCGAGCAGCGCCAACCTCGAACCATCTTCCTTCGGGAAATCATGGAATACCGGCTCTACGCCAAAAGTATTCAAAATGAAGCGCTTGGCGCGAATGGAAACGGCGTGGCTCGCATCTCGCATCATCTCAGTGGCGCGGGCAAATGCTCCATCGGCGCTTTTCGCCTTTTCTTCCTCCATCCGGCTTGAGTGTATCTGCGGCGCAAAATCCCAAAGAAAAGCACGCACGCGTGGCCAGAGAAATTCGCTGGCAACAAGAGCTCTCGCCGAGGTCATATCTATTGTGCGATCCATGTTCTAGAAGACCCTTTAGTTGATTCGATATATCTATTCCATCTATCGGCGGCCTCCGCATTGCGAGCGAGCATTCTTAATGCGCGTGTCTCTAGCACCGCTGCGGCGTGTTCGAGATTGCGCGGCATATCGGAAGCTCGAATGATATCGATAGCGCGATTCGCGTCGCCGACATCCAACAACAATTCCGCCAGAGCGCAAGCCGAAACGCCATCGCGAGGATTATCCTCTATGAGCGCCTCGCAGACAGCAAGCGCGCGTGAGCGCTTACCATGCCGCATAAACAGCCAAGCCGCAGTCAGCAGAAATTGTCTATCGTCGCTCGTCATTGGATCAATTCGCTCCTTGTCGCCTGCCACCTATTTTTTCGGCGGGCTATCTTGAAATATCGTAACTTGTATCTTATCGTAAGATAGACCCTCGATAGCATTTTTCACAAGCCCCTTCACCGAAGGAACGAGGTCGGAAATATCGGCATCCCAACGAGTCCTGATTGCCACTGCCGCGGATGACGGCATTGCATTTCTTGCGAATGGATCGTTTTGCGGAAGGACAACGTGAACCCTTGCATCGACAACGCCGTCTATCATGGAAATCGTATGTGCAATATCTTGCGCAAGCGCGTCCATGAACCGGATTCTCTCTTCGCTCGGCGAAGAAATCATGCCCGTCTTTTTGAATACTTCTCCAACACCGTTTCTTTGTTGACGCGGAAGGCCGAGTCGTTCGAGAATATTGACAGCCTCTGCGAATTTCGCTTCGAGAACCATAACATTCCATGTGCCTTCCTCGCCCGGCTCCTTGCGGCAATTTATACCTTGGTCTAGAAGTGCAGCCATAACGAGGTTGGCTTGTTGTTCCTCAAGCGAAGAATGAAGCGTCGTATAGTTGTCGCAGCCGGCGACCAGGACCAGTGCGGCTATGCATGCCAGAATCTTTATTATCTTCATCATAATCCTTTCTTGCTTTGGGGCGTTACTGGTTCTTCACAAGCGTTTGAATCGCATTCGAAGATTTATCGGCGATTTTCGTTACGATATCTTGTTTGAACGCAAGGTTCATTACGTCATATTGCAACTCTACAAGATTTATCGCCGAAGCGCCGGTAGTCGTATTCATTTGCGAAAGAGTCCTGATGCGATGCAAAAGAGCTTGATGATTCGCTTGCGCCGTGCGCCATGCGGCAGTTGCCTCAGAGGCGAAAGGCACGGCGTCGCTGGCCATTGCCGCCTCGAAGCGTCCTATCGCCTCGGGACGCGCTACTTGCGGCGTTTGCGACACCGCCTGAGTCGCCCCTTGCGGGCCGGAGATATTACGTACAGCTTCTATCGCCATCTCGTTAGTCATATCAATAGATCCTTTGCTAATTGCGCTGCCGCTTTATCGGCAGACTGGTTTGCGGCTTCTTCCAGAGGAATTCGCGCCTCGCTTGTTCGCTCCATCCTTAATAGAGCCATGCCTTTGAAAGCCTTGAGCATTGCGTTATCCGGAAATTTTGGTAGCGCTTCATTATCTATATAATCAACCGCACCTTGGAAATCCAGCATGCTTATAAAGAGAATGGCATTTGCCGAGGCGATTGAAGCCTCGTTGGGACGAAATCGCTCCAGAGCAACGAGAATTTTCGCTGCCGTCCTGAAGCGATTTTGCCCTGTTGCCATTAGAGCGACATTCAACAGAAGCCGCGCCTCTTCTGATCGAAGATCAAACATTAGCGGAAGTTTGAGGCTATCGAGTTGAGCGCATCTCCCATATTCTTGTTGATATTCGTCATCGTGGTGAGCGCGAGGTTCCACTGCTGCAAGTCGTACTGGAGTTGCTGCAGATTCGCCTGCACGTCTGGGTGCTGCTGATAATTTTCAAGCGATTCCTTGAGTCTGTTTTCCATCGTCACGGCAGCATTCATCAACGCTAGATATACCGCGTCGGTGTGAATATAGGTGGAACCGCCTCCCGTGACCCGGTACGAATCCAGATCTCCGGCATTACCTACTACGTTTGGTGTTCCTGTCATTTTTTGTCCTCCTTGTTTTGTTGTTTGTTGAATATCGCCTTTGGGGCGTTTTGTTTTAGCCATCCTCCCGAACGGTTAATCGCAAAATTTTTCTGGCTAGCGTGTTAGCTTCCTTGAGCTGCTCGACGCGCGAAAATTCCTCAGGCTCTAGACCGGCATTCATAGCCGCATCGATTCTTTCGCCGAGGTTTTTCAGCGTTTCGTCATACTTCTCGAGTGCGGCGAATTTACCTTCGCCCGCGAGCTCCTTCTCGATTTCCATGAGCTGGATAGGTTCTTTCACGGCTTCCATGTAAAAGTTCCTCCCTCGCCGGTAAGCGTTATCGTATCTATTTCGATTTTCTCGACTACATAATCGCCGATTTGTGCGCCTTCCATAACCCTTGCTCCATTTCTCAAAACGAGGCATGGATATGGCGTCGTAAGTATTCCGCAAACCGGCAAGGTTATCGCTTTTCTTGTCGCCTTTTCCCCGGCGGCGCCCGCAGCTTTGGCGCCCTGCGCCTTTTCGGCAACCTTGGCTTGCGAATTTTCCGCAAGCATTTGCGGAATATCGGCCTGAACATTCTCTACATCGATATTTTCGATTTTCTTGACATCTGCGCGAATTGCGTTCAAGGTTGCGATAATATCTTTTGCCTTCCCTTCGAGGACGGCATCTCTATTCTTCACGCCGGCTACTTTCAATTCTGTTTCGCCAATAAGCGAAAGTGTATCTGCAATCGCCGCCTTCAAAGATTCCTCGTCGGCGAAATCAAGTTCAATACCCGGCTGCTGAGCGTAAGATTCGGCTGTCGCGGCAAGCCTCTCGGCCCTATGGGTAAAATTGCCGACATAAACTACTCTTCCATCGCGATTTACCATCTTCAGGTTATAGCGCTCCACAATCGATAGAGGAGCTTCTGCTTGCGGCTCTGCTTGTAGCTCTTCGCCCGCTGGTTGTTTGCCAAATCTCGAATTCCAATTCTCTTTGATATAAGCATACGATTTTTCTATTCTAGGCCGCGCGCTACCGGAATATTCCAAAATCTTGGAACGGAAAAACCAGCAAATTACCGCAATCAAAATCAGGAATAGGAGAATTACGACAACTTTGAACAGGCATCCCCTGCGGCTCTGGGCTTTTTCTTCTTCAGGTTTCGGGCTTGGAGCCGGCGCTTTTGCCTCGGGCTTTTTCTTCTCTTCCTCTTTCTCTTGCTCCTTCTTTGGCCACACTAGTTTGCCCCATGGCGAATCGGCCGGGCCAACGGCAAAAGCTGTCGCGCCGAATTCTACGACTTGAAACGCCTCTAACTTTTCGCCATCGATAGTCGCGCCGGAGGCGGCGACAGATATTTTGATTGGCTTCTCGGGCAAGGTTTTGTCTGCTAAAATTATATCGCAGTCATCTTGCTTGCCAAGCGTAATGGCAACGCCTTCGACCAGCGCGATTTCTGCGCCGGTGTTGGGTCCCTGTAATATTTTCAACAACAAGCTCACAGTTTAAGCCTCCCTAACGGCTGAATATTGATCTCGGCGCTCAGTTCCTGGAACGAGAGCACCGGTAGTTCGTAATAATCTTTCTCGATCATCTTCCTGAAATAGCGGCGGATATCGACAGATACGATAATCACCGGCTTGTGAGGAATCTTGGATATATCGCCAATCGTGCGCTTGACGACAGCGAGAATCGACCTGACCGTCGCCGGATCCATGGCGAGATACGACCCGCCGGAGGTCTGGCGAATGGACTTTCTGATCTTCTCCTCAAGAGTCGGGTCGAGCAAATATGCGGCAACGAGATTCTGTCCGCCCGAGAATTTGTAGGAAATGTATCTCGAAAGCGCCGAACGAACATACTCGACGAGCAATACCGCATCCTTTTCTTTTTGTCCCCATTCGATAAGCGTTTGCGTAATGCGCTTCAAGTCGCGTATCGAAATTCCTTCCTGAACGAGACGCTGCAATACATCGGTAATCTTTTGCAACGGCAAAACGCGCTGGACCTCTTTGACAAGCTCGGGCGCCTCTTTTTCCATGTGATCGAAGAGAATGCGAGTTTCCTGCAGAGAGAGAAATTCGTTTGCGTAGCGCTTGAGGACGCTAGAAAGATGATAAGAAAGCACTCCGCCGATATCGAGATTGCGAATACCGCTTTCTTCCAGTTTCTCCTTGTCTGCTTCTTTTACCCAGCAAGTTTCGAATCCGCTCAAAAACTGTTTGCCTCCCTCGAACGCAATGCCCGTAGCGCTCAAGTTTTCGGGAGCTTCAAGGGCAAACACGAAACCTTTCTTCAGCACGCCTTCCGATACCGGAACTTCATTTACCAAAAGACGATAGCGTCCATCTTTCAGCGCGGGATTCAGCGAAAGGTTTATACCTGGGAACGGCACGCCCAAATCGTGATATAGCGCACGGCGTATCGACATGATCTGATCGTTCAACGAATCGTAAGAAAGTGCAGTACGGATATCCGCATCTATATCGACCGTAAGCGGAACGACCATCGAGAAATCGTCGCCTTCCTTCTTTTTCGGTTTCGGCGCGCCGCCGGTACTCGGCGCCGCGGCGGCGAGAGGATCTTCGTGGCGAGACGCCCTTTCCTTCGCGAGCTTCGCCTTGCGCATCAAGCTATGGCCCAGCATTGCGACGAATGCCGATAGCGCAAATATCTGGATTTTCGGAAAGCCCGGTATCAAGCCTATCGCAAAAAGCGTCAACGCGCCAAGAAGAAATGCCTTGGGCTGAGCGAAGAATTGATCTAGGATATCTTGACCGAGCGGCTTGTTGGCTTCATCTCCTACGCGAGTGACGATTACGCCGGAAGTGATAGATACCAATAGCGCCGGAATCTGGCTCACTAGACCATCGCCGATAGTGAGAATACCGTATTTGGTAACTGCCCAGCCGACATCTTTGCCGTTCATGAATACGCCTACGCAAATACCGCCGATGATATTGATGGCCGTCATGATCAAGCCCGCAATCGAATCGCCCTTTACGAATTTCATCGCACCATCCATCGCACCATAGAGTTGAGATTCCTTGGCTAGCTCGTTGCGCCGCATTTTCGCCGTATCCTGGTCGATTGCGCCGGCACGCAAATCCGCATCAATCGACATCTGTTTGCCTGGCATGGCGTCAAGCGTAAATCTCGCCGCGACTTCGGAAACACGCTCGGCGCCCTTGGCGATTACGACAAACTGCACTATTGTGATAATCAGGAAGATTACCGCGCCTACCACAAAGTTGCCGCCGACGACAAAGTTGCCGAATGTATAAATGATTTCACCTGCGTTCGCCTTGAGAAGTATGAGTCTCGTTGTCGTTACGTTCAACGCAAGACGGAATAGCGTAGTAAACAGCAACATGGAAGGAAACGTCGAAAACGATAGCGCCCTCGGCAAATATAGCGACAGCATCAACATCACGGTCGATATCATTATGTTTGTCGCGATGAGCAAATCGACCACCGGGGTCGGTAGCGGAATAATCAATAGGCCAATAACCGCGACGACCAAGAATGCCAACACCAAGTCGCCGGAGCGACTCAATGCGTTCGTAAAATCTGTAAATTTTCTACTCATTTGCGATTTCCAGTCCTTGCCGCCTAGCTTTCCAATAACGACATTCTATATCGCTCGAAGAGGTCGGTATCTGCGAGCAATATTTCGATTTCATGCGCTGCCACATCCGAAGAAGGCGTGTTTTGGTTTCGTAGCGCCTTGAGCACCGAGTGCGCCGCGCTGCTAAAGCCGCTGCTTGTCCTCAGGTTCACGGTATTGTGTTCTACCATTGCGGACATCAACTCGCCCTCGACCGATTTATCCACAGGAAAAAGATTGTCTACGGCCTGTGTAACGGTAGTCGAGCCGGGCAAAAGCGAACGCTGTGGCTGGCCCGCCCCCGGCGCATCGATTATTTCGGCAAACGATGCATTGCCGATACCCGTATCAAACCTCAAGGGCTCCGTCGTTCTCGAAACACCCAAGCTCACATCGAACCTCCAATCTCTAGCGCGGTTTTCCAAAGCGCAGTGAACGCGCCGTTGAGCGCCGGCAAACCCACCTCGCGCTCTTCCAACATTACGACAAATATCGCGCGGCCAGTTTTCGCAAGATACCCCGAGCGTATCCTGAACTCGCCCATTGCCGCAGGATGGGAAAACGCGAGAATCCGTCTTGCGTTCCGCTCGTCGTTCGCGCAGGCTATACTCGCGGATATGACAAGCCGACTATCGAAATATTCAAAACGAAGAACAATTCCGTTCTCGAATCTAATCGCCGCAACACCTTGCGGCGAAAGCGTCAAATCATCAAAGTTCGCACCTCGCGCGAATTGACGAATCGTATCTTCTACCCAATTCGGCGCCATCATGATGCAGCCTCCCTTTCTTCTTCGGCAATGAGATTATCGAGATGCTCCTGTGTTGCATCGACGAGACGCTGCCTTTCGCCTTCTTTCTTGAAAAGTCTCTGCGGAAGATTGCGCAATATCCTCGTCAGCTCCCGCGTAAAATCGATATTCGCGAGAATCTGCCGCAAAGCGCAATCGCCTACGAGATTCGCGATACTCGCCGCTGTTGCGAAAGCCTGCTCTGTCAAATCCATGATTCTTCCGGAAAGTTGAGCGCCATCGAGAAGAGACGACTCGCAAAATTCTTTCGCCATTCGCGCGACGAGAAGATTGAGACTATCGAGAACGGATTGCAAAGCCTGAACGCAACCGAGATCTGTCAATATTCGCCCGAGCGCCACGGCATCCTGCGAAGGAGTCGCAGATTTTAGATCTGCGCCGCAACCAGCAATCAAGAACGAAATCGCATCTGCAAGCCCAGCCGCCCCGCGATTTGCAAGAAGCGAGCGGAAGCAATCTTGAGGACTCGTGAAGCCGATTGTTTCGCTGCGGTACAGGTCGCGCAGATTTTGCATCTCTTCCGGCGTAGTCGCCCTAGCGTTGATTTCTTCCGAAAGGTTGATGCCGGCCTTGATTTCCGCGCCCTTCTCGCTCATCAACTGCGTGCGGGCCTGCCTAATCAAATCGCGAAGCTCCATTTCGCCATCGGCGAGCATTTGCTCTAAAATATCAAGCATCGCGAATTGATGGCTGGGGTCGGTCGTCTCGTGCGCGAGATCTTTCAACAATCCATCGACCGTGACATTGGTGCCGGAGCGCATAAGCCTACGGACATTCTGAATGAATTTCTCGAGCCTTTCGCGACCTGGCATATCCGGCATCATGGAAAACCAAGCTTCGAGCGCGCGGACGAATGAAGCTCTCATTCCCTGCAACGGACCCATGCGCCTCTCGGCCAGACGCTTTGCGGTCTTTTCTTCGAATTGGAATGAAAGTTCTTCCATCGAATCCTGCAGCTCCGCGAGCGGGTCGTTTTCGACTATGGCCGCCGTCCCCATCATTTCGCCGCGCGATACTTGCGATGGGCCTTGCCTAATCTGGGCTTCGGCCATTTCGCGCATATTGAAAGCTTCTGCGCCCGCCGCGTAGGTCTGCCGGAGTATTTGTGCAGCATCAAACGCCATAATACCCCCTTGCGCATATTTTCGTTTTCATGCTTTCAAGTCTCGAGCCTTCCGACCAGACTACGCACGGCCCGTGGAAATGCAATAGCATATTCCTTGGACCTCTCGGCAATAGAATATCGAGTACCGAAAGCTTCTTTACAAACGCCGTCGGATTGTTACCAGTCCACGCGACTACGGCTTCGGGACGAATAGATAGAGTCTCGCCATCCTCGACATGTATACGATTCGTGCGGCCGGCAGTCGCAGTAACGACCCAGCCTTCGGAAAATTTAGTAACGCCAATCGAGCGCGAAAAGCTAAGCGGAATAACCTTTATATTCTCTGCGCCCGTGCGAGCGGCCGCCGGCGCAACCAATACTTTTGAGGAGACTGCCGATATCTTTTCGACGCATGGAATATGGGTCAAGAATGGCTTGGCGCTATCTGCACATTTCGCTTTATCTGTAGTTTCGACGAGCAATAAAGCCGAGCGATCGCGAACGACCAATCCTTTTAGATGACGAATTACGGCATTGCCGAAGAATGCAACAGGTTGTGCGCGGCCCATCAGCCACGCGCCACGGCCCACTTCGGCAAATCCGTTTTCTATCGTCACCTCGTTAATCATTCTTCTTTTCCTCGGCCTCCTCTTCTTCGAGCCAAACCTCGATATCTTCGTTCAGCTTCTTCTCTTCGCGCTTGCGCGCGATCTTGCGCATCTCGCGTTCATGCTTGATTTCAGCCTCGCGCCTCTTGTATGCTTGTTTATCGCGCTCTTCACGGCGGGCATTCGCGTCTTCGCGCTCGAGCTCTCTCTTCTTGCGCTCGCCATCGCTCGCTTCGGCGTCATCCGCGAGCTTTTCCTCTTCTGTTATATCCCTTAGGCGCCTGGCCTGCAATCTCGCAAGCATCTGGGCATCGAGATCGATGACGTGCGGCGTCAAGATAAACATACGCTGAACGGTTTCCTTGTGGGTATACTTGCCGCCGAAAAGCCAACCGATTAGCGGAATATCCCTCAAATACGGAATACCCCATCCGGCATCTTCCTCGATATCGCGCATATAGCCCGCGAGCATGATCGACTCGTCAGCGAATACCGCCGTCTGGGTCTGAAGAGTAGAAGATCTCGTCATCGGCATGGCGTCTACAGTAACAGCCTCAAACCCGCCATCATCAAGTCTCATCGAAAGCCAAACTTGCTCTGTTATGCCTTTGCCTGGCGAAGGGACGACCCTCGGCTTGATTTGCAGTTTAGTGCCGGCGGTTACTTCTTCAAGCGATGCGACCTCGGTACCGACTACCTTTGCATGATAGCTTTGCGAATCGGTCATTTCCGCAGCAAGGTTATTGATCGTAAGAAGGGATGTGCGCGAAATGCTGCGCACTTTGCCTTTTTCCCTAAGCGCGGTCAAAGAAGCCGCGATACTGTAAGCCGAATGGATGTAGGTAAGCGACCCCGCGAGCCCCTTTCCGGCAAGATCATCCGGCGCGAAGAGATTCGCGGCGTTTTGCCCGGCGGCTCCCGTGAACGCCGATTTATTCCCGGAAACGGCGAGCGACAGCTGCCAATCCAGCGCGTCCTTGCGAGAAAGTTCTACCGTCGTTACCTGTATTTCGACTAGCTTCTGCGGAACATCAAGCGTCTTTATGAGTTTTTCGTACATCGGCATTCGCGAAGAGACATCGCGAACAACAACGGCGTTAAGCCTATTTTCAGGCCTGATTACGGGATGGAACATCGCCATTTGCGCAATCTCGATCTGGTTCATGTTGTTCGTCAATACAGACTCATGCGATTTGCCGTCGCTGCTCGCATTCATGATTTCTTCGAGCAATCGTGCGACGCCCTTGATCATCGCGGTCGACTCCGGGGTGTTTACCGAAAATGTAACATCGTCCGCCCAAGTATTGACAAGCGGAAAGATCATCGTTTCTACTTCATTGAACGATTTGAGTTCGCGCAATTTATCGGCCTTCGCGATAAGCTCGGCGACAAGCGCGACATATCGCGGCGGGCCGCTAACCATTATAAGCTCGTCGTTGGAAGTCGTCTTGATGGGGAATCGCTCGTCTTCCACCCCGAGCTCTGTCAACATTGCGCATACCTCGCTCGCCTTCATATACTTGAGGTCTATCAGCAAGGTCTGGGTTTCGCCGGCGCCATATATATAAAGGACGGCGCCATCGTAGTACCATGTAAGATTATGCGCGGTAGCGATGCGCTCGAGGAATTGCGCTGGCGCGATATCCTTGAACTCGCCAGAAAACACCCCTTGCACGCCATCGGACATTATGACGCTAAGCCCGACCGAAGCTGCGAAAGTATCTAGTGCCGCCCTAAGGCCCATCTCGCGCGCGACGAGCGTATATGAATCCAACTTCCAGGGAATAGGCGCGGCGCGCGCGGGCAATGCAAGCGCCGCGGCGGCTAGCGCCATCGATAAGTATTTCTTGATCATACTAAATTTCAACCTTCCAGTTTTCAAACTCTGATTCCTTCCTCATGCTCGTAGCTGCCATCGGGATTGTCGGCAACGCGCTCGCGCCACCAATCGCAGGAATCTGCGAATGTCTCGAACAATCTTATTAAATCATGCGGCGTGGCATTGGACGAAGCCGCCTGCCAGAGGAATGCGCCGTCGCCATCCGCCGAGAGAACCGCGCCCTCGCGCGCCATTCTGCCGGGCGCGTAGCTCGCGAGCTTTGGCAAAAGCGCGCCATCGCCCGTCAAGCGATATGTAAGAACCAACCGCGCGCCGGTTTCTTCGGCTACAATTTCATATCCATCGATTTGGAGTACAAACGAAAGCGCGTCCTCGGCTGCCCTTTCCGGGTAGTCTATCGCCATCAATAACCTATTTATCAAACTCTTCACGCTTCTTTGTATTCCTGTTTCTCCTGTTGCTACATATTGTTTACATTGCCGATCATCGTCGTATTCAAACTCTTCAGGATGTTCGAAATCATGTCGTAGCTCTGGTCGCGTTTGTTCGTGAGCGACTGGAGTTCAATCATCTTCTGCTGGCTGAACGAGTTCATTTCGTCCATCTTCGCCTCCAGCGCGGTGATGAAGTCGGTGGAATCCGCCGTCACATGTCCAGAAGGAACATCGCTTGAACTCATCCCAACGATGGTAACCAAAAAGTCGCAGCATGTGTAGTTAGTGCCGTTGTAGACTACCCCGTTTTTGGTGATGTCGGACATATAGACGCCGTATGCGAGCAATACATTTTCAATCTCGGTCATCTTTTCCAGTTTCGCGCTCGTATCGTTCATCTCTTCCATAAGCGCGATAATATTCGTCTCGAGCTCGGCGGCTCGTTTGAGACATATCGCCATAACAAGTTGCCCGATGGAAAGCTCGCGAAGCGTGCCATCGACATTCGTCACACCCTCGACCGTATAGAAATTGGCCGAGAGGAATCGTCCCGTTTCCGGGCTTACCATAGAAAGATCGAATGAATCAACTCCTATTGCCATAAATAACTCCTTTAGAAATTCGCGGCGTCCGCGCTTTGCGATGTGCCGAGCGACCGGACTACGTTGGAAGATGTCGTGTACGCGACATCGCGTCTGTTTACGAGCGTCTGCAAGTCAATCATATCGCGTTGCTGTTGTTGCGCCAGCGCATCGATTTTCCCCTTTACCGCTTTCACGGCCGTCATGCGCTTATCGTACGAATCGATATTATCGGGCAGAGTTGCGGCGTCGACGCCAAGCGTTCCGGTAAGATAAGCCCTCGCCTCGGTCCAGTTGGCTGTGCCAGCGGCGAGCTTCTCCATCCACTGCGATGCATCGTCGAGCTTTACCGCGCCAGAGGTAAGAATATTCATCTTGACGACGCTTTGGCCTTCGTAAGCCGCTGCGGACTTGAGGCATACCGAAATTACGAGTTGCCCAAGGGTCAAGCTAGATGCCGCGCCGTTAGCATAAAGCGTTATCGCGTCCGCGCCCTGCGGCGCGTACCGGTTTGTCGCTATCTGTTCAACTTCAATCATTTTCAAACCTCTCCTTGTTAAGGTCTAACCGTTATATGGTCTGATGGTCGTATCGTCCAACCATCCTTCCCCCCCATCTGACAATCCGACCATCTGCCCATCCGACCATCTGCCCATCCGACCATCCGACCATCCGACCATCTAACCATCTAACCATCCGACCATCCGACCATCTAACCATCTAACCATCCGACCTTTCATTACGCTAGATTCCTTATAAGATTGCTTCTGGTGTCGCTTACCGCCGACATCAAGTTCGAGGCCGTCGAGTACGATTCGTCGCGGCGGTCCACGAGCGACTGCAAGCGCGTCATATCTGTCTGCGCCTTATTGTTGAGCCCGTCTATCGTGCTCTTCACCTTCTGGATCATGCCCTCAATAGTCTGCTTGTTCGCGCTATAGCAACTCGACGAACACCACGCTGCGTAATAGAAATTGGCTCGACTTTCGGTTCCGTCCGGACGGGAACTCTCGGAAGAGTAAGTCGTGCAACTGTAGCCGAGCACATTCTTGAGGTAGTCGCCCGTAGTATTCGACATCCACCCGCCCATATCCCTCGCGCCCTTCGCGTCGCTATCGAACGAGGCCTGAATCGAAGTCAGTTCAGATAGCACCGCGCCGAGTTTGTCGAGCTCCTTGTTACGGTTCTGGATTCGCGTAGTCAGCGGCGTCACCTCCCCCTCGACGACAACTGCACGTCTCTCGCTGATGGCAATCATGAGATCCTGGAAGTCGACCTCGCTGCCGTCGACCTTGTAATCGCTGAAGCTTACGCCCCAGTTTTGGCTAAGTTTTACCGCCTCTTGTGCTTCTATCGTTGCCATATCCAAAATCTCCTTTCAAACTTTCGACTATCGACTTTCATTATCCGATATTCCCGATTGTACCTTCCGCCGCGTGAAGTCCCTTCTTTACGAGCTTGGTTGCCGTAGAATAGGAATTATCGCGTTTGGATATATAAGAATTTAGCGAAACCATATCCTGTTTCAGGTCGTTGTCTTCTCTGTCTGTCGCATACTGCACAGTGTTCTGCGCGTTCATGAGATTGCGGCGAGTCATCTTATTTCCGTCCGTGAGCGTAAGTGTTATACCGTATTTTGCGGCTGTATTGCGAGCCGTCTGCAGCTCCGACAGGCCGCTCGTCTTGTCGTCCGACTCCATATCCTTGGTTTTGAGCGTGGCATAGGCTGTATTCAAGACGGCCATAACATCGCCAAGATCCTCTAGCTTGCGCATACGCTGACGCACGACCTCCGAGTAGGCTGAAAGCGCTTGCTCGATCGCGACGGCCTCCTTGAACGAAGCAGCCGAGAGCGCTGCCATATAGTCCTTGCCGGAAACGCCATCCACGGTGTAGCTCATCTGCTCCACACCATAGACGGCGGCCCCCGGAATTTTCGTCGCTACAATCAAGTCGCTCATTTCATCCGCTCCTTTCTTTCGTCTGATGGTCGGATCGGCGCATGGTCGGATCGTCGGATCGGCGTATGGTCGGATCGTCGGATCGGCGCATGGTCGGATCGTCGGATCGGCGGATCGGCGTATGGGCGCATGTCATTACGATAATACTGAACAAGATTTGTCAGCATCTTTCCAATACGCACAATGTCTGCGTAAACAGAATCGAACTCGTCCTGCGAAATATATCCGATATCCAATGCAATGTAAAGTTGAGCACGAACCTCTCCGGCAGAACCTTTTGCGAAGGTCAAAAACTGTAGCATCGATTTGTCTGTACGCCTCTCGAAACCCTCTGCAATATTCGAGAGAATGGATACGGCAGCTCTGCAAATCTGGTCTCGCAAACCAAAGTCTTGCAAGAAACCACCCTTGCGAGTCAGCACATAAATCTTGCGGGTGACGGCTCTTGCAAGCTGCCACACATCAAGATCTTCAAATCTAGCTACCTTTGCCAATGCTCTCCTTTCTGCCCATCCGACCATCTGCCCATCCGACCATCTGCCCATCTGCCATCAGGCTTGTATCGCGTCTCTCATCGACTGCATTTCCGCCTGACGGACGGCGTTCATGAGTTGCACGATATTGTTCACGAGTTCCTCGGCCTGATTGAACAGGTCGCGCGTTTGATCGAGTTCTTCTTCGGCCTTCTTCTGCTCGGCGCCAACTTTCGTCGCCTCGGCTTGCTGGTATTGCGAGATGCTCTGGATAAAGCTCTGCCCAAAGCTGCCGACAGCCGAGATGAGGTTGTTCTGCGCCTGCGCACGGTTGATGGCATTGCTGGCCTTTATGTAGTCTACGCTGTTGGCGCGCGTCGTATGCGCCTGATTGTACTTGGCGCGGGCACCTTCGACATCGGCGAGGTGCGTCTTCGCATCGGTCACATCCGGCGACATGAGCTTGGAATATCCGAGCGCACGCGCATACTTGAGTTCGCCCGCGGCAGTATCGAGCTTCTTCGATGCGGCTTCGATCTCTGTCTTTGTGCCGGTCTTGGATACCTCGTTGTAGTTCTTGAGTGCGGCATCGTAAGAATCTCCGAACTTCTGGATGTTGAGCTTTACCTGTGCACGCAGATTGTCGCGCGCCAAATCCAGCTCCGTCTTCAATTGGCCGTTGGGCGCGAGCTGATTCTCCACCGTAGTAATCGCATCGTCGAACGCTGCCTTGACATCTGCCTTAAGTTCGACGAGCGACTTGTCGCCGAGTTTTACATTGTCGAGCCCCATATTGCGCATCTTGATATCCATCAACTTGGCCTTGTCGGCCATGCCGAGAGAGTCGAACGGCTTGACGCTCTTTTCCATGAAGAACTGCTTATCGGCCTCGGACATGTTCGGGAAGTTATCAAGCTTTGCGGCCTCGGCCTTAAACGCGTCGAGCTTCGCGACCGCAGTCTTTACGCCGGTTACTTCCGGACCGTCGAACGGCGCGACTACATCGCTCGTCACATCGTTGATGAATGCATCCGAGCTCAATTGCCTCATCTTGCCGGAAAGCTCCGTCTTGGCCTGCACCGCGGCCTTGGCCTCATTGAAGCGCAAATTGGCCTCCTGCGTCTGCTGGTTGCTGAAATTGCTTTCGACCTTGGTCTTGATATTCTGACCCTGTGTTAGCGAAGGTTGCCCGCCAATTTCCGCCTTTACTTTGGAAAGCTGATTTTCGGCGTTGATCTGAGTATTCGCGGCCTTGATCATATCGACATTCTGCCCGGCGACATCGAGGCCGGAGGTCTTTTCTGTGCCGAGCTGCGCATTGAACGCTTTGGCCTGCTGTGAAAAAGAATATAATGTAAGTCCTACCTGCATCGCGCAACAAATAGCGCCGCCGATCATGCCTGTCAGCGCCGCGCTGCGCTGCGCATCAGCCTGATTCAAAATACTCTTCTGAATGGAGAGGTTTTCAGAAAGTCTCATCTCGCGCGTCGCATCGCGCTGCTTTTGCGCGACTTCCACCAGTAGCGCCATTAACGCATATAGGTCGAACATAGCGCCCTTGATAGACTTTGCGCCAGTAGTGGACGGCGCCGAAGCGAGCACTTCCTGAAGAGCGGAATTTAGCGCCGAGCGGAACTCGGCAATCTGCTCCTTCGAAAGATTCAGCCCCGTATCTGCCGCGAGCTTGTCGCAGAGCGAATCGATTGCGGCCTGGTCTACCTCGCCGGGTAGCTCAAGGTCGTCCGGTATCCTTATCGTAACTGGCGTCTCTACACCGTTTACGTTCGAAGTAATCGTAACGCTCGTCGCACCATGCACGCCTTCAGTAGACTCGGTCTTCGTTACCTCGCCGATCTTGCTGAGCAAGGCATCCCAATTCACCGCGTTCGCGCCTGTATTTACTTGTATGCTCATTTCAAATCTCCTTTCTTTCCTCGACTTTCGACTCCCCTTACGCCATCGCTCCTAGGTTGTTGGCGATTTCATTCGAGGTATCCGTAGCCGAGCTGAGCATTTCCGCGACCTGCGAGATTGCGTTCTGGAGCATCTGCAGAATCTGGTTGAGCTCTTCCTCGCATTCATCGAGACGTTGCTTGAGCGCGGCAATGACCTTCTCGGTTTCCGAGACATCTGCCTGAGACATGCCCGCCTTGTAGCTTTGGTACGCGCCAACGCCGCCGGTAATCGTCGAGGATATGCCAATGATCGTGGTCGCAATCGCAATTGCCGCGCGAACCTTATCCATCGTCTCTGCCGTGCCTTTTATGAGGGTCGAGACAGCTGAAGCGCCACCGCCCGCGAAACCAGCGCCGAGCGAAGCGGCCATAATCGCTGCAGTAATGAGGACCTGCGCGAGAATCTGCGCCGCCTGTTTGCTCATGCCGAGACTCTCTAACCCCTTCGCGAGCTTGTCGACGATCTTATCCATCACGCCTGTTTCGTTCAGGACCTGGCATGCGATTGCTATACCCGCGCCTATTACGGGACCTACCGCAAGCCCGCCTGTAGCGACGCACGCGACGACCGCCGCGACGACCGCTAGCGCCGTCATAATCCAGCCGAATATCTTGCTCGCCTTGCGCGACTCGGCCGCCTTATCCATATCTTTCAAAGATTTCTCGATCTTCTCGCTACGCGTTTTGCGCTCAGCGTCTAGTGTATCCTTCTGGATTTCGATGCGGTCTTTGGCCATCTCGGCCTGACGCTCTTCGTTATCCATCTGAAGGTATGAGAGCAACTTTTCGAGATTTGCCTCAAGCTGCTTGATGTCTGCCGGGTTATCTAGCGCCGGAACATTTGTCGAACCGCTCGTCCTCTTGCCCTCGGTCTGGTCGACCCCGGCCGTTGGGGATGATACGCGAACATTCGAACCGGCGAGAATCTTTGCTACATCTTTGATCAGCTCCTTGGTCTTTGCTTCTGCCGACTTCGAGGTCTCTGTGGATTGAAGCGTCACATCCGTGATATTCGGAGCAAGCCCCGCCGCTTTCGTGTTAAGTTCTATAGCCATTTTCAAGTTCCTTTTTACGTTGAAGGTTTTCGTTTAATCGTTTTGCTGTTCGCCCTGTTTACACATATCTTACTCAAAGGTTACACAAAACTTTCAACATTCAGACTTTAAACCTTCCACCTTCCACCTTTTACTCTTCCACCTCGAACGCATCTTCGCCGATGGTCTTGCGGAGTTCCGCGGCCTTCGCGCGGTATTCGCGCCCTAGCTCCGTGCCCTGCGGCGCGTATTGCTCTAGCGCCATAATCGCGCTCGCCGCGTTCTCCTTGTCGCCAAGCGCGAGATAGCACTCCGCCGCATGAAGCTGAGGCTTCGGATTCTCGAGATCGAGGAACGACGAGTAGCCGTAGCTGGCTATCGCCTTCTGGTAATCCTTCTGGGCCTGCTGAACTGCGCCGAGGGCAAACCAATATTTTGCGCTCAAATGGTCGAAAAGCACGAGAAATTCGAATAGCTTCTGGGCATCCGAAAATCTACCGGTCTGGTAATAGCCAAACCCGAGCGAATACACCGCTTCGAGCTCATCGTTCGATACGCCCTTGATTTCCTTTAGCGTTGCGCCATCTTTGACGAATTTCTTCGCCGCTTCGGCGATTTGCTGTTCAGTAATCTTTTCCATATTCTCTCTGTCTCCTTTTTTCTTAAATGTTTATCCCATTTCGCTCTACACGAGCTCGGTTCTGTTTTCTTCAATCGTCTCGGCAATCTCGCGCTCGATCTTCGAGAGCGAATTGCGAATGGCCGCGAAAGGATTTGTCTCTTCTT
This sequence comes from Kiritimatiellia bacterium, assembly GCA_017447805.1. Taxonomy (GTDB): domain Bacteria; phylum Verrucomicrobiota; class Kiritimatiellia; order RFP12; family UBA1067; genus UBA1067. The sequence continues at coordinate 21,041 of JAFSMR010000025.1, read as the reverse complement.
CCTTTTCCGCCTCCTTTTCCGCTTCCGCCGGCCTTTGCGCAGTATCTGGCTCCGCTATTGCCGAAAGTTCCTTAGCGATCGTCTTTGCGGTGTTTACGTCGATCGATTTCAACAACGAAGCTATCTGCGTATTCGTGGTAGATATCTGATTTTTGATTTCTGCGATTTTGCCCGTCGTATCTGCGATTGCCGCGTCTTTCGCATCCTGCTCGGCCCTGACCTTCTCAAGCTCTTTTACGAGTTCGTTGTGTGCCTTGCCGTCGGCGACCGCCTGCTCGATCTGTTTTGTAAGCGAATCTATCTTCGCCTGCAATACTGCCGAGGCGGCGACATCCGCATCAAGCTTCGCATTAGCCTTTTCCAGTTCTTTCGAAAGCTCTTCCTGCGTCTGGGCAAGCTCCACGCCTTTTTCGAGGACTCGTTTTTCGGCGTCCGTAAGCGATTGCCCAATGGCATTGAGCGAGGTAAGCAAAAGCGAAAATTTCGCTTTTTCATGCTCGTTCTTCAATCTTTCGACAAGCGCCTCAAGATCTGTAACCGCGCCACTTGCTACATTTACAGATTTGCCGGGAAATAACGCGCTCGCAACATTTTGCGTTCCTCCCGACCCCTTGAACTCGCTTTCGCCCACGGTATTCGCTATCTTCGCGTTCGACCTATCTATGTTCAGCTCTATTGACATGTTACATATTCCTTTCTTCGCTTTGTCTACACGTCAAATCTGAAAAGGTTTCATCATCATGCCAAATTTTCTTTGACGCTCTTCGATTTCATTATCCATCGGCGCCTCGTAGCCAGAAAATTCCTCTGCCCTCAGGCTAGGCGCCTCACCATAGTTGTAGCTCTCGACTTCCTCTAGCGGCTCCATTCCTTGCCGCGCGAGCTCGCGATTCACCGCCTCGCGCTGTTCTTCGGTAAATTGAAAGCCCATTACCTGCTCGCGCGTAAGCCCCTGTTTCTCGAGCATGCGGTCGGTCTCGGCTATACGCAATCGCGCCTCATCCACCAAACGGCTAGATTCGGCTATTGTTCGGCGTATTTTAGCCAAATATTCCTCGGTTTCCCAGTTCTTCTTGCTCTCTTCAGCCATTGCGCCAACCCCCCTTTTTGCGCAAAATACCCCCAACACGGCCTCTTTCTGCCGCGTTTTCACAAGCTTTTCGCCCGAAAACCGTCATTATCCAAGCCATTTGCATAGTCTCTCAGATGGGTGTATTATATCATATTTCATCCCTCTATGGCAATAGCTGGAAAAATTTTTATGATAGCCATGGGAGGTTGAGATAAGTTGTAGGTTGAAGTCGTAGTCGTAGAGTGGAATTGTTTTATTCGAGCACGGTCGAAACCACCGTCAGAATTTTGACGCTACCTTCGAGCAAGAAATCAATTAGAAATTAGGAATTGGTAGTTAGCAGTTAGTAGTTAGCAGTTAGTAGTTAGGAATTAGGAATTAGGACTCAGCGTACTCTGCGCCTCTCGGGTTAAAAACCAAAAAACTACATGTTCTACACTCCTAATTTCTAATTCCTAATTCCTAATTCCTAATGCCCTACACAAATCGGTATGGCTCACCGGCGCGAAATGATGAAAAAATTGCGAGCTCGTATTGAAAATCACCGCAAAATCTGCTATAATACGAACATAGAATTTGAGAATGTGGAAACGAGAATGACCTGTATTTTTAGCGAAGCGGCTCGCCGGTATAGGCGCATAATTGCGCTAATAGCGGCATTTGGGCCGTTTCTCAGTATTCCCATTTTGGGAATAGAAGGTCCTTAAATTCCCAAAATGAGAATTTAAGATATCGCAAAGACCATCAAGACCGCTACTGCGCATGCTATGTCCACATAGTAATCCTGGTCCATGAAATAAACCGCAAACTTATTAACGAATTTTACAAAAACCGTTAATGGGTTTTCTGACTCCAAATTGTTAGGGCGGCCAAAATGGCGTTACTATAGGGATCCTACGGTGCCAATTCGTCAGTGTATCTTATTAAAGTTTGTATCGGTCGATTTTAAAGCATAACCTGCCAATATTGCAAAGAATGGAATCATTATGAACCTATATCGTGTTGCCGTAATAGGTCCAATTACTATAGCCAATAATACAAGACTCAATATGGGACACAGAAGGATTATTATCTTATCAAAGCGTTCTGCTTTATCAGAAGACATTGCAGCCTTAAAACCTTTAAATGCTCCTACAACAACTAATATGTAACCGCATGATAATATCAACCATGAAAAAATTTGCAATCCCAACCCAACCCCTTTTTCTGTGGCCGTATATGGAGTTTCATAAACAGGAGCACCCCCCCTTGCATTATTTGAACCCCATGTTGAATCCAAGGCATCGCAAATTCTTTCTAAACCAAGATATCGAAGCATTGCAACAGAACCTGTTCCTGCATATAATCGTGGATGTTTCTTAATCGTATAAATAATATATTCTCTCATGTGCCGTAAAAGCTCGCGTTTTGCGTATTCTCCTTGTAATTGGGAACGCTTCATCAAATCATAGCCGCTAATATTTTCTTCAACTTCATTCATCTGCTTGATTATTGCTTCTTGCTCTTCCGGAGTAAGTGTTTCTACAAGACGCCCCCAATTACAACTGTATAAATTCGTTCCTGAAATCGATGTTAAACCCGCAGTGCCAAAAGCGACCTTATTTCGCATCACCCAGGGAATTAATCCAGCTACAATTATTATCATGCCAGAGAAAGCAATTATAGTATTCTTCTTCCATTCATGTATCCTCACAAAGGGAATAGCTGCTAACAATGCAAATGCGAGCGGTATGCATATAGGCTTGGCATATATTGATACAAGAAATAGTATAACCGCCCCCATGAAATATTTCGAACTATAGAAAATTGTTCTGAAATAAAACCATAATGCCCCAATAAGCGCAAACACAGCAAGTTGGTCGGGCATATGGAATAATGAATACATGATGGATTCTGGCATAAATAGCAAAACGCCCGCCGATGCGGCCAGCTGTTTATCCTTGAAATGAAAAGGCTTTGCTCTTAGCATCGAGATTAAAAACAAAACACTCCCGATAACAAATATAATATTTACAGCTCCAGCAATGTATTGAGTTGCTTTGACAGAATGATTAGACGCACAATAAGCAACTGCCATTAAGCCAGGCCATAACGGCATATCATGCGCAGATGGTTGCGGGTTATCTGATCTTTCTACAGAGAATACATTGTGTTCAACGATATTAATACTTTCGTTCAAATACCTCTGCCCGTCATCTCCCTCTGGAGATTCTTGAAACGCCCATAGAATCATTCTCAAGAATATTCCTACTAGAATTATTCCTTTCAATACCTTATTTCCCTTCATGATATTTCTCCTCGGTATTGACGCTCCAAATTGATGATTTATCTTTTTCACCAAGCAATACCCTGACAGCCTCGATGCCACAGAGCATCGAGTGATCCATATTATTATATCTGTGCTGACCGTTCCTTCCAATACAGAATAGATTTTTTAAAGAATCTAGATATTCACGGACTTTGGAGAATTCCGAATATGTTCCGAAATATGCAGGATATGCCTTTTTAACTTTTATACGCACGCTTTTCAATACCTGTTCATCTTCTTCTAAAACGCCAATGTGGCACAATTCTTTTGTAGCCATTGCAATAAACGCCTCATCATCCATTTCCCACATTGCATCTCCTTCTGTGCAAAAATACTCAAGCCCTACCCAGACATGCTTGGTTACATCATCAACCATATAAGGCGACCAGTTGTTGAAAATCTGAATTCGTCCCATTCTTACATCCCTCTCTTGCACGTAAATCCAAGTATCAGGGACAATATTGTTGACTGTCTTGAGTTTCGTCTTATTCTTGATGGCAAGTTTATTAACAAGCAACCCGACAGTAATAAAATCACGGTAAGGCAAGTTCGCGGCGATAAGTGAAACATTCTGCGGCACATTTTCCAATGACGCAACCAAATCTTTTATGGGCATTGATGAAAATACTGCATCACATTCAATTCTTTGTCCATCCCTTAATCTTACCGAGCTGATTTTGTTTCCTATTTTTTCTATTGCGATAACTTTAGAATTCAAGCGAACTTCAACATTCTTTGCTTTTAGATTCTCGGCCAAGGTTTCCCAAAGTTGACCTGGTCCGCGCTTTGGATAAATAAATTCTTCAATAAGTGAAGTTTCCTTCTTGCCGCCTTGGGGGATGAATATGTTCAAGATGGCTTTCCAAAGCGAAAGCCCTTTCACACGCTGCGCGCCCCATTCTGGAGAAATTTTAGAAGGATGTATCCCCCAAAGTTTTTCGGTGTAATCTTCAAAGAACATCTGATATAAAACTTTGCCGAATCGGTTTATATAAAAATCTTCAAGGGAATTCTCTTTCCGTTTGAAAAACGCACTATATAAATAACTCCAACCGGCTTTCCAAGTTCTGACTAGTCCCATTGCCAGGAAAGTCGCTGGCTTTATCGAAATCGGATAATCGAAAAAATGTCTTAAATAATAGATACGACTTACCCTATGACGGCGAAGCATTACTTTATCTTCCGTTTCCGGGTCGGGACCGCCAGGTTCAATATTACATTCCCTATTGAGCAAAACATCATCTTTTGATGGCTTGCCTTGTATCGGCATTAGCTCTTTCCAAAGGTCATTTACTTCCTTCGACTTTGAAAAGAACCTATGGCCTCCAATATCTATGCGGCAGTCGCCACATACGGCAGTACGGGAGATTCCTCCTATTTCAGATGATTCCTCAAGTAGTACAATCTTCCAATCCTTTGACTTCTTTGTGAGTTCATGCGCCGCTGTAAGACCTGCGGGGCCTGCTCCTATCACAACAGCTGTTTTCATTTTTGTTCTTCCTTTGAATTAAAAATCAGAAGTTTTCGTCCAAGATAATTCCAAATCAACACTGCCACTGTGACAGGCTCCTTGACAATCATATAATTCCACTCCAAAATTCCAACCCCAATCCACATTCCAAGTTCTGTCCAACCTAATCCGAATAAACCAATGATACCGAATACTAAAAATGCACCGAAACTTCGCCCTTTCCCCCTATCCTTCTTCTGTGTGAACACAAACCAAAGGGATAAAAAATAGTTCACTGCAAGCCCTACCACAAAACCTAATACCGTAGCAATGTAAACACCAAGGCCAAAATCTTTAAAAAAATATTCCTGTGTAAATACAAGAACTCCAAAATCAGCAAGAAACGCCACTGCGCCAACTATAGCATACCTCAGGAACTCTCCTACTAAAACTTGCAATTTATCTTCTTTCACTTTCTTCTATTCACTCCATTGTCCTATTAATATTGCGGCATCCCGAACGGACAATATCTTCGGTCTGCCTGCTTTACATAACAGCCGAAGTACGAAGATTAGGAAAAGAATTTACCTCTCTTCATATCTCTAGAGAGGCTGTGAGAAGTGCCTTGATGGATATACAAAGAGAGGCAAAACGCTTACGCGTTTCCTCAACAAAGTATCGTCCATCCTGAAACTTTCTCACGATTTCTCTAGACGACCGCTTTGCAGCGTTAAATCATGCATCCAAGGCGTATACAGGCAGGTCGGCTCACACGAAGTAGACTAGACCCTTCCCATCCGTTTCCCGGACTATATCATCCCTCGAAACAGATTTCAGCCCATAGCCAGGCTTTCACCTATCCCGAAGAACACCTGAATTATATCAAATATTTTTTCTTTACTCAATAGGGTTAGTGAAAATTTATGAAAAATTTGGGCGCCTCCGGGCACCGTGGAGTTTTTTAGGTGTTCAGAAGTTCAGGTGTTTAGTTGCAGTTTGCAGTTGCAGTCGTAGTGAGGGATTGTTAATTTACTGCGCGGCAGCTGAGGCCGAGCCGCCCGACCACACGACCATTCGACCACCTAGGCGGCGGAGGATTTCGTCGGCAATAGCTTCGCTGACCCCGGCTACGCGTGCGATCTCATCGCGTCCGGCTCTAACTATTCCGCTGATTGTGTGGAATGTCTTTAGGAGTTTTAGTTTTTTCGCTTCGCCAATTCCCGGAACTTCATCGAGCACAGATTCGCGAATTGTCCTTTCCCTAAGAGCGCGATGATAGGTTATCGCGAAGCGGTGGGCTTCATCTCGCAATCTCGTAATTACGAAAAGCGCTTGAGAATCTCTGTTTAGAAGAATGCTCTCTCTGCCGTCATCAAGGACAATTTCTTCCTGGCGCTTGGCGAGCCCAATCGTCGGGATATCCTCGACGCCGATTTGCCGGAACATTTCCCTCGCTGCACGAAGCTGTGTAATGCCGCCATCGCAAATAAACAAATCGGCGCGCGGCGAAGTCTCGAGGAGTTTGGAATCTTTACCATATCTTCGCAGGACGACTTCGGCCATTGCTCTAGGGTCGTCGGCGCCTTCGAAAGAAGATATCTTGAATCTGCGGTAGAATCTGCCATCCGGCAAACCGTCGCGTGCGACGACGAGCGAAGCTACATTATGAGTTCCGAACAGATTCGAGATATCGACGCATTCGATGATCTTCGGCGGCGCTTTCAAGCCGATCGCATTCGCGAGCTCGGCGATTCCTTCGAGCGCCTCGGCTTTAGTCCTCTTTTCGCTACTGCGGATAAAATGCGATTTCGTCATTTGCTTGAGCGCAAAAAAAGTATCTCTGAGGCGGGAAGCTTCTTCATATTTGCCCTTCGCGGCTTCTTCGCGCATCTTCTTTTCGATTTCGCCCAAAACTGCCGGGCGTTTGCCATCGAGAAATTCGCACGCCTCGAAAAAGCGCGCGCTATATTCTTCTTCGCTGATTGCGCCAATGCACGGCGCGGAGCACGTCCTTATTACGTCTGCGAGGCAATGCTTATGGTTTTCGCTATTTGGTTCTATCGCTTCGCATTCGCGAATACCATAATATTTTTCGACGAAATCTTTGGCGCTGCGCACGACTGGCGAAGAAGGAAATGGGCCGAAGTATCTCGCGCCATCATCGCGAATGATTCTGACGCAAGAAAAGCGCGGCCATTTCGCGCCGGTTTCCGCCCTAAGCGCGAGATAGCGTTTATCATCGCGCATTAGAATATTGAAGCGGGGCTTGTGGCGTTTGATCAACGCGGCTTCTGTCAAAAGCGCTTCCGCTTCGTTCTTCACTGTCATGAACTCGAAGTCGTAAACCGTTTCGACCATCGAGCGGACTTTTGGCGCGTGGCGCGCGCCATCGCGGAAATAGCTCGATACGCGCTTTTTGAGATTCTTCGCTTTGCCGATATATATTATCGCGCCCTGCCGGTCGCGCATTATATAGCAACCGGGTTTGTTCGGCAGCTCCTTTACCCTAGAGCGAATGAGCTCCGAGGCCATGACTTACGAATTAGCCTCGTCCTTCGAGGCTTCATCATCGCCTTCCTTGAGGCCCTTCTTGAATTCACCCTTCGCTTTGCCGAGCGAGCGCGCGATTTCAGGAATCTTCTTCGCGCCGCCGAATAGCGCCACGGCAATGACGATGCAGATCAATACTTGCCAAAATCCTGGTCTCATTGGTTATCTCCTTTTTCTTGTATTAGTTTTTGAATGAATGAATCGGGGCAGGAATGCGCCCAGAGCGCGAAATCATCTTCTCGCACGAAAAACGCGAAACGCCCATTACAGGCGCGTGGCCGAGGAGTCCGCCGAACTCAACGCTATCGCCTTCCTTTTTGCCGACGACAGGTATGATTCTGACAGCGGTAGTCTTTTGGTTCACCATGCCTATGGCCGCTTCATCGGCTATAATGCCCGAAATCGTGCTTGCGGTCGTATCGCCGGGAATTGCGATCATATCGAGTCCGACAGAGCAGACGCAAGTCATGGCCTCGAGCTTTTCGATCGTAAGCGCACCGGCGTTCACCGCGTCGATCATCCCTTGGTCTTCCGAAACAGGGATAAACGCGCCGGAAAGTCCGCCGACATAGCTTGAGGCCATTACGCCGCCCTTCTTCACTTGGTCGTTGAGCAAAGCGAGCGCTGCGGTAGTGCCTGGCGCGCCGGGGTGCTCAAGCCCGATTTCCCTCAAGATATCCGCTACGGAATCGCCAATCGCCGGCGTCGGCGCAAGCGACAAATCGATTATTCCAAACGGAACGCCGAGCCTTTTGGCGGCTTCCTGCGCGACCAGCTGGCCGATTCGCGTAATCTTGAATGCGGTGCGCTTGATCGTTTCGCACAATACTTCGAAACTTTCGCCGCGGATTTCTTTCAGCACGTGGTTTACTACGCCAGGACCCGATACGCCGACATTTATCACGGCATCAGCTTCGCTTACTCCATGGAATGCACCGGCCATGAAAGGATTATCATCCGGCGCATTGCAAAGGACGACCAGCTTCGCGCAGCCTAGAGAATCTTGCGAGGCGGTCTTCTTCGCCGTCTCTTTTACAATCTCGCCCATCAGGCGGATTGCATCCATATCGATTCCCGTCTTCGTAGAGCCTACATTTACCGACGAGCAGATTCGAGATGTAACGGCGAGCGCTTCGGGAATGGAGCGAATCAAAAGCTCATCGGCTTTTGTCATGCCCTTCGATACAATTGCCGAATATCCGCCGATGAAATTCACCTTCAGTTTCGAGGCGACCTTATCGAGAGTTTTCGCAATCTTCACGAAATCGCGCGGCTTCTTGCAACAGGCCGACCCGACGATCGCAATAGGCGTTACAGATAGGCGCTTGTTGATTACAGGAACGCCAAACTCCCTGCCGATATCATCGCCGGTCTTCACCAAATCTTTCGCGAGCCGAAGAAGTTTTTCTTCTATCTTCTTGCAAGTCTCGGTTAAATCGGAAGATGCGCAATCGAGCAACGAAACGCCCATTGTGATCGTGCGCACATCAAGGTTTTCCGCAAGAATCCAACGGTTGGTTTCGAGAACTTCGCTAATGTTGATCATCGCTGTTATACCCTATGCATCTTTTCGAATATCTCGCTCTTTTGGCAGCGGATTTCCATCCCCATATTCGAGCCAAGCTTTGTGAGGCAAGAGGCGATTTCGACAAATGGCGTCTTCGATTTTGAATAATCGGCTATCATCATCATGTTGAAATAATCTTGCACGACGGTTTGCGAAATATCGAGAATATTTATTTTCTCGCTCGCTAGATACGTGCAGGTCTTTGCGAGAATTCCGACAGAGTCTTTTCCGACTACCGTAATTATTGCTTTTTTCATAATCTAGAAAATCCTTTATTTCGCGTGACGGAAGAAGCGGCGCATTTCATCTTGAGTCTTGCACTTCGACAACTTTTCCGCTCCGTTATCGGCTCTCAATGCGCGCGAGATGAAGCTCATAAGTTTAATGTAAGGGGTCTGGGCAGAGTCATTCGCGACAGTTAAAACGATTATCTTGACTGGGCTGGAATCGAGCGTCTCGTAATCGGGGAGCATGCCCGCGGGATTATCCGTCGGCTCGAGAATCGCTACGGCTCCGGCAATCCCCTTCACGCACGAGCACCGCCCGTGAGGAACGGCGATTCCCCTATCAAGGCCTGTGGGCATGGAAGATTCGCGCTTCATGACAGCGTCGATAGCGCCTTGGGTATCTTTCAGATGGTTTGGACACTGCCTTGCAATCGCCGCGATTAGTTTTTCTATCGCATCACGCTTGTTTTCGGCCTTGAATTTAGGCAGCATCACAAAGCCCTGGACATATTTTGCGACGCCCTCGTGTCCGCGCCTCGCCGCTTCGGAAGCCGATAGCATCTTGCCGACATCTTCCTTGCGCATGGGCTTGGAAATGGAGCGCGCTAGATCATTCAATTGGCTGGCGACTTCCATCCAGGCCGTCATGACGATAGCTTCTTCGGCCGGGGTGCAGACGAAATTGATTTTCGCGCCTTGGCGGCGAATGGAAAGCTCGATATCATCCATTGCGATTTCCCAGATATGGTCGGCCGGCGAAAGGAGTGTAGTGAAAAAGCCTTCCTTGCGGAATTCCTCCACAAGTTTCGAAATCACGAGCTCTGCAACATCGCGAGAAGGCAATTCGAAAACGACTTCTCTTCTGCCATCCTTCGCGCTCTTCGGGTGGCGGACGCCTTTTTTCGGGGAATGGAAAAGCGCGACCAAGGCGGGCGGGGCGACTACCGTAGTAACGAGCGTCATCAAAATACCGATACCGAAAATTTCCTGCGTCAGATATTTTGCCGACAAGCCCAAGCCGGCGATAATGAGCGCGACTTCGCCACGCGGCACCATGCCCGCACCGATTCTAAGCCCGCCTCTTACATTGAAGCCGCAGCACATCGCCGGCGCCATGCACCCGAGAATCTTCGCGGCAATCGCGAGAAACGTGTAGATTCCGCCGAATATCAAAACGTCTTTCGAACAAAGCGAACCGATATTCACCATCATGCCCATCACGCAGAAGAATATCGGGACGAGGAACGTATAGACCGGCGTAAGGGTTTCTTGTATGGAATGTTTCAGATCGGTCCTCGAAAGCGAAAGCCCCATTACGTAAGCGCCGATGATCATCGCAAGCCCCATATATTCGAAGAAGCCCGCGAGGATAAGCGATAGACCGAACGCCATGGTCGCAATGACAACCGGCGAGCGGAACAAAAGTTTCAATGCTTTAGAAAGCCGGCGGGCGACGAGAATTCCTACAATCGTCGCGCCAAGCCATACGCCAAACGCTTTTATTGCGACGAACCCGATTTCGCCCCAGTTCATACCATCCCCACCGCCTTGGCCTTTCATGTTGGCCGCGATAATTCCGTTGCCGATTGCAAGAACAATCAAGCCAAGGACATCGTCGATTACGGCGCCAGCCATAATCGTTGTCCCTTCTTCGGAATCCATCTTCTTCTTCTCGGAAAGAATTCGCGCCGTAATGCCGACAGATGTCGCCGTGGACATTATACCCATGTATAGCGGGGCGGATTGCGTAATCGCTTGCGCAAACGGCATATTGGCGAGGTAGTGGAAGCTCGAGAAGAATTTCGGCAGCAGCCACACCGCGCAAAGATCGCCGAACACGAACGAAACCACTACGCCGCCAACACCCACCATCGTGCCGACGAACGAATATTTGAGGAACATCCTCAGATTCGTCTCGAGGCCGGAAAGAAATAGAAGAATCACCGAAGCTAGAGTCGCGATACCGTAGAGGGCAGGGCTCGTCGCATCGAACATCGCGCCATTGCCTGCAATCGACCCGAACATAGCCTGGGCGCTTTCGGTCGAAACTGCATTCATCGCTTTAAGCGCCGCGCCATTGAATAGACCATACTTGAAGACGCCTTCGCCAAATCCGATTCCGCCTAGCGCCCATGGGCCGATTACGATACCCGCAGCGAGCTCGCCCAAAATCGAAGGCATGCGCATCATCGAAGCCAAGGCGCCCCCGAGGCGCGCGGCAAATATTATTACACCGATTTGCAATACGAGGAACATCATCTCTTCCACGCGCGGCAATCCGAAATTCGGATATGCCGGGGTAGCAGCATGTTCTGCCATCAAAGCCATTCCTGCAAATACGATAACTAGCGCAACGAGTATTTTTTTCTTCATAACCGATTTTATTATTGTTATATTATATCATTTTTGCTCCCTCGGGTCTAGTGACCAGAGCGATTTTATGAATTTTAGTCCTTGGGCTAGACGCTCCTCCGTTACATCCTGGCAAGGTTCGAGTACGATATGCTCGACTTTCTCGGCCAGAGGTTTCAGCGCGGCGAAATCGACCTTCCCTTCGCCTGGCGCAAGATGGTCGTCATCGTAATCTAATACATCGTTAAGATGCATTCCGGCAAACTGCCCCGGCTCATGTGCGAGGTTTTCATCCGTCCAACCATGCATATAGCGAACACGATGGTGCCCGGTATCGAACCATGGCCGGATAGGCGCGCCGGCGAAATCCTTAAGGAGCTCGGCCATTTCTTCTTCGTTGGGAAAGCCTTCGAGATACGGCAAATTTTCAAGCCCTAAGACTACACCGTTCTTCTCTAGGGTCTTTACAGTGCCGGCGAGTGTTGTTTTGAAAATTTCGATTAGCTTCCTGCCGTTCTTTTCTCGAATCTTCTTTGCTTTGGCCAGCAGCTTCGCATAAGGCGCTTTGGCGATATCTTTGCCGCTCTTTTCGAAACTCGCTCTCAAGGTATTCGAATCGATAATCTTGAAGAGACTGGAAAACATGACGCGCCCGGCGTGCAAAACGACGCATGTCGCGCCGAGGCGCGAAGCGAATTCTATATTTCTCCCGAGATGGAGCGAAGCGAGGCGGCGCTCTTCGAGCGAAAAACTCGCTAGCGAATATAATTCCGGGTGCGGCGCCGGCGCGCTGACCGGCACGGGACAAAAGGCGTGAATGCTCTTCACGGGAATTTGCGAAAGCATCTTTTTGAATCCGGCGACTTGCTCCGGGGAAGTCCTGAAACCAAGCTCGAGCTCATCGAAGCCAAGCTCGAGCGCTTTTGCGGCGATAATTTCGCCGTCGTTTATTTTGCGATTGCACCAATTTGTGGAAAGAGCGAATTTCATCTTTTCGGAAAAACTAGTTTATCCATCATAAACGAAAGAACGGACTCGTCGGATATGAATCTTTCACTTCTCGCGTAGGCTTCTTCCACCGCCTCGATATTCCTGAATGCGAACTTAAGCGGCACTAGGCCTCTAGCCATCCATTCCCTGACCTGGCGCATGATTGTTTTGTAGAACGCCTTCTTTACAATCGCGCTCTCGCCCTTTGGCGCGTTTTTCTTCAGGTCGTCGAGCACGGATGCGAGATATTTCGCCGCTTGCGCGCGCGCGAATACGCCGCTCATTTCGCTTGAAGAAAACACTTCGTCTATCGCTTCGCGCTCCGGCCCATCTTCCAATACGCCCTCGGATACTTTCAAATCGATTCTCTGACAGCGCGAGACGATCGTCGGCAAAAGCTGTGTCGGGTTATCGGTAAGCAGGAAATAGACCGTCTTGGGCGAAGGCTCCTCGAGGCTTTTCAAAAATACATTCGCTGCGGAAATCTGCATTCTATCGGCGCCAAATACAACCCCGACCTTCCAGCCGCCTGAATACGAAGTTTTCGTCATTGGTTCAACAAGCTTTTCGCGGACCGTATCGGTCTTGATTGTCCGGCTTGCCCCTTCCGGACACAAAAACGCGACATCGGGGTGGCACATATCGCGAATCTGCTGAATCTCGGCTTCGCTGGTGAAAAGTTCGCAAAGAATTTTCATCACGAATTCCCGCGCATTGCCGTTCACATCGCCGACGACGAGATACCCGCCTGGGACGCTGCCTTCCGAAAAAGCGCGCGAAACTAGACTAATGGCTTCAGGTAATTCCATATCCGTTCCCAGACTTCCTCGATATCGCCTTCCGCGTCGATTCGTTTTATGCGCTCGGGTTCTTTTGCCGCGAGCTCCAAGAATCCCCTTCTGAGCCGCGCATGGAATTCATTGCCCGCCTTTTCGATTCTATCGGCGCTTGTTGATGATTTCGCTTCGCGCGCGCGCATTCGTTTTTCTGCCGTCTCGCTCGAAACTTCCAATAGTAATGTAAGATCTGGCCTGAGACCGGCGCACGCGAAATCGTTCGCTGTTTTTATCGCATCGAGGTCTAGGCCGCGTCCGTAGCCTTGATATGCAAATGTCGAATCGCTGAAGCGATCGCTTATTACCCATTTGCCCTCGGAAAGCGCCGGCACAATTACATTTTTCGCGAGTTGTGCGCGCGCCGCGAGAAACAAGAGAAGCTCCGCCCTGTCGCATGGAGGGTCGGTTTCTTCGTCTTTCAACAGACCTCGTATCAGCTCGGAAAGCCTCGTGCCGCCGGGCTCGCGGGTTTTTATTACATCTATGCCGGCCGAGCGCAATTTTTCTTCGAGCTTGAGAATCTGCGTCGATTTTCCGCAGCCTTCCCCGCCCTCGAATGTTATGAACTTTCCTCGCATAGCCTTACTTGCCGCTTTTTCACCTTACCTTAGCGCTTAGGCGCCGGGATATTCTTCGCGGCAATCTCCTCGCCATCTATCGTTACATTCTTCGCGTGAGAGACGATGATTTTTTCGTCCTCGATTTTGTCGCATATTACATTGTCGATTTTTACGCCGTCTATCTCGTCTCTCGCATCGCCGTAAATCATCACGAGGTGTTTTGCGCGATTCGCTTTTAGATTCTCTGCTACGATATTGCGGATTCTCGTTACCTTCACTTCTTTCGTAGGCAAATTGCGCCACTGATACATTACGTCTGTTTCGATTCCAACTACGCTCATTGGCAACTTCTTGCCGATAGCTTCAACTTCGCAATCTTTGATATATATGTTTTCGATAAATCCGCCGCGTCGCTCGTTGGTCTTCATGTAAAATATATTCAGCGCATTGCCGGTCATCTTGCAATCGTGCATATAGACGTTTCTTACGCCGCCGGACATCTCGCTGCCGATTCCGAGAAGGACGTGCCCATCTACGATTTCGCAATTTCTGATTACGATATTTTCGCTTGGCCTCGAAAGCGCCCACGCATCCTGGTTGCGCCCGGCCTTTATGACGACAGCATCGTCGCCTTGGTCGAATTTGCAATCTTCGATGATTACATTCTTCGTCATTTCGACATCGATGCCATCGTTGTTGTGACCATGCGCATACACATCCAAGTTTCTCGCGACGACATTTTCGCTATGGTATAAATGAATGGTCCAGAAAGGTGATGAGCGAATCGAAAAACCATCGAGCAAGATATTGGTGCATCTGTTGAATTGAATAAGGTGGGGCCTTGCGTTGGAGCCAGGCATTTTCAGCGCATCGCGCTCTTCGATTGGCGCAACCTCGCTGCACCAATCGTATAGCTTGGCGGTGAATGCCATGTGCTCTGGCGGACGCGAAAACCATTTGCGCCAATTATCCATTTTCGGCGCGAGCGTTCCCTTGCCGATTATCGCTACGTTTGTCGCACCGTAGGCATAGAGAAGCGGCGAATAATTCAATACTTCGACGCCTTCCCAAGATGTTGGAACGGCCGGCAGATAATCGCTTGGCTCGTCGCTGAATATTATCTTCGCGCCTTCCTTCAGTTCCAGCGCTACATTGCTCTTTAGATGGATTGCGCCACTTAGCCAATCGCCTGCCGGAACTACTACCCTTCCGCCGCCCGAGCGCGCGCAAGATTCTATTGCCGCGGCGAATGCCGCCGTGCACTTTTCTTCGCCGCCTCGCTTTGCGCCGAATTCCTCTATCGAAAATTCCCTATCCGGCGCCTGCCATACGCCAATCGCCTTCATCTCGAATGGCGCTTCTGGCGCAAGCGCGTATTCGCTCGCTTCTTGCTTTTGTGCGAACAGGGCAAGCGCGCCAAGCGCAGCACACGATAATACCATAGACTTCATCTTTTACTCTTTCCCCTGGATCTATTACTATTCGAGTTTCGATTTCTGGCGAGGGTCGAACGCATCGCGCAGCCCTTCACCGACGAGAACAGTGAGGAACATTACGATGAAAAGCGCAAGCGCCGGGAACAAAATCAACCACCACGCCCATCTTACCTGCTGCGCCTGATGCATAAGCTCGCCGCAACTTGGCGTCATCGGCGGCAAACCGAACCCAAGGAAGTCCAGCGCCGCGAGCGAGCCAATCGCGCCCATGAGCAAGAAAGGAAATAGCGTAATGAGCGGCGTCAATGCGTTAGGAAGAATGTGCGAAAAAATGATTCGCGCCGCGGAAAAGCCCTGACACTTCGCCGCTTCCACAAAGGTCCCTACCCTCAAGCGCAAGAATTCCGCGCGCATGTAATACGATACGGCAATCCAGTTGAAAATTCCATAGCACACAAGCAGAATCGTAAAGCTTCTGCCGAGGGTCGAGCCAATGAATATCATTACGTAAAGGAATGGAACAGACGACCAGATTTCGGTAAAGCGCTGCATCAGAATATCTGTCGTGCCGCCGAAATACCCTTCTATCGCGCCGATGACAAGCCCGATGAACATGGCCCAGAAGGCCAGCACCAATCCAAAGATAAGGGCGATTCGCATACCGTGCACGACTCGCGCATAGACATCGCGGCCACCATCGTCGATTCCGAACGGATGCTCTGGGGTTGGCCTAAAAGGAAACGCGATTTCAGGACGCGTCTCGCGGCGCTCTTTTATTTGCGGCGACGCCTTAGGGTCGAGGTAGAATCTTGCATAGCCATCTTTCGCGCTGCCTTTTATGCTGAATTCTTCGCCAAGGCTGGCGAGCCATGCGGTATCTTCGAGCTGCGATTGATTGCGAGAAGCGAGATTCGCCTCGACTGCCGCCTTGATATCTGCCGGACCTTCGAAATCGTAAATTTCGCCATTGTCTCTTACGTTGAATCTGGCCGTCCTTACATCATATATTTCCTCGACCTTCGTTTCACGGTATTTTTCCAAAGTGTCGGGGTCTATTACCGCCCTAGGGTCGCATGGGCAGACGAAATCCGCAAGCATGCAAAATACGAAGATTACACCTAGCGCGATTAACGAAAACCATGCGCGGCGAATCCGCTTGAACGAGCGCCAGCGTTTTTGTGCGAGTGGTGAAAGCTGAAACATAATTCTAAATCCTCCGCTATTACTTCTTCGAGAAATCGATTCTCGGGTCGATGATCATGTAAAGAATATCAGATATGATATTGCCGACTAGCTGGAAGCTGGCGGTCAGCGCGAGAAGCGCGAGAAACACCGAATAATCTCGCCCGATCAACGCATCCCAGGATAGTCTCCCCATGCCGGGAATTTCGAATATCGTCTCGATTATGATGGAGCCGACGAATATAAGGCCAATCATGCCGCCAAGACCCGTCGCAACGGGTATAAGCGCGTTGCGAAACGCGTGGCACCAAATCGCCCGCTTGCGCGTTGCGCCTTTTGCGATTACAGTGCGCACGTAATCGGCTGAAATCTGGTCGAGGAGCGAATTTTTCATCAGCAAGGTAAGCATCGCGAAACCGCCCGCGACATAGCAGGCGATCGGCAGCGCCATGTGCCACGCGCGGTCTTTGAATATTGCCCATGTGCCGAGCGCTTCGCCATATACATTATCGCTTGCGATTCCTCCCAAGGGGAAGATATCCCATAGACCTTCCACCGTTCCGCAAAACAGCATCTTCAAGCTCATCGCAAGCGCAAAGCTCGGTATAGCGTATGCTATAAACACTATTACGCTAGAAGCTGCATCGAACGCCTGACGGTGCCGCAGGGCTTTTGCTATCCCAAGGGGTATACATATCATATATGTAAGCAAAAACGAAGCAAGGCCAAACCATAGCGAAATAGGAATTCTCGATTTAATCAGCTGCCAAGCCGTTTTATTGCGAAATGCGTAGCTCTCGAGATTCATGCCCATGCGTTTATTGACGAGCCAATCCCAATATTGCACCACGAATGGCCTATCAAACCCAAACTGCTTCTCGAGCTCTTTCTTATATTCCTCGCTAACATTCGCACTAGTCGCAGACCCCGCACTCTCGCCAGCGCCGCCTTGCGCGGCCATCCCGCGCATTTGCATCAGTCGCATCTCGACCGGCCCCCCCGGCAAGAACCTCGTTAGGGTGAAACAAATAAGCGTAATACCTATAAATGTAGGTATTACCAGCAACAAACGTCTTACCAAGTAGGCGACTCTATCCATATCTACCGCACTCTCCTCTTTCTTGCGAAAACGCTAACGCCGTATATTATAACATATTTTGGCCCCCGAGGTCTAGTCCTCGAGGGCCATTTGCATCATTTACTGTTACCAGTTACCGGCTATTACTTGACGTAAGGATTCGCGCCGTAGATGTTATCCTTGTTTTGACCGGGCGAGAGCAAAATTACGAGAAGACCGAATGTGGAAGCCACAGGCCAGAAGAGGAACGCGAGGATCCAGCCGAGCCATGCAGAACCAGTCGTCCTGATCTTCTCGATTACAGTGTTTACGCTGGCATCAGAATCAATGATGTAAGCGCCGTACATCATCGGAAGACCGAGGGGTGAAAGATAGCAAGTCCAGAAGCCGGAAAGGCCGAGGTCGTGAATACGACGGAAAAGGTTCGCCAAAGAAGCCACGAAAACCGGTGCGAGCAACAGGAACAGCATAAAGCCGCCAAAGCCTTCGTTGATGAGGCAGAAGAGCAAGCCAATACCAATAAACACGATTTCCACTACAAAAAGCGCCAATGCCGTAAGCCAGAATTCTTTTCTCGTGGCGCGGCCAGCGAAATCGAATGTGCGCTTCAACACCTTCAATACAATGTTCTTATCCATTTTATCTCCTTAATTTACTATTTTCTTTAACTTTCCCCCCGTTTTTGTGCGGTTTATGGCTGAGGGCACGCCACTGACCGCATTCCGGCTTTGTTCGCCAAAACGCCGCATATTATATCATATTCTCTTAAATAATGCTAGCCCCAACTATATTTTCTATTTTTCCCGCCAACCGGCAGGCCTAGAGGCGCTGGGGTAGGGCGCGTCGCCCCGTGGCCATCGAAAAAAACAACATAAACAACATATAACAACTTATAATAGTAGAGATTAAGAACTCGGTGCCCACTAGATCTAATGGGAACCCTTTCATAACGCGGGCAAGTTGGCCCGCGACAAAAGTTGTCCAAAGTTGTTCAAGTTGTTTTCATTAACCTCTCCAACTCCAACTGAACACCTAAACGCGCTGAGACGCTGAGTGCGCAGAGATTATTTGGGGTAGGGCGCGTCGCCCCGCGTTCAGATAGTTCAGATGTTCAGAAGTTCAGATGTTCAGAAAGTTCAGATGTTCAGATAAACTGCTAACTACTAACTGCTAACTACTAATTCCTAATTCATAATTTCTAATTCCTAATTTCTAATTGATTATTGGTATTGGCAACATTTAACAACGTCAATGTCCCCATGCGAGAAATCCTCCCTCTCTAACTCGAAATCTTTCCTCCCACGCCAACAACAGTTTCAACCAGCCTCGCCAATTCATCGCGATTCGGCAGATATAGTTCATATTTCGACACGAAAAGATTTGCGTCCATTCCGTATGTTGCATATTCTACAAGCAATTCGTCCCTGAATCTACTCAAGATTATGCCAACTGGGGGCTTGTCGTCCGGTGCGCTTTCCTCTTTTGCAAAATAACCCATGTACATGTTCATTTGACCAATATCCTCGTGTTTCACCGACCCTTTCTTTAAGTCTATAAGCACAAAACATTTCAGGATACGGTGATAGAATACGAGATCAATGTGATAATGGATATTGTTCACAGTAATTGGATACTGCCGACCAACAAACGCAAATCCTCTACCAAGTTCCAGTAGAAAAGTCTGAAGATTGTCGATGATTCGCTGCTCCAAATCGCTTTCGGTGAAATGTGCAGATTCGTGCAATCCAAGAAATTCAAGTGTGTATGTATTCTTTACGATATCATCCGGTCTCTGAACTTCCACTCCATGCTCGGCGAGAGCGAGAATTCCTTTCTTGTCTTTGCTCGCCGCTAGTCGCAGGAACAAACCTGAATCCATTTGGCGACGCAAAGACACGACATCCCAGTTTCCATGTACGCATTCTTTCTCATAGAAACTGCGCTCCAGAGGATCAGAAATAGTGATTAACTCGCAAATCTGCGACCAGTTCAATTTGTCAGAAATATTCTGACAAATCGGATAGGCAAGATAGAACTTCCGCATATTGTTCAAATTAGGGCGACTGTATCCCCTGCCAAGCTTTGCCGAAAGCACTTTAGATAGATTGGTCAAGAGCCCCGTCCCGTACCTAGCTTTTGCGTTGCCATGCTGCTCAAACTCAACGATATGCCTGCCTACATTCCAATAGGCGAAAACCATCGTGGTGTTGACATGGCGAGCCGCGGATTCTCGCGCCTCGCTAATTACCTTGACGATACTTTCTGCAAGCATCGCAAGTCGTTGATCTTTTTTATATATGGGTTCAACTTCGTTCTGCATCTCGTCTCACTCCCTAATCCCCACCTTTGCCTTCTGCAGCATCTGCATCGCAGCAAGTCTTCTCGTCTTCACTAGTCCCATTGAGTTCGAGTTCTCTGACTCCACACTACAGCGCCGAAAGTTTGGCAATGATGAGATTTCGTTCTTGCTCTGAAAGACGCGCCTTCGGATACACCTTCGGGATAATTGTTCCGAGTTGTTTCTCCATAAGCAGGAGAACTGGATTCCCAAACAAATCGTTAGATACGGCATACCAGCCGACAGCGCAAAGAACCGGCTTCACATACACCTTGAGCCCGGTTTGCTTGAAGATGAAATCCTTCGCTGCTACTGCATTCGCTATCGCCTGCCGCGCCTCGTCGTCCTTGTGCGCCGCGCCGTTCCATCGCACACGTTTGCCATCGTATGATACCTTTACTTCCCCTCGTTTAGGCTTAGAGTAGTTCTTTGTCTCAATCGCAAAAACGCCGTTCGGACCTATCAACAGATGGTCGATATTGAATCGCTTCTTGTCCTCCAATTGAATATCGTGGAAAACCGTATAGCCGTTTGGCAGCAAATCTCTTTCGATGACCTGGGCAACTATAATCTCGCCCCTCTCGCCTCGTCTGATTGCCCTAAATTCTTTTAACTTCTTAAGCCCGCGCGCCAAAAACACGAAGCCTACTACTGCCGCTCCAATCCCTATCAAGATACTTGGCTTGACACTTAAATACTCATGATACACTTCAACAATCAGAATGGCGACCCCCATTGCCGCAAATATAAATGGTAAGGTGATATTACTTTCCCATTTTTCCTCAAACTCCTCCCGTAACGACTGCCCTGGTAGCCGCCTAACGTTAGTTCCTATCTTATGTGCGTCACTCATTACTTTTCCCTTCTTTGATAACCATAATTGTGAGTACTATGGAGTCCGACCGCATAGTACTCCGACCGTAGAACCGTGATAGACGATCATATCTCAACCCCCCGCTCGCGTAAGTAATCAGTGATGTCTTCGATGAGCGCGTTGGCCCCCATTGAGTGAAGAACATCATAATGCGGAACTATATATTTGTCCAAAGCGCCGGAACGCTTGCAAAGCGCATACGCCTCGGACGGCGACATGCT